>NZ_JBARMY010000535.1:0-14469 GCF_049802695.1 Mycobacterium sp.
GCCCGAGGCCGACGCCGCCGAGCCGCTGGCCGAATGGGAGCAGGAACTGCTGGCCTCAGCAACGGCAACAGCGACCGCCACCGCCCCCGCCGCAGGAGCCGGGCCGGCCGAGGGCAACGTGCAAACCGAAGAGACCACGGAAGGCTGATATGGCGAAATTCACCGCTGCCGACGTCAAGCGGCTGCGCGAGGTGACCGGGGCCGGCATGCTCGACTGCAAGAACGCGCTGGCCGACAGTGACGGCGACTACGACAAAGCCGTCGAGGTGCTGCGCATCAAGGGCGCCAAGGACGTCGGCAAGCGCGCCGAGCGGGCCACCGCCGAAGGGCTGGTGGCAGCCAAAGACGGTGCGCTGATCGAATTGAACTCCGAGACCGACTTCGTCGCCAAGAACGCCGAATTCCAGGCACTGGCCGACAAAGTCGTATCCGCTGCAGCGGCGGCCAAGGCAACCGACGTCGACGCGCTGAAAGCCGCCTCAGTAGGCGACACCACCGTCGAGCAGGCGATTGCTGAGTTGTCGGCGAAAATCGGCGAGAAGCTCGAGCTGCGCCGGGTCGCATTCTTCGACGGCACCGTTGAAACCTACCTGCACAAGCGGGCCGCCGACCTGCCCCCGGCGGTGGGTGTGCTCGTCGAGTACACCGGCGGCGCTTCTGGATCCGGAGCCGATGCCGCACATGCCGTCGCGCTGCAGATCGCCGCGCTCAAAGCGCGTTACCTGAGCCGCGACGACGTCCCCGAAGACGTGGTGGCCAACGAACGCCGCATCGCCGAGGAAACCTCCCGTAACGAGGGCAAGCCTGAACAGGCGTTGCCCAAGATCGTCGAGGGCCGGCTGGGTGGTTTCTTCAAGGACGTCGTGCTGCTGGAACAGCCGTCGGTGTCCGACGGCAAGAAGACCGTCAAGTCGCTGCTCGACGACGCGGGCGTGACGTTGACGCGCTTCGCCCGGTTCGAGGTAGGCCAGGCCTGACGCATCCCGGCCAGCGCGACATGCGACATGTGCACGCCTTCGGTGATGACGCCCTCGGCGACTTGGACGCGGTCGCGGTCGCCGAGGCCGTCCGGGCCGGTCGGGTGTCGGCGGCTGAGGTCGTCGATGCGGCGATCGCCCGCACCGAAGCCGTCAACCCTGCCCTCAACGGTCTGGCGTACCGGGCGTTCGACCGGGCCCGTGCCGAAGCGAACGCACCGCCCCGGGAGGGCTTCTTCTGCGGCGTGCCCACTTTCGTCAAGGACAACGTCGACGTCGCGGGACTGCCGACGATGCGCGGCGCCGACGCGTGGCAACCGCGCCCGGCCCCGGCCGACGGCGATTTCGCCCGGCTCTACCTGGGTACCGGGCTGATCCCGCTGGGCAAGTCGCAAATGTCGGAGTTCGGGTTCAGTGCGTCGGCCGAGCATCCGCGGTTGGGGCCGGTGCGCAATCCGTGGAACACCGCGCACACGGCCGGTGCTTCGTCGTCGGGTTCGGGCGCCTTCATCGCCGCCGGAACGGTGCCGATCGCGCACGCCAACGATGGTGGCGGCTCGATCCGGATCCCGGCCGCCTGCAACGGGCTGGTCGGGCTGAAGCCGTCGCGCGGGCGGTTACCGCTCGACGCCGAATTGCGCCGGATGCCGGTCGGCATCGTCGCCAACGGTGTGCTGTCCCGATCGGTACGCGACACGGCGGCGTTTTACCGGGAAGCCGAGCGCCGTTGGCAGGATCGGCGGCTACGGCCCATCGGTGACGTCACCGGCCCGGGCAGGCAACGGCTGAAGATTGCGGTGCTGACCCGTTCGGTGGAGCGGGAGTGCAGTCCGGAAGTGCGGGACTTGACGCTGGAGAGCGCCGGGCTGCTCACCGAACTCGGCCACCACGTCGAGCGCATCGACAGCCCACCGGTTCCGGTGGGCTTCGCCAGCGACTTCGTGCTGTACTGGGCGCTGCTGGCGATGGCGCAGGTGCGGACAGGCCGTCGGGCGTTCGGCGCTTCCTTCGACCGCTCGCTGCTGGACAACCTGACATTGGGCTTGGATAGCCGGGCCATTCGCCACCTGCACCGGATGCCGGGGGTAATTCTGCGGCTGCGGGCAACCCGGCGGCGCACCGCCCGGTTCTTCCGCACCTATGACGCGGTGCTGACACCGACGCTCGCCGAGGAGACGCCGCTGATCGGCCACCTCGATCCGATGGCGGACTACCAGCAGATCATGGACCGGCTGATCGGCTGGGCGGCCTTCACCCCGCTGCAGAACGTCACCGGGGAACCTGCGATCTCGTTGCCGCTGGCGCAGTCAGCGGCCGGCCTGCCGGTCGGCATGATGCTGTCCGCCGATATCGGCCGCGAAGCACGGCTGCTCGAGCTGGCTTACGAGCTCGAAGAGGCCCGGCCCTGGGCGCACATCGCCTCGGCCGCGCAGGCCTGATACCGCCCGTCGGTAGGCAACCTCGGCGCTGTTATGTCTGTCCGCGCGTTCGAACGCACTGCGAGGCGCAACAACTCAAGCGCCGGCAAGCACCCATATCAATTTGCTTGACACATATCAGGCAGGTTGATATACCTGACACATGACTGATGTACAGGAATTCGATTTCGACTTCGACCCGGCTTACCGCGGTGAAGCAGCGGAGTTCGGTGCGGGCGCCCGGCCACCGTGGAGTCTCGGCGAACCTCAGCCGGAGATCGCGGCGTTGATCGACCAGGGCAAGATCACCGGCGAGGTGCTCGACGCCGGCTGCGGTGAAGCCGCGCTGTCCTTGCACCTGGCCGGCTTGGGGCATCGCACCGTCGGACTCGACGCGTCTCCCACCGCAATCAAGCTGGCCAAGGCCAAAGCCGCTGAGCAGGGCCTGGTCAACGCCTCCTTCGAGGTCGCCGACATCTCCTCGTTCACCGGCTATGACGGCCGATTCGACACCATCGTGGACAGCACCCTGTTTCACTCCATGCCGGTCGATCTGCGCGACGGCTACCAGCAGTCGATCGTTCGCGCCGCGGCGCCCGGCGCGCGCTACTTCGTGCTGGTTTTCGACCGCGCGGGCATGCCGGAGGGACCGGCCAACGCGGTGACCGAAGACGAACTGCGCCAAGCCGTCGCCAAGCACTGGGTCGTCGACGAGATCCGGACCGCCCGCATCTACGCGAACATCCCAGAGGGTGACTTTCCCTTTCCCGTGGACCTGCGTGACGAGGGCGACGGCCGCAAGTCCATGCCGGCGTGGCTGCTTTCCGCCCACCTGGGCTGACCATCGAACCGTGACAAACACCGCCGAACCGGCCGACCTTCAGGTCGGCCGGAGTTCGGTTAAAGGGCTACCGGTTACGGTTGAAGAAGACGACTACGTCACTTGCCTGCCGCCGCTTAAGACCGCAATAGTTCGATGAATTCCTCGAAGTGATCCAAGATGTCCTGTGGGTCGTCGTAGACCGCTGCCGCCCCGGCCTGTTCCAGCGCCTCACGAGCGACTCCACCAGTGAGCACCGCCACCGTCGGCACCCCGGCTCGCTTACCGGCTTCCATGTCCCACACCGCGTCACCGACGAAAATGGCCCGCTCCTCGTCGCGGCCGACCCGCTCGAGTGCGGTATTGACGATGTCCGGATCCGGCTTGGACTGCTCGGCGTCTGCGCTGGAGGTCACCTCGGACAGCAGGTCGTCGACGTCGAGCACCCTGCGCAGCAAGGAAAGGGTCTTCTCGCCCGCCGACGAGGCCAGCACATTGCGCCAGCCTTCGTCGGTCAGTTTTTCGAGCAGACCGCGAACGCCCGGCGTTGCGCGCAGGGTTGATTCAAACTCCGCGAAGTAGCGGCTGTGCCGTTCCTTCGCCTCGTCGCCGTGCTTCTCGGCCAAGTCCTCGCCGATCAGAGTCTTGACGAGTTCGTCGCCGGAGCGGCCGACAAGCCCTTGTATGCGCCAACCTGGCACCTCTTGGCCGACGTCGAGGAGCGCTCGATGCCAAGCCACCGCGTGATGGAAAACGGTGTCGACCAGGGTCCCGTCAAGGTCGAACAGCACAGCAGGCGCGTCGGCGGCAGAATCGGCCACGGCAACCCGTCCTTTCGTTTGTGTCCGGTGTCTGTACCCCCGTCGCTCGGCGGGAAACGCAGCTTCCGCACTTCCCGCGACGTCCGGCGCGGATTGCGCAGCACCCACTTCGGGTAACCGCCAACGAGACCGGACGCCGACGAAGGAGTGGTAGTGGCTGAAGCAGCGGAAGCCGGCGCGGCCGTGACCGACCGGGACGGGCAGGAAGCTGACGCCTACAGCGGCGACAATCCCCGCCCGCTGAGCGGCTATGTGGCGATCCTGATCATCTACAGCTCACTGGTGGCGGTGACGGCGGTGCTCGCCGCCGTAACCGGCCGCAAGCTGCCTGACCGGTGGCGTGTCATCGACCTGCTCACCGTCACTGCTGGCACGCACAAGCTGTCCCGCACGCTGACCAAAGATGCGGTGACCAGCCCGCTGCGGGCACCGTTCACCCATTACGCCGGCACCGGCGGTCCCGCCGAGGTGCAGGAAGAAACCCGACAGCAAAGCCAGCTGCGGCACAGCCTGGGGGAGTTGCTGACCTGCCCGTTCTGTCTGGACGTGTGGGTGGCCACCGCGTTCGTCATTGGACTGATCTTCGCCCCGCGGTTCACCCGACTGGTGGCGGGTAGCTTTACCGCTCTCACCGGCGCCGACTTCCTTCAGCTTGCTTACGCATGGGCGCAAAAGGCGGCCGAAGGGTGACTCGAACGACGACTTAGCCCGGACGATCGGGAAGAACAGGAGAGGTCATGCCCAAGACAACCAAGGGCGGCAAGCCGAAGAAGGATGAACTGCCCAGTACCTTGCAGCGGTCCAACGACAAAGCGCAGCGGACCTTCGCCAAGGCTCATGACGCCGCGGCCGATCAGTATGACAGCGAGGAGCGTGCCCATCGGGTGGCGTACTCGGCGGTCAAGCACAGTTACGAAAAGGTGGGCGACCATTGGGAGCCGAAGAAAAAACGCGGTCCCTCCGACAAGCGCGCTGAGGGCGGCGGCCCGCGGAACAGCGGCCCGTCCGCCGAAGGTGTGGACGCCAACGCCAGCAAGAAACATCTGCTGGATATCGCGCGCCGGCTCGATGTGCGCGGACGCTCCACGATGAGCAAGTCGGAGTTGGTCGACGCCATCAAGAAGCACAACCGTCGGGTTCGGGGTAAATAAACGCTTAACCATCCCCGCGCTCAACGTCGGCGACTGTCAACGGCAAGGCCAACTCCTCCAACGGGCGTCGTTCGGCGGGGATGCCGAGCCACAGCTCAATCAATCCTCCCACCGCCATCATGGCGGCTCCGATGAGGAACGACCACATCACCTGAGTGCGCTCTCCGGAATCGATCAGCTGCCCGAACAACACCGGTGCGCTGATGCCGCCGATCGCCGTACCGACGGCGTAGAAGAACGCTATCGCCAACGCTCTAGTCTCCATCGGGAAGATCTCACTGACAGTCAGATACGCTGCGCTAGCGCCCGCAGAGGCTAGGAAAAATGACACCGCGAGCACCGCGATGAGTGTCCCGGCACCGCCGGTGTGGCTGACGAAAAGCACCGCGAGGCCCACGATCACGACAGCTGAACCGATATAACACAGGGCGATCATCGGTTTGCGACCGATCGAGTCGAACAGACCCCCGAGCATGAGCGGGCCGGCGAAGTTTCCCAGCGCCCAGAGGATGATGAACAGCGGCACATGAGCGGAGGAGACGCCGTAGAACCCGCTCAACAGCGTGCCCAGGTTGAAAGTCACGCCGTTGATGATTTGATCGCGCACCTGCCTGAAGAATCTCGGGGAGTGTAGGAAGGCGAATCACGGGGTAAACCGGACTCTTACGCGGGGTGCACTACGACGTGTGAGGACTGACCGTCGACTATGCGGACCGCCTACCAACAGCAACTCGAGGCGCTGACAGCTCAGCTGGGCGAGATGTGTGGCATGGCCACTCGCGCGATCCGGCGTGCCACCGACGGGCTGCTGCAGGCTGATCTCGAGCGCGCTGAAAGCGTCATCCTCGGGCAAGAAGACATCGCGGCGATGAGTGCGCACGCGGAGGAAATTGCGTTGCGCCTGCTGGCGTTACAGGCGCCGGTGGCGGCCGATCTGCGGGCAGTGGTCAGCGCGCTGCAGATCGCGGCGGACATAGAACGGATGGGCGGGTTGGCGGCGCACATCGCCAAGATCGCGCGCCGCCGCTTTCCCAACCACGCGGTGCCCGCAGAGGTCGAAGGATATTTCGCCGAGATGGGCGCCGTGGCGGTTGCTTTGGGCACCGGCGCGTACGACGTGTTGTCGTCGCGCAACCCGTCCAAGGCGGCACAGATCCGCCGCGACGACGATGCAATGGACGACCTGCGCCGCCAGACGCTGAGTGTGCTCGTCGATCCCGGCTGGGAACACGGCGTGGCCGCCGCCGTCGACCTTGCTCTGCTGGGCCGGTTCTACGAGCGGTTCGCCGACCACGCGGTACAGATCGCCCGGCGAGTCATTTTCCAGGCCACCGGGGATCACCAGCATCCGTCGATACCGCTGTAGCCCGAAAGTTGTTCTAAAGAACCGGGCGCCCTCCGGTGACGGCGACGCGGGCACCGGATATGTAGCTGGCGTCGTCGGAAGCCAGTAGGACGTAGATGGGAGCCAGTTCGACCGGCTGGCCGGCGCGACCGAGCGGCACGGTGTCGCCGAACGACGCCACCTTGTCCGCGGGCATCGTCGACGGAATCAGCGGCGTCCATATCGGCCCGGGTGCCACGCTATTCACTCGAATTCCTCTGGCGCCCAGTAGTTGAGCAAGGCTCGCGGAGAAATTGGCGATGGCCGCCTTCGTCGCCGCGTAAGGCGCCAGGTGGGATTTGGTGTGTCGGAGTTGACCGATGAGCTGCCGATGATCGACGAGCCGGGCGGCATGTGCGGCAACGCCGCCTTGGTGAGGTAGAGTACCGACGTTGAGCCGGAAGGTGTAATCCCACTCGTCGTCGCTGATTTCGTCGAGGCTTTCGTGCATCATCTGATAGCCGGCGTTGTTGACGAGCACGTCGATGGAACCGAATTCCCCGGCGGCCCGGTCGACCACCGAACGGCAACGCATCTGCGGCCGGCGTCTTCGACGTAGTGCGCGACTTCTCGCGCATCGTCGTCCTCGTTGAGGTAGGCGATCAGTACGTCCGCGCCCTCGCGCGCATAGGCGATGGACACGGCTCGGCCGATCCCGCTGTCGCCGCCGGTGACGATCGCGTGCTTTCCGGTCAGCCTCCCTGTACCGGGGTAACTGGTTTCGCCGCAATCCGGAACCGGATCCATCTGACTTTGAACGCCCGGCGCGCTCTGTTGCTGCTCGTTGAGGCCCATGGCGTAATCCTCTCTGGGTCTTCTCACGGTCTCCTCAAGGCCCACTGAGCACTGTTCTGCTTGGCACGCACGCGTGTATGGATCGGTGATTGATAAACGGCGCTGTTCGCCGGTGTGCGTCAGGGCCGTTGCGGCGGGGGGCCGGCGCTCGGAACGTCGGGATCGTCGTCGGCCGGCGGCTCGGGGTCTCGCCACTCCTCAGCGCGGCTGGAGCGGTTGCCCTGCAAGGTTCCGCGCAACTCGTCCTTGAGCGCCTCGTCTTCTCGCGGGCTGTGCTTCGCACTGCCACGTTCCATCAGCGAACTTCCTTTCTCTTTTCGCGTGCCTCACGGTGCTTCTCCTCACCGCTGGGCTTACGAAGGTTTCAGTGGGTCGTGACCGATGGTCATCAATCGGTGCCGCCAATTCTCCTGACCGGCAGTCGGTTCGAGATCGTCTCGGCGTTGGGCGTGAACGCGGTCGACGACCCGTCGCATGGTCTTCTCGTCGTCCTCCGTCAGGTCGACGCGCCGCTTACCCAAGATGTGCAGCACTCGTTGACCGGTCACCGTGCCGGCCTGATCGGGCAGTTCCTCGGCCTCTTCGTGGGCCGAGCGGGTCCGCAGCCAATCCGCCAGTTCTCGCGAGGACATATTCACCACACGGTGGAACTCTTCCCACAACGCTGGATCGATGTCGACGTGCCGGGCCACGTTGTCACCTCCGCATCGGACTGCCAACGGCTACCCTGTCGGCACACCGGTTAATCACCGGCACTTCGTGTCTGCGAATACGTTTGCCACCGCAACTGGTGATTTCCAGGCGCCGCAGATGGCCGGAGGGCAAATAGGCAACGGCAAAAATAGGTGATTGCGAACCAGCTGCTCGCCTTGAATACGCGGCTGACTGCGTAGCTACGACCGAATTCGGCGCATCGGTATTCGAAAAGCGTTTAAACGTGCCATGCTTTGGTTATTGCGCAATATGTGTCTGGCGGTGCTCTAACTATGGGTGGCGCCGCGACAATGTCTCGAACACTCGATGGAAGGGGTTAACGTGACTTTTACCAAGGTCGCGATGAAAACTGCGATCGGCGCAGCCGGAATCGCATCTGTCACAATTTTCACAGCAGCAACTGCAGCCGCGGTGAATCCGACCGTTCAGGGGTTGGGCACCACCGAACAACTCGTTGACGGTCCGTTGGTCACCGCCTACACGGTGAGCAACTTGCAGCCGAGCAACACTGATGTCTTTCACTTGGGCCCGCCCGGACAGATTTGGCAAGCCGATGTCACTGCGACGGCGAACAGCGGCACCGTCACACCACTCGTCTTGGACTTCAATGCGCGTTCGGCCGACGGTACAAACTACCGGGTGATCGAAGAAGCTACGCCGGACGGCCTTAGCCCGGCACCGATCGTCCAAGGTGCGCAATCAGTCGGCAAGATCTACTTCAACGTCACCGGCACACCTCCCAACAGCGTCGTCTACAACGACGGAGCGGAGGACGTCCTGATCTGGACGGCTTCGTAGCACGGTTCAGGCCCGTGACCGCGGTTCAGCGGTCGAACCAGTGGACCTCCCCGCGTCGTCGGCGCGGGGAGGTTTCGTTTTCGCAGTGCTTTGCGGGCGGAGAGTTGGGTACACCTCAGGCATGAGTGAGACAGATCACCGGCCCGCCGAAGTTCGAAAGCAAGCGCAGCGCAATGCCGAGCAGGCCCGGGTTGCGATGGACGAGCGGCGCGAGCGCCAGGGCGGGGGATTCAGCGGCTGGGTGGCGAAGCGCGCCGGTGACTGGGAGCTGGCCGGGCAGGACGAAGCCACAATGCAGCGGCAGAAGTTCTTCTGGAATGTGCTGGTCGATTACTGGTTCCGGATGGAGATCGACGGCTGGGAGAACATTCCGGAGTCACCGGTGCTGTTGGTGGGAATCCATTCGGGCGCGCCGTTCGTCTGGGACGCGTGGACCGTCGGCCTGCAATGGTGGCGACGATTCGGCCAGGAACGCCCGCTGAACGGAACGGCGCACGACGCGCTGATGGCGATCCCCGGCATCGGCCGCTACTTCCGCTCGATGGGCGTGCTGCCGGCCGCTCCGGATGCCATCGCGACCGCGCTGGCCGAGGGGCACGATGTCGCGTTGTGGCCGGGCGGCGAAGTCGACTCGCTGCGGCCGTGGCGGGAGCGTGACCAGGCCAATCTGGCCGGTCGGAAAGGTTTTGTGAAGATGGCCATTAGCGCCGGGGTCCCTATCGTGCCCATCGCGACGGTCGGCGGCGCCGACGCCATGCCGGTGCTGATCCGCGGTGACCGGCTCTCGCAGGCGTTGCGGCTGGACAAGATTTTGCGGCTCAAAGTGTTTCCCCTGGCAGTCTCGCTGCCGTGGGGAATCGCCCCGGCGGCGCTTCCACAGCTGCCGCTGCCGGCGAAGATACGCACCCGCTTCATGCCCGCGGTCGAGCTGGACCAAGATCCGGGACGCGCCGACGACGACGAATACGTCGACCAGAAGTATCGCGAGGTGCAGGACAGCATCCAGCACGGAATGGACGCGCTCGCCCGCAAGCGCGCGCTCCCGCTGTTCGGCTGAAAGCGCGGGCCACAGAGGCCGATGAGCCCGGTCCGTTCTCGGACCGGGCTCATCGATTTCTGGCAGGTTCTAGTCTTGGTGCGACTGTTCCTTCTTCTCCGCGGACTTCGCACCACCGCGGGCCGATTCGGCTTCCGCTTCCTTCTTCGCCGCGTCACGCTGCGCCTCGGCCTTGTCCTGCTGGGCCGACCCCTCGCGGGCGAGATCGTCTTGGCCGGTCACGTTCCCGACGGCCTCTTTGGCCTTGCCTTTAACGTCCTCGACAACGCCGCGCACGCCTTCGGCCGGTCCGCTCTTGTCCTTGTCGTCCGACATGAACCCTCCTCATTTGCTCTGAGTTCGGTTGGTCAGACCGACCGTTTCGATCGGCCTCCAGCGGGGTCACCCCCGCCGCGTCTCGCCGCATTCCCGCCTCGCGGCAGGCTCAAACATAGCAAGCCGGTCAGGCTGCACTGACTTGTGGGTTTCCCCGTGGTGAGCGCGCCCAATCCAGTTCGCTGTGATCTGGCACACGCGCGCCGGAGGGTTTCTGCCGCGTTTGGCGCCGATCCGCGGCCGGGTATGCGATGGCGATGACATCGCTGTGGCGCGACCGGACCGGACCGACTCAGCAGACACACCAGCTCGACGGGGGGTCGTCGGCCGATGTGGTCGTCGTCGGCGCCGGCATCACCGGTCTCATCACCGCGGTGCTGCTGTCCCGCGCCGGCAAGAATGTGCTCGTCCTGGAAGCCCGCACCGCCGGTGCTGTCACGACCGGCAACACCACCGGAAAGATCAGCCTGCTGCAGGGCACGTCGTTGACCAAGATCGTGGCCCGTCACGGCGCTGATCTGGCCCGCGATTACGTCAAGGGCAGCCGCGAGGGCCAAGACTGGCTGCTGCGGTACTGCGAGCACAACGACATCCCAGTGCAGCGCGAGGCCGATTACACCTATGCGCAGTCGGCGAAAGAGGTACCGTCCGCGCGCGCCGAATTGACGGCCGCCCGCCTCGCCGGTCTCAACGCCGAGTGGGACGACGCCGCCGGCGTGCCCTTTCCGTATCACGGCGGTGTCCGATTGGACGATCAGGCGCAGTTCGATCCGATGCCTTTGCTGGACATGCTGATCAAAGAGCTCAGCGACCGCGGTGGCCGGCTGTCCGAAAGCGCCCGGGTACGGTCGCTGTCGCAGCACGGCGACCGGTTGCGGTTGCGCGTGCACACCGGCGATGAAAACGTTCAAGACGTTCAAGTCGACGCCGGACAAGTCGTGCTGGCCACCGGCATTCCGATTCTGGACCGTGGCGGGTTCTTCGCCAGGCTCAAGCCCAGCCGGTCCTACGCCTTCGCTTTCGAAGTTCCCGGTGACATCACCCGCCCGATGTTCATTTCGGCGGGCTCACCGACGAGGTCGGTGCGCTACGCCCCGACCAAGGACGGCGAGCGGCTCATCGTCGGCGGTGCCGGTCACACCGTGGGCCGGAAAAGTCCCACTGACGAGCTCGACAAGTTGTCCTCCTGGACCCAGGAGCACTTTCCGGGTGCCATCCAGACGCATTTCTGGTCAGCGCAGGACTATACGCCGATCGACCGGTTACCCTATGTCGGCCCGATTCTGCCCGGCAACGAAAAGATCTTCGTCGCAACGGGATTCAACAAGTGGGGCATGACCGGTGGCGCCGCCGCTGCGCTTCTGCTCAGCAGTCGGCTTCTGCGTGGGCGGATGGATTGGGCAAGGGCGTTCGCGGCTTGGAGCCCGCACGAGTTGACCGGCATCACCACCGCGGTGCAGGCCAATCTCGAAGTCGGATTTCATTTGACCAAGGGATGGGTGACGCCGCTGGCACGCACGGGCAGATCCGCGCCGGACAACGGTGGTGTGGTCACCGGTCCGCCGTGGCATCTGCAGGCTCGGTGCACGATTGATGGTGTGCAACATCAGGTTTCACCGGTCTGCCCACATTTGGGCGGCATAGTCAACTGGAACGACGCCAGCAAAGCCTGGGAATGCCCGTTGCACGGATCACGATTCGCGCCCGACGGCACCCTGCTGGAAGGGCCGGCCACCCAGGGATTGACGCGGTCCTGAACCCGCGCGCGGCGTCCGGCCCGGTCGGCGAATGTTTGACCGTCAAAGTGGCCGGGAAGTACTTCTCGCATGCCGACGCCAGCCGCGCGTAACGTTTTGCTCTGGCACGTACATGGCTCGTGGACGGAAGCCTTCGTACAGGGCCGGCACCACTACCTGCTGCCGGTCAACACCGCCAAAAATTCCGACGGTCGCGGACTGTGCGGGCGTCGCTGGCCCCGCGCACGCGAAGTGGAGGCCGAACGACTCGCCGAAGAGCCGATCGATGTCGCTGTGCTGCAACGGCCCGAAGAGCTCGAGTTGCTGGCGGCGTGGTCTGGCCGGCGCCCCGGTGTCGATTTCCCGGCCGTCTACGTCGAGCACAACGCGCCGCGGCCGTCGCCGACCGAAAGTCGTCACCCCATCGCGAACCGCAGCGACATCACCCTCGTCCATGTCACCGACTTCAACTGCCTGATGTGGGACAACGGTGTGGCGCGGACCGCTGTCATCACCCACGGCATCAAAGATCCCGGGGACCGCTACACCGGCGAACTGCCCGCCGCCGCGGCGATGGTCAACGAACCGGTTCGGCGCAACCGGGTCGTGGGCACCGATTTGCTGAGGCGGCTGTCGGCTTCGGTTCCGATCGATGTGTGGGGAATGGGTACGCGCGACCTCAATCGGGTCGGTGCCGGCACCGACGATATGCGCGTGCACGGGCGCGGCGACGTTGCACCGCCGGCGCTGTTCGGAGAAGTGGCGCGTCGTCGGGTCTATCTGCACACCGCCCGCTGGACGTCGCTGGGAATCTCACTGCTGGAGGCGATGCACCTCGGCATGCCGGTGGTGGCGGTCGCCTCGACGATGGCTCCCCTGACGGTACCCAGTGAGGCCGGCGTCGTCAGCGCCGACGTGGGCATCCTCGGTGACGCACTGCGGCGCTACATCGCCGACCCGGAAGCCGCGCGCGCCGCCGGTAAGTCGGCGCGTCAGATCGCGCTCAAATACTTCGGCCTCGACCGGTTCCTGCAGGAGTGGGACCAGCTGATCGAGGAGGTGTGCGCATGAGTGCTGGCATGCAGCCGGCAGGCAAGGGCGGCCCCATGAGGATCGCCATGGTCTCCGAACATGCCAGCCCGTTGGCGGTGCTGGGCGGCGTCGACGCCGGCGGCCAGAACGTGCATGTGGCCGAGTTGTCGGCCGCGCTGGCCCGCCGCGGGCACGAGGTGGTGGTGTACACCCGACGGGACAGTTCCGACCTGCCCGAACGCGTACCGACTCCAGACGGTTACACCGTGGTGAACGTGCCGGCCGGACCGCCCGAGGCGCTGCCCAAAGACGAGTTGCTGGCGCACATGCCGGCCTTCGGCCAGTTCCTGGCCGACCACTGGCGGGACGAGCCGCCGGACGTCGCCCACGCCCATTTCTGGATGTCCGGCATCGCCACCACCCGCGCGGCCCGGCAACGCGACGTGCCCACCGTGCAGACCTTTCACGCTCTGGGCGTCGTGAAGCGTCGTCATCAGGGTGTGCAAGACACCAGTCCGCCGACCCGGCTGAAGTTGGAGCAGTCGATAGCGCGCAACGCCGACTGGGTGGCGGCGACGTGCACCGACGAGGTCTTCGAGCTGGCGCGGCTGGGACGGCCGCGCTCGCGGATCTCGGTGATCCCGTGCGGCGTCGACCTGTCCCGCTTCTGCCCCGAGCCCGTCGTCAGACACTATGGCCTGCGTCGCGTCGTGTCGGTGGGCAGATTGGTGCCGCGCAAGGGATTCGACATCATGATCCAGGCGATGCCGGCCGTTCCGGACGTCGAACTGGTGATCGTCGGAGGGCCGGATGTCAGTGCACTGGCCAACGACGCGGAGGCTCGCCGTCTTTCGGCGCTGGCCGGTGAATTGGGTGTTGCCGACCGGGTGCGGTTGTGCGGATCGGTGTCACGTGCGGCGATGCCCGCGGTGCTGCGCGGCGCCGACGTGGTGGCCTGCACGCCGTGGTATGAGCCGTTCGGCATCGTTCCGGTGGAGGCGATGGCGTGCGGGGTGCCGGTGCTGGCCACGGCGGTCGGCGGCATGCTCGACACAGTCGTCGACGGCATGACCGGTTTGCTGGTGTCGCCGAAGGATCCTTCGGCCTGCGCGGCCGGGCTCAACTGGATGCTGGCCGATCCGGCGAGGCTCGCCGAGTGGGGCGCGGCCGGGCGACGCCGGGCGGAGTCGCGCTATTCGTGGGACCGGATCGCCGCGGACACTTTGAAGGTGTATCAGCGTCTCGTTCCGGCCGGTAGGCCCGCCGCCGTATCGGTCAGGGGTCGCCAATCCGGTTGACACCGCTTTGCGAGAAGTGTTGTCTGACAGCTCAATTGGAGGACGCCTCGAGCAGGCGGACTTGGCGCTCCCACTCCGGAGGCAACACGCGGCGGTTGCGCAGTGCAGCCGGCAGCCGTGCCACCGCCTCGGCCGCGGCGCGCAGATGCGCCC
>NZ_JBARMY010000536.1:0-2373 GCF_049802695.1 Mycobacterium sp.
GGACGCAGCGCGTCGGCCACCGCGGCGGCGACGTGCAGACCCGTCGTCAGCGGGTGCGCCCGGAGTTGACCGCGCACCGCATCGGCCGCCTGCCGGTTTGCCTGAGCGCAGCGCTGAAGCCACGACGGGTTCGGGGTGCCGGTCAGCACCGCGCGGGTGCCGGTGGCCTGCGAATTGCCGGATACATCGGGCCAGCGCGGCCCGGTGGTCAGCGCATAGACCGGCACGGACGGGTCGGCCAGCAGCGCCGACACCGGGCGGTGCAGGGTGGGCCGGCCCAGCATGATGACCTGTTGCGGGCGGAGCAACCGGAGGGCCAATGGATGCAGCGGGTTGACCGCCGGCGGTGCGGTGGGCTCGGCGACGGTCGGCAGATCCACCAGATTCGGGTGCGCACCGGCGCCGTGGCCGGCGATGACGACGGTGTCGGCGGTCAAGTCGATATCCAGCGGCTGGTCGAAGGTGACCGGCGGGGTGTAAGTCCAGGGTTTCCCGCCGGCCCGGCCGGTCGGCATTGCGGCGTTTCCGCTGTGCAGGTCCGGCACCAGCGGTTCGCGCAGCGGAATGTCGAAGTGGACCGGGCCCGCGTTGGCGGTCCGCGATCCGGTTGCGGCCGCCACGACGCGGCAGGTGGCCGACCGCCAGGTCGCGTTGAACGAGTCCATCCGCTCATACCCGTCTTCGGCCAGCCCCAGGCTGATGGTGGCGCGGACCTGGGTGCCGAAGTAGCCGAGCTGTTCCATGGTCTGGTTGGCGCCGGTTCCGAGCAACTCGTAGGGCCGGTTGGCTGACAACACGATCAGCGGCACCCGCGCGTAGTTGGCCTCCACGACCGCTGGACCGAGGTTGGCCACCGCCGTGCCCGACGTCATCGCGACACATACCGGTGCGCCGGCTCCGATCGCCAACCCGATGGCCAGGAACCCGGCGGTGCGCTCGTCGATGCGGACATGCAGCCGGATCCGGCCGGCACGGTCGGCGTCGTCCAGCGCGAACGCCAGCGGCGCGTTACGCGAGCCCGGGCACAGCACCACATCGCGCACCCCGCCGCGGATGAGCTCGTCGACGACGACGCGGGCTTGAGTCGTCGAAGCGTTCACCACTTCAGGCTAGTCGGGCGACGATGCGGGCCGGTACGGCCCGAGGAGAAGCCCGACGATTCGGATTCAGTCGGGCGACGATGCGGGCCGGTACGGCCCGAGGAATAGCCCGACGATCGGATTCAGTCGGGTTGATCAGACGGCCGCACCGGCCAGGAACTGCAGCGCCGCGGTGTTGACCGCCTCCGGCCGCTCCAGGAAGCCGAGATGCCCGGCGTCGGCCACTTCCAGGTAGCGGCCGCCGGGGATGGCGTCGGCTACTTCGCGTCCCAGATGCGGCGGCGTCACCACGTCGTCGCGGAACCCGATCACCAGCACCGGTGCGGTGATGGCGCTATAGGCGGCCAGCCGGCTGCGCGTCGGCGCGACATTCACCTGGCAGCGCAGTCCGGGTGTGGACTTGTGCGGCCACATGGTGAACATCGCGATCCAATCACCGGCGGCCACGTCGTCGTTCAGCGTCTTGGGTGAGAAGCTCTCCAGCATCCGGACTTTAGCGCTGTAAGCGATCGGCAGGTCGACGTCCGACGCGGCGACCTCGGCGTCGGCGGAGCGGAAGAAGTCCCGGCTGCGATCCAGGCGACCACGGGTGGCCATCAGGACGGCTTTGCTGACCAGGTCGGGCCGGACCAGCATTAGTTCCTGAGCGATGAATGCGCCCATCGACACTCCGACGATGCGCGCCGGAGCCGCGCCCAGGCTTTCGATCAGCGCCGCGGTGTCGGCGACCATCGTCTGGGTGGTGAATCCGTCGGCGTTCCCGGTGGCGCCGATCCCCCGGTTGTCGAACGTGATGACACGGTATCCGGCCGCCAGGAACGCCGGCACCTGGTGCAGATGCCACCCGCGCCCGGCGCCTCCCCAGCCGGCGATGAACACCACCGGTTCTCCGGTCCCGTTGTCGGTGTAGGCCAAGTTGGTCACGGGCTCGAACCTACGCGACGCCGTCGGGTCACTCAGCCCCAGAAGGCGCAGTTATGCCGCTATCGCGGGATGCGATCGAGTGTGCGGGTGCTTGCCGCCATCGGCTCGTCGCTGACGCTGAACCCGGTGAACTGCAGGTCAACGTGCGGCTTTTACCGGTGCCGGGTCAGGTCAGCAGCCCATGGCAGGCTTTGATCCGGTCAATCCACCACTGCCGGCGCTCCGGCGGCGCGGCCAGGGACTGCAACCGCGCCGGATCAGGCGTCACGCGCACGACGGGCAGTTCACCGTCGACGGGCACCACCGGCCCAACGACGTCCTCGACGAAGAGCCGGCCGGTGCCCAGCCC
>NZ_JBARMY010000537.1:0-1758 GCF_049802695.1 Mycobacterium sp.
CAGCAGCCCCGCTTCGGCCCAGCCCGCAGCGGCGGCCTCGACGTCGGTGCGCAACTGGTCGGCTCGGTCGGCGCCCACCCGCGACAGCAGTGGGATGTTCCGCAGCGCAAAGTCCATCAGGCTTGCCTTTCTCGTGGCGACCCGCTGCGCCCGGCTCCGCCGCGCTTGTGATCGCCACCACCTAGGTACCGACGCTGCGGATGTACAGCAGCCGGTCGTTGGCCTCGATCGCGTCCGCTTCCGGCGCATCGACGCGCAGCAGCCGGCCGTCGCGGACCACACCGAGCACGATGTCGCGCAGATGCCGCGGGGAGCCGCCGACCTCGGCCTGCTCCACCTCCCGTTCGGCGACAGCGAAACCGGCTTCCGGCGTCAGCAGATCCTCGATCATCTGCACGACGGTAGGCGTCGTCGTGGCGATACCGAGCAACCGGCCGGCAGTCTCAGAGGAGACCACCACCGAATCAGCTCCGGACTGCCGCAGAAGGTGCTGGTTCTCCGCTTCCCGGATGGCCGCCACGATCTTGGCGTCCGGGGCGACCTCCCGGGCAGTCAACGTGACCAGGGCAGCCGTATCGTCGCGGCCGGTGGCCACGATGATCGAGGCGGCGCGCTGCGCGCCGGCCAACCGCAGCACATCGGACCTGGTCGCATCACCGTGGACGGTGACGAGGCCCGCCGACGACGCGTGGTCGAGGGCTGCCCGGTCGGTATCGACGACGACGACGTCCGTCGGGCCGGCTGCGTCGCTGAGCACGGCGACTACCGCCGTTTTGCCTTTGGTGCCGTAGCCGACCACGACCGTGTGGTTACGCACTTTGGTCCTCCAACGCTGGATCTTCCACGCCTGCCGGGATCGCTCGGTGAGCACTTGAAGCGTCGTGCCGACCAACACCACCAGGAACATGATTCGCAGCGGCGTGATGATCAGCGTGTTGATCAGGCGAGCGGACTCGGTGATCGGGGTGATGTCGCCGTAGCCGGTGGTCGTCAGGGACACAGTCGCGAAGTACACGCAGTCCAAAAACGACATACGCTCGTTGCGGACATCGATGTACCCGTCGCGGTCGAGATAGACGGTGATCACCGCGACGGACAACGCGAGCAACGCGACCGCTACCCGTCGCGAAATTGCTTGCGTCGGGCTGATATGGCTTTCCGGTATGCGCAGCACGCCGACCAGTTCGTAGTCGGGCAGTGCGGTCAGCCGCTCGTCGCGACCGCGCCGCCGCCAGTTAAATCGGCCCACAGCTCGTTGGCTCGACCAGGCGCACGACACAATGTAACCATGACCGCCATCACAGCAGTGGGTGCACGCCGGGCAAGTCGGACGACCGCATACCGTTTGGCAGCGATGCTGATCGGCACGGGCAGTGTGCATTTTCTGGCACCGAAACCATTCGACACCATCATTCCCGCCGAGCTGCCGGGAAACCCGCGCACCTACACGAACGTGTCGGGAGTCGCGGAGATCGGCATCGGCGCGCTGCTGCTGTTGCCGAGTACTCGCCGACTCGGTGCGCTTGCCGCCGCGGCGCTTTTCCTCGCGGTCTTTCCGGGCAACGTCAACATGGTGCGGCTGTGGTGGTCCCGGCCGTGGCCCTGGCGAATTGTCGCCCTGGCCCGGCTGCCGTTGCAGATCCCGATGATCACCGCGGCGCTCAAAGTCCGACGCACCACCTAGCGGCGATTGCGAGCGCGGCTGAAAGCCGGGCGAAGCGGGTCGCCGCCATTTGCCCGGCGCGGACCTTGCGGCTC
>NZ_JBARMY010000538.1:0-7489 GCF_049802695.1 Mycobacterium sp.
GCAGCAGGCACAACCGGAGCGCCAGGCAGCAGCGGAGCACCTCCTGCGCCAGGCAGGGGACCAGGCAACGCCATCGGTACTGGTGCTGCCGCGGCAACAGGCCCGGCAAGCCCCGACATCTGTTCGACGCAGGTGGGGCCGCCTTCGCGGAGCGGGGTGGCTGCCGCGGCCGGGCTCAACGCCACAGCGGCCGCGCACACACCGGCACCGGCGGCTAACGTGACGCCGAACAGGTCGAAAATCTTCACCGCAATCTTCCTTCTGTACGGGCCCGAAGGGGTATTTCCACCACCAAAGGTTGCGGCGGTACCGTATCGCTGTGCAAAGCTTTTTCTAGATGGTTGACTCCGTAAGTTGCAGAACTGATACCGATCACGAGCCGCGCCGTAACCACGTCTTTTCGCCGCGGTGGCAACCCGAAACATTTAATCGGACATGCGCACCACAATTTCGGCCGCCGCGATGAGCGGTCGAGCACTGTGGCCGGGTCACATCGGCTCGGCAACGGCGTGTTTCGATGTTCGGCGAGCGGGGCACTGTGGTGCTGCGTCGCACGTTGAACCGGCGGACGAGCCCGACGCACCTATCCAGGTCATAGGCAGCGAGGCGAAAGGACTGCGATGCGCGATTTCATCTGCCCCAACTGTGGGCAACGGTTGGCCTTTGAGAACTCGGTGTGTCTGTCCTGCAACAGTCGGCTCGGGTTTTCCCTGGAGCAGATGGCGTTCTTTGTGATCGCCGACGAGGACACCGAGCAGTCGGGGGTCGTTCCTGCCAGCCAGTACCAGCTGTGTGCCAATCTGCACCTCGCCGAATGCAATTGGCTGGTTCCCGTGCAGCCCGTCCGGCAGCTCTGCCAATCGTGTGTGTTGACCCGTACCCGGCCCAATGACGCCGACACCAAGGCGCTGGCCGCGTTCGCCGCCGCCGAGAGAGCCAAACGGCGACTGATCGCCGAACTGCACGAACTAAAACTGCCGATCGTCGACCGCAATCAGGATCCTGACTATGGTCTGGCTTTCGACCTGTTGTCGAGCGAATACGAGAAGGTGTTCACCGGGCACGCCAACGGTGTCATCACGTTAGACCTGGCCGAAGGCGACGACGTGCACCGCGAGCAGTTGCGCATCGAGATGGACGAACCCTATCGGACCCTGCTCGGTCACTTCCGCCACGAAATCGGCCACTACTACTATTACCGGCTCGTCGGGCCCTCACCGGAGTACGTCCAGGAGTTCACCGAGCTGTTCGGTGATCCGGACGAGGATTACCAAGCCGCCCTGGACCGGCACTACAGCGAAGGGGCGCCACAGGATTGGAAAAAGGATTTCGTTTCGTCGTATGCCACTATGCATGCTGCTGAGGACTGGGCTGAGACGTTCGCGCACTACCTGCACATCCGCGACACCCTTGACACCTCGGCGGCGTTCAGTTTCGCCCCCGCCGCCGCGACCTACGAGCGAAGAGCGTTAGGGCGCAGCGGGTTCGACGCCATCGTCGAGATGTGGCTGCCGCTGGCGTGGGCGCTCAACATGGTCAACCGCTCGATGGGCAAAGACGATCTCTATCCGTTTGTGCTGACCGCGGCTGTGCTGAAGAAAATGCGCTTCATCTACACCGTCATCGACGAGATCACTTCGGAATCAGACGATCTGGCTGCCGTATAGCGGCTGATGCGCACGGGCCTGACGGTTGGGCCGGGCCGGGTCACAGATCTCGGCGCGTCACTCCAGTGGCTCGACCCATTGAGCGCGAGACGGGCCCGGGGCGAAGCCTCCACCGAAGTACTGCGTCTCATGCACGACCTCTTGCCCGGAGAATTCCATGATGCTGACCACGTAGAACGGTTGGTCGTCGTAGGTCAGAATCAGCTCGGTGATCCAAAGATCACCGCCACCCAGGATGCGTCGCACGGTGAAGCGTTTCGTGTTCGGCTGGGCTGTGCGCGACGCCTGGATGTTCTGGCGGCCACGAATGCGTTCGGCCGATTGCGGATATTCGAGAAGAGCGTCGTCGCGGTAGATTCGGTGTTCTGCCGCGAAGTCGTTGGCATCGGAGGCTGCCCAGTGGTTTTGCAAAGCGACCCGGATGTCGTCGTCACGCATCGCGATCCTTCTTCCTGTGGATGGCCAGCGAGTCGATCGTCCTCCCAGCAGTCTGCGCTGTCTACGTTGTCTAAGCTGACTGCAGGGCGCGCGGCGTCCATCCCGGCCAGTCGGGGGAGCCGATGATGAAGCCGTCGTTCAGCTGGGCGACGATGCGGGGGCCTTTCGGCCCGCTGTTGTCGTAGACGGTCGTAAAGTCGCATCGGGTGATCGCGGTGGCGACGAGCGGCCAAAGACGTTGGTAGCGTTCGCGGATCTTGCCCTCGGGCACATGGTGTCCGCCGGCGCTGACCCGGTGCCGCACCCGTTGCACCGCCAGCTCCTCAGGGATAAGCAGAACATGCATGACGATCGTGTAATCCGCCGTGTGGGCGGCGTCGACCAGTTCGAGCTTCGACGGGTGGGAGAACACGGTTTCGGCGATGAACGACGTGCCCAGCTCGAGCAGCTTCGCCCTGGTGTCTGCTGCCACCCGCGCGGCCTCGTACGCGTGCGCGGCCGGGTCGTCGGGCCAGCGCTGTCTGGCGATCTCGTCGGCGTTGACGAAGACGCTGTCGGGCAGCAGCAGCGCCAGCGTGAGTTCGACGAAGGTCGACTTGCCCGCACCGTTGGGTCCGACGACAAGATCGAGCCGCTTCATCGGCTGGGTGCGGCGCTGACCTTCCTGCGTCGCGGCGCCCGGCGCTTGGCGGTCAGCATTACCGAGGTTCCATCAGGCCGGTGCTCGACGATTTCACCGTCGTCGTTGAGGGCGACGGTGGTGATGCCACGGTTGGCCAACGTCTGCCCGTAATTCGACTGCGCCAGATTCTCCTGGATCGCCGCGGCGATCTCAGCGTTGAACACTGCGCCCTCTTCGGCGCTCAGTTCACGCAACTCCAAATCGCCGGCGAGCGCGGATTCGACACGCCGTCGGGCCGCCGTCTGCTGGCTCGACACCGCGCGGCCCACCCGGGCCCAGTGATCCAGCTGCTGCTTGGCCGAGCGGCTCTGTCGCGCTCCCTCAGCCGCGGCGCTGTCCAACAGATCCGCGGCCACGCGGGTCACTCGATCAGCGGTGTTCGCCATCATGCCTCCATATGTAGCAGTCTGCTACAAGCGTAGCAGAGTGCTACATAGGTGTGCCTGACGCCAACAAGGTATGTTCACAGCGTAAGTCAACGGTGTTGACACATTGCAGAACACGGCGTCTACTAGGGATAGAACTCGAAACAGAGGTATCGACATGGTTGTCATCGTTGGATTGATTGTCGTGCTGGTAGTCCTGACGTTTGCGCTCACCACGCTGACCAGTGCGGCCGGGACCCATGACAGCTTCGCCGTATTGAGTCAGCGGATCGGCGGCAGCGTCGTTGCCAGACCTTGCCAGCGCATCATGTTGTCCCAGAACTTAACTGTCGAACAAAGTCAACCGTTGATTGCCAATCCAGAGATGAGGTCACGGTGAGCACTAGCGAGAACCAGCGGCGAGATGTCTTCGCTGAGCACGCATTACACATGGGTGCCGGCTTCAAAGAACAGGAGCGGTCACACGTACTCGATACGTTGTCGGGGCTCGGTGCGCGCCTAGGACGGTGGGATCCGAAGGATGTGGATGTGGAAGTCTCCGTACAGAACCGCGGCGGGAAGGAACAGCGCGTCACGTTACGTACGACGCTGCCCGGTCGTCCGCAGGTGCTGGCGATCGCCGACGATGTAGACCTGACCCGGGCTCTCGGCGAAGCGAAGCGTGAGCTGATCCGTAAGCTCGAGCACCAGACGTCAGCGCGCGAACCCATGAACAACCGCCGACTCAGGAGTAAGTCAATCCGGCATCCGGGCGCCGCTGCGGCGACGGATGCGGATGCAGCGCAATGAAAAAGGACAAGGCAGAGCAATGCGAACGAGATTTGATGCAGCCGCTAGCCGAGGCACTACGCACGAGGCTGGACGGTGCGGCGAGGTCCACGTCAACAACCAGCCGCGACTGACCGATGACCGCGTCGAGTACGCCACGTGGCTCGAAGTCATGGTGAACGACGCACGGACCGAAGTCATCTTTCGCCCGCTCGCCCGCGAAGACTTCTCCGCGGCTGGCAATGGGGAACGAACGGCCGATTTGTTTTCCCGATCCCGCAGGCCGGCAGCGATGCCGACGCGAGCGCCCAAGCGTCCATTGACAATGTCGCCGAAAGCATCCGCAAAACGGCAACTATGTGGCATGCGGAACCACCCGAGTCATTTGGTTGGTCAGTCACCTAAAGGCAATTAAGCGGCCGTTTGTCGCCGGGAGTCGACTTCTTCGCGCTCACGCGCCTCGTGGTGGAGCGTTTGCGTTATGGCAGTGGACTTGTGGCGGGGACCGGTGATCTGGTGCGGGCCGAATCTACGCTCTGGCCGGTTTTTTGCTCGGCAGCCTTCTTCAGCTCACCCACCACATCTTCGATGGCCCGCGCGAGGGATGCGACGTCCTCGACGTTGTCGGGGCAGGCGACGATGCCCACGGCGAGGGTGTCTTCGTAGGACACGGCGGTGATGTTGAGGTTGGCGCCCAAAAACAACGGCGCGAGGGCATGGATGCCGACGACACGTGACCCGGCGCAGTAGATTTCCTCGGGTGGGCCCGGAACATTGGAGGTGATCGCGTGAGCCAGCGGAGGATGGAATCGCGCGAGCTTCAGGTCGGTGTACAGCCGCGCGACCTGCCCGACGATCACCGGCGGCACCAGATCGATGACGTCGGCGAGGTTGACGGGTGCCGTTGCTCTTCGTCGGCTCTTGAGCTGCGATGTCGCGGTGCGGATGCGGGCCAGCTGATCCACCGGGTCGGCGAGATACACCGGCAGTTTGACGACGGCCGGCGACCAGCTGTTCGACGTGTCGTCACCGGCGCCGCGGGTCGAGATCGGCATCAGGGTGCGCAGCGGCTGCTCGGGCACCGTGTCGTGTGCTTGCAGCCATCGACGCATCGCCGACGTTGCCGCGGTGAGGAATACGTCGTTGACCGTGACGCCGAACGCGTCGGTGATGGCGTGCAGATCGTCCATCGCCACGGCAGCCAACGCAACGCTGCGTCGCGCGGTGATCGGGGCGTTCAGCAGCGTCCGTGGCGAACTCTCGTCCGAATCGGGCGTCGGGGCATCCATTCTTTGCGAGCCGGCACCCGGGAGGAGTCGGCGGACCGACCGCAGCGCGATTCCCCCCATTGAATTCACCGCGTCGGGAGCCAGCCTCACAGCGATCCGAACGCCGACGGCGGTGTTGGCGGCGATCTCGTTAACGATGTCCAGCGCCATCGCCGCCGCAATTGGCATCCGGGGAAGGGGCCGCAACGCCATCGTGGCGAATACCGCGTCTGGATCGGTGGTCATCAGTCGGGGAAGCAGCGAGGTCACCGCGCCCACACCATCGGTCATGGCGTGGGAGAACTTGATGACTACCACCAGCCGGCCGTCGGCGAGACCGTGCACGACCCAGGCCTCCCACAGGGGGCGATCACGGCGAAGGCGTTGCCCGTGCAGCTCGCCGACCAGCGCGTCCAGCTCCCGCATGGTTCCAGGGTTGGGCAGCCGCACACAATGCAGATGGTCGTCGACATTGAACGCGGGGTCGTCGATCCATACCGGCTGGCCTAATCCGAAAGGTTTGGTAAGCAGACGCTGCTGGAAACCCGGCATCGCCGCAGTGCGCTCAGCCATCAGCTTCAAGATTGCTTCGGCGGCCAACTCGCCACGTGCTGCCGGCGATTTACCACGTGCTGCCGGGTCGCAAAACATCAGCGCCATTACGTGGGTGGGCATCGTCGACGTTTCGCCGTGCAGCGTCACCCCGTCCAAACCGGTCAACCGATCCATCACCATGCTCCATTCGCTACCCGAGCGTTCAGCTCACGCGTGGCTGACGGCTCCTTCGCCGCATTGCGGTGCATTCCGCAAGGACGGCGCTGGCATGGCTAAACCGATTCGTATCTAACGGGATTCGATATCCCCAAGCCGCTGTCTCGTCACTTCGGCGGCACTCCGCCTCACACTACACCGTAGGCCTCGGATGTCTACCAACGGCGTTGACACCCGCAAGGGAACTGCTCCGGTTCGGCCCTTCGTCTTATGTGGCTCGAAGCGCCCCGCCGGCCTGTTCTGCGATTAGGCCGGTGAGCAGGAGGTCGAGGCCGCGGTCGAGTTCACCGGCGCCGTCGTAGGAGCCGAGGGCCGGTGCCAGCGCACGGACGTGGGGAAAATCGGTGATCGCCAGCCGGTGCAGGCCAAGGCGCAAAACATCGTCGGTTTCCTCGGGTCGTTCGACCACCTCCTGGAGCTCGTTGAGGATGTGGCCGTACAAAAAGCCAAACAACAGCCGGTAGACATGCAGCGCGTCGACTCCGGTGAACCCGGCGCCGATAAGAAGCGTGAGGACGTCTTCGAGGGGGCGCAGCATTCCTGGCGGTCGTTGGCCGAGTGGCGTGGCCAGGGGCCGAGTCACCAACAACGGCACTACGTTGGGGTGGGTGATGGCCAGCCGGCGAAAGTCATGGGCAACGCTGCGCAATTGGGCGGCCCAGTCCGAGTCGGCGGTGTCCACCGAGAGTTGCTCGAGCACGATCTCGGCGACACCGTCGAGCACCGCGGCCTTATTCGGTAAGTGCCGGTAGAGCACCGTGGGATCCCGGCCGACCGCGTCGCTGAGCCGGCGCATCGACAACCCGTCCGCGCCGTCGCGATCGATGATCCCCAGCGCGGTCCGCAGGATCAGCGCGCGGCTGATCTGTCCGTTGTTTTCACCGCCGGCCCGCACCGACGCGTCATCATCGTCGGAATCCACACCGGGCCCGACGGTCGGCCGTTTTCTCAACGCAGCACAACTTTCTTTCTGGAGCAGGACTGTGTTTTAGTTTTTATACCACATTGTAGGCCATCGGCGTCGCACAACAACGTTGACACCAGGCTTACCGCGATGTGTACTGGAGAGATAAAGAATCGACGGAAGGCATCGACATGCTTGTTATCGGAGGTTTGGTCCTTCTGGTTATCGCGGTGGTCATCGGTTTGGTGGGTGTGCTTGGCAACGCCGGCGCCGCGCACCCGTTGACCGAAAATTTCTCGGTGTTGGGTTATCACGTCACCGGGTCGACCGGGACCTTGTTCCTGTTCGGGATCGTGGTCGGGGCGGTGGCGCTGCTGGGGCTGAGCGTGTTGCTGGCCGGTGCCCGCCGCACTGCGCGCCGCGGCCGCAACGCGCGACGCGATCTGCAAAACTCGCAACGCGAGAATGTGTATCTGGCTCAAGACCGCGACCGACTGCTCGAACACCAGCGGCACGGCGACGCGGCCGCCAGTTCGATCACGAACTCGGACGGGGCGACGAAGACGACCCGCCGGCCCGGCAGTGGGCTGCTCAGCCGTTTTTCG
>NZ_JBARMY010000539.1:0-4597 GCF_049802695.1 Mycobacterium sp.
CTTGCGCCACTTACCAGTGGATTCGATCCAGTTCGACCCAGTCAACGAGGCCCCAGCCCAGGACCTCCTCACGCGCCGACATCACAGCCCAACCATTCGCATCGCCATCACTCGACGACAGTACCCAGCACCGCACGCTGACGCTTTTCCCTTGCCTACGTCGGCCGTGGGAAGATGGGACACGTGTTGCGATGGACCACTGCTGGTGAATCCCACGGCCGCGCATTGGTGGCCGTGGTCGAGGGCATGGTCGCCGGGGTGACGATCACTTCCGACGGCATCGCCGACCAGTTGGCCCGTCGGCGTCTCGGCTATGGCCGCGGCGCCCGGATGAAGTTTGAACGGGATCAGGTCACGATGCTGGCCGGAGTGCGGCACGGTGTCACGCTGGGCGGCCCGATCGCCATCGAGATCGGCAACACCGAATGGCCGAAATGGGAGACGGTGATGGCCGCCGACCCAGTCGACGACGCCCACCTTGATGTGGCTCGCAACGCGCCGTTGACCCGGCCGCGGCCCGGCCACGCCGACTACGCCGGCATGCTCAAGTACGGCTTCGACGACGCCCGCCCGGTGCTGGAGCGCGCCAGTGCCCGGGAAACCGCCGCGCGCGTCGCGGCCGGCACCGTCGCGCGGCAGTTCCTGCGTCAAGCCCTCGGAGTCGAGGTGTTGTCCCACGTCATCTCCATCGGGGTGTCGCAGCCCTACGAGGGTCCACCACCGCAGGCCGGTGACTTGGCCGCCATCGACGCCAGTCCGGTCCGCGCATACGACGAGCAGGCTGAGAAGTCGATGATCGCCGAGATCGAAGCCGCCAAGAAGGACGGCGACACCCTCGGCGGCGTGGTCGAGGCCGTCGCGCTGGGGCTGCCGGTCGGTCTGGGCTCGTTCACCAGCGGCGACAACCGGCTCGACAGCCAGCTCGCCGCCGCGGTGATGGGCATCCAGGCAATCAAGGGCGTCGAGATCGGCGACGGTTTCGCCACCGCCCGCCGCAGGGGCTCGAAAGCACACGACGAGATGTATCCCGGCCCCGACGGGGTGGTCCGCTCGACCAACCGGGCTGGCGGCCTGGAAGGCGGCATGACCAACGGCCAGCCGCTACGGGTGCGGGCCGCGATGAAGCCGATCTCCACGGTGCCGCGGGCGCTGGCCACCGTCGACATGGCGACCGGTGAAGAAGCGGTTGCCATTCACCAGCGCTCCGACGTGTGCGCGGTACCGGCCGCCGGCGTCGTCGTGGAGACCATGGTGGCGCTGGTGCTGGCGCGCGCCGTGCTGGAGAAGTTCGGCGGTGACTCGCTGACCGAGACCCGTCGCAACATCGAGGCCTACCTGGCTTCGGTCGCTCAGCGCGACGCCCCCAAAGTGCCGGCGTCCGGGTGATCCTGATGCCACCCAAGGCGGTATTGGTCGGCTTGCCCGGATCGGGCAAGTCCACGATCGGGCGCCGGCTGGCTAAGGCGCTCGGAGTCGACATGCTCGACACCGACGCCGCGATCGAGCAGCAGACCGGCCGCAGCATTCCCGACATCTTCACCGAGGACGGGGAGGCGGAGTTTCGCCGCATCGAGGAACAGGTAGTGCGCACCGCGCTGGCCGAACACGACGGCATCCTGTCGCTGGGCGGCGGCGCGGTCACCACGCCCGGGGTGCGCGAGGCGCTGGCCGGGCACACCGTCATCTTCCTCGAGATCAGCGCTGCCGAGGGTGTGCGTCGCACCGGCGGCAACACGGTGCGGCCGCTGCTGGCCGGGCCGGACCGGGCCGAGAAGTTCCGTGCGTTGATGGCCCAGCGGGTGCCGCTGTACCGGCGGGTGGCGACCATCCGGGTCAACACCAACCGCCGCAACCCGGGAGCGGTGGTCCGCTACATCGTGTCGCGGCTGGGCCGGGAGCCGGCCACGCTCGCCGGGGTCCGGCCCGCTTTCGGCGCCGAGGCGGACAAATGACCGACACCGCCCCGGTCACGGTGCAGGTCGCCGTGGATCCGCCCTACCCGGTGGTGATCGGGCGGGGACTGCTGGGTGAGCTGGACGCGCTGGTCGTGGGCCGGCACCGGATCGCGATCGTGCACCAGCCGACGCTGGCGCAGACCGCTGAGTCGATCCGCAGCCGGCTGGCCGCCGGCGGCGTCGACGCGCACCGCATCGAAATCCCCGACGCCGAAGCCGGTAAGGAGCTGCCGGTCGTCGGCTACATCTGGGAAGTGCTGGGCCGCATCGGAATCGGACGTAAGGACGTGTTGGTCAGCCTCGGTGGCGGGGCTGCCACCGACGTCGCCGGGTTCGCGGCGGCGACGTGGCTGCGAGGTGTGTCGATCGTGCACGTGCCCACCACGTTGCTGGGCATGGTGGACGCCGCCGTCGGCGGCAAGACCGGCATCAACACCGACGCGGGCAAGAACCTGGTTGGCGCCTTTCACCAACCGCTGGCCGTGCTGGCTGACTTGGCCTCGCTGGAAACGTTGCCGCGCAACGAGATCGCCGCCGGAATGGCCGAGGTGGTCAAGGCCGGCTTCATCGGCGACCCGGTGATCCTCGATCTCATCGAGGTTGATCCGCAGGCGGCGCTGGAACCGCACGGCGAGGTGTTGCCGGAACTGGTGCGCCGCGCCGTCACCGTCAAGGCCGAGGTGGTCGCCGCCGATGAGAAAGAAGCGCAGCTGCGCGAAATCCTAAATTACGGCCACACCTTGGGCCATGCCATCGAGCGCCGCGAACGCTATCAGTGGCGGCACGGCGCCGCGGTGTCAGTGGGCCTGGTGTTCGCCGCTGAGCTGGGCCGGCTGGCCGGCCGCCTGGACGACGCCACCGCCGATCGGCACCGCGCGATTCTGGCGTCGCTCGGATTACCGGTCAGCTATGACCCCGACGCGCTGCCGCAGCTGCTGGAGTTCATGGCCGGCGACAAGAAAGCCCGTTCCGGGGTGCTGCGGTTCGTGGTTCTCGACGGGCTGGCCAAGCCGGGCCGGTTGGAGGGACCCGATCCGGCGATGCTGGCGGCCGCCTACGCAGAAGTGGCGGCGGCGTGAAGCGCTTCAACGACGATGGTGCCGGCTCGGGCAGCTTTCGAGCCGGGATCGAGGAGTGGCGCCAATGAAACGCGTCAACGTGCTCAACGGCCCCAACCTCGGCCGGCTCGGCCGTCGCGAACCCGAGGTTTACGGCACCACCAGCCATGACGACCTGGTGGAGCTGATCGAGGCTGCCGCTGCGGAACTCGGGCTGAAAACCGTTGTGCGGCAGACGGACAGCGAAGCTCAACTGCTGGAGTGGATCCACCGGGCCGCCGACGCACAGGAACCGGTGATCCTCAATGCGGGCGGCCTGACGCACACGTCGGTCGCGCTGCGCGATGCGTGCAGCGAGCTGCGCGCCCCCTTGATCGAAGTGCACATCTCCAACATCCACGCGCGCGAAGAGTTCCGCCGGCATTCGTATCTGAGCTCGGTGGCGACCGGGGTGATCGTCGGTCTCGGCACCCAGGGTTACCTGCTCGCGCTGCGTTATCTCGCCGGCGCGTCTAGCTAGCGCTCATCGTCGTTCGACGACGTGCGGGTGGGCCGGGTCCGTTCGGCATCCGACCCGGCCGGCGCCGCCTGGGTGTGGTCGGCGGTGGCCACCGCCGAAGTCTGCTCGTCGTCGCGCTGGCCGGCGGCCGCCTCGGTTCTGCCCTGATCCCGATCCCGTGCACCGGCCTGCCGCGTCGCGCCGGAGTCGTCCCGCACGGCGTCGAACACGTCGGTGTCGGTCCCGTCGTCGTCCTCACCGGACTGCCTCCGGGCCTCCGAGCCCTTCCGATCGATCAGATACCGGCCCAGGGTCACCGCGCCCATACCGGGCAGGAACACCAGTAATGCCGTGAACGCGGCGAACGTCGTGATCTCGTTGATCAGACCGCCGACGTAGAGGCCCCGGTACAGCAGCGAGACCAGCCAGGACACCGCGCCACTGACGACACCGGCGACCAGCCCGGCGACCAGCCAGACCATCGCCAGATCGGCGCGGCGGTCCGGGTCAGGGTTCTCCCGGGCATCCGCACGGCCGTCGATCAGGCCCCACACCATGACCGCGATCAAGAACAACAGGATCAGCGCGACGCTGATCAACCCGGCCATGGTCTGGAACGCGTTGATCAGCACGCCCTGAACCAATCGGACCACGACCATTGCAGCGGCGAACACCAGTCCGCGCACCATCCACTTAGCCATGGGGCCACAGCGTAGCGAGTAGCGTCGACGGTCGTGACACATTCACAACGTCGAGACCGTCTTGTGGCCCGAATCGGCGCCGACGGTGTGGACGCGATGCTGGTCACCGACTTGATCAACGTGCGGTACCTCTCGGGATTCACCGGCTCCAACGCCGCGCTGCTGATCTACGCGGACGACCGTGCGCCGGTGCTCGCCACCGACGGGCGGTACCGCACCCAGGCCGCCCAGCAGGCGCCCGACCTCGAGGTGGCCATCGAGCGGGCCTGCGGACGTTACCTGGCCGGGCGGGCCGCTGACACCGGCGTCCGGCAACTCGGTTTCGAAAGCCACGTGGTCACCGTGGACGCTTACGACGCGCTCGCGGCTGAAGCTGGTCGGGCG
>NZ_JBARMY010000540.1:0-8490 GCF_049802695.1 Mycobacterium sp.
TTGAGCGAAGGAGCCGTAATGCCGAACACTGCCGACTTTATCCTTGATCGCCTGCGCCAGTGGGGGATTCACCGCATCTATGGATATCCGGGCGACGGCATCCTCTCGATGCTGGGCGCACTCGACCGGGCCAACGGTGACCCGGAACTTATTCAGCCCCGCCACGAGGAGATGGCCGCATTCATGGCCACTGCCCATGCAAAATTCACCGGTGAGATCGGCTGTTGCATGGCCACCTCTGGCGGCGGCGCGATTCACTTGCTCAACGGCCTGTACGATGCCAAGCTCGACCACCAGCCGGTCGTCGCGATCGTCGGCCAGCAGAAGCGGATGTCGCTGGGCGCGGCGTTTCAGCAGGAGATCGACCCCAACTCGCTGTACAAAGATGTCTCTTCAGACTTTGTCCAGACCTGCATGGCACCGGTGCAGGCCCGCCAACTCGTCGACCGCGCCTGCAAGGTGGCGTTGACCAACCGCACGGTGGCGACCATCATCTTGCCCGAGGACGTGTCTGAGGCCGAGGCGGAGCCGTCGCCGCCGCGGATGCACGGCGCGGTGTACACCAGCGTGGGCTGGACGAAGCCTCGAATGATTCCGCCGCAGTCCGAGTTGGAAAAAGCCGCGCAGATCCTCAACGATGGCAAGAAGATCGCAATCGTCGTCGGGCAGGGCGCCGCCGAGGCCGTCGACGAGGTCATCCAAACGGCGGAATTGTTGGGCGCCGGTGTGGCGAAGACCTCGCTGGGCCGCGCGGTCCTGCCGGATGAGCTGCCCTATGTCACCGGCCCGATCGGGCTGCTGGGTTCTACTGCCAGCCAAGCCATGATGACGGCAGCCGACACCTTGTTTTTCATCGGCACCAGCTTCCCATACGCGGAGTGGTTGCCTGAAGAGGGGCAATGCCGCGGCGTCGAAATCAATATGGACGGCCGCATGATCGGGACCCGCTATCCGATGGAGGCCAATCTGGTCGGCGACTCCAAAAACACGCTGCACGAACTTATCCCGTTACTGCAGCGAAAGGACGACCGGTCGTGGCGGTCGAAGATCGAAAAAGAGGTCGACGAGTGGTGGCGGGTGCTTGACAAGCGGGCGCACGACAAGGCCGATCCGCTTAACCCGGAACTCGTCGCCCACGAGCTGTCTAAACGCCTGCCCGACAACGCGATCCTGACCACCGACGCCGGATCGGTCGCCAACTGGTGGGCCCGGCACTTGAAGATGCGACAGGGAATGGCCGCCTCGCTCGCTGGCAACCTCGCCACCATGGGGCCGGGTACGCCATACGCGATCAGCGCCAAGCTGGCCCACCCGGGACGCCCAGTCATCGCCATGGTCGGTGACGGCGTGTTCCAGATGAACGGAATGGCCGAGATGATCACCGTGAAGCGCTATAAGGATCGGCTTTCCGATGGCCCGCTGATTTTCTGTGTGTTCAACAACCAGGACCTGAATCAGGTCACCTGGGAGCAGCGTGCGATGGGCGGCGAGCCAAAGTTCGAGGGATCACAGTACATTCCGGACGTGCCCTACGCCGAGTTCGCGAACCTGCTCGGGCTGAACGGGATCCGCTGCGACGACCCGAAGACAATCGGGGATGCGTGGGACCGTGCACTGACCGCCAAGGGCCCGGTGGTGCTGGAGGTGGTTGTCGATAAGGATATTCCACCGGTCCCGCCGCACATCAAGACGCAGATGGCCAAGAAGACCGCGAAGGCGCTCCTGAAGGACCCGGACCGGGTGAGTCTTGCCAAGAAGGGCGCAAAACAGAAGATCCACGAGTTCACCGAATCGGTCAAACCATCCAGCCGGCATGCTGAGGAGTGACGCCGAATGAGCCTGCTCAGCCGAGCATTCGCAGATCATCCCCGCTCGGCCGGACACCCGCTTCGTCGTGGGGATGGCCACCGTCGACGAAATCAATGTCACCGGAATGAAAAACCAGCTGCGCCGGCATGTCAGCGGCGAGGTACGGTTCGACGCCGCCACAAGGCGATGTACGCCAATGACGCGTCGAACGATCGTCAGGTATAGAACCGTAGGCCTTGGGCAATACCACCATCGTCAATCCCAGATTTTTCGGGGTGGGTGGGCGTTTGGAGGCGGCATGTTTGATGATCCTCAGCTTGGCACACGCTGCGGGTGCAACCGGTCCAAGACGACGCGCCAAGCAGCAGCCCCATCGACGACACGGCGTGATCATGGCCTTGAAAACTGACATCCGTGGAATGATCTGGCGGTACCCGGACTACTTTGTCGTGGGCCGCGAGCAAATCCGCCAGTTCGCCCGCGCGGTCAAGTGTGAAGACCCGGCCAGCTTCGTTGAGGACGCCGCCGCCGAGCTCGGCTACGACAGCATCGTCGCGCCGCTCACCTTCACCTCGATATTTGCGCGGCTGGTCCAGCTGGATTTTTTCAGAAATGTCGATGTGGGCGTGGAGACGATGCAGATCGTCCAGGTCGACCAGCAGTTCTGTTACTGCAAGCCGGTCCGGGCGGGCGATAAACTCTGGGCGCGCATGGACATCCATTCGGTGGAGGAGCGCTTCGGGGCCGACATCGTCGTATCTAGGAACATCTGCACCAACGACGACGGTGAGCTGGTGATAGAGGCCTACACCACCCTGATGGGCCAGCAGGGCACGGGCTCCACCAGACTCAGATGGGACAAGGACTCCGGGCAGGTCATCAGAATAGCTTGATCGTCAGGTCGCGATCGTCAGGTCGCGGTCCAACACCTGTTTGTGCCGCGCGGCGAAACATTGGTCTGGCCGTCGCGGCCGCCGATGGTTGAAGGCTCCCCTATTTGGAAACTAGTCATTAGCCCTTGCATCGCCCAACAGTAGAGACGCCGACAAAGTCGACCTTCGCAGCGCGGATATGACGTGACAACCGCTCGCCGGCGCCGCACACAAGTGAGTTGATGATGGGCCGATGGCAATGGCGACAGAGTCGATGCCGCCGCCGAGTGGGAAGGCGCGTGATGGTCGTGGACTTCGAAGAAGATGGTGCTCCGCGTCCCGATGAGCAAGACGAGAGTGGCGATTCATTGGTTACGGCGGCCGAGGCGTTCGTGTCCGACGCGATCGAGGAACAGGAATTCAGTGCGATCGATTTAGTGTTGGGCCTCGGGCAGCCGCAGCGACTTGGCAGATTCCGGTTCTTTCTAGAAGACGAGCGCTGGGAGTGGTCGGACGCGGTAGCCCGCATGCACGGCTACGAGCCGGGCACCGTGGAGCCGACCACCGAATTGCTGTTGCAGCATAAGCATCCCGATGATCGCGAGCGAGTCGCGGCCGTCCTGGACCATGTGCTCAAAGGCCAGCCGTTCAGCAGTCGGCACCGCATCATCGACACCGCCGGGCATACCCGCTGCGTAGTCGTCGTGGGAGACCGAATGGTCGACGATACCGGTGCGGTCATCGGCACCTCCGGATTTTACGTCGACGTCACCGATTCGCTCAGTTCCGACATCAGCACTGTCCTCTCCCAGGTTGCCGCCTCTCGGGCCCGGATCGAGCAAGCCAAGGGCGTGCTCATGGCCACTTATGGCATCTCGGAGAAACGGGCGTTCGACATCCTGGTCTGGCGTTCGCAGGAATCCAACCTCAAGTTGCGCGATCTCGCTGCCCGCTTCCTGGCTGCCATTGCCGGCAAGGCGTCGGCAGACACCCTTAGCCACGTCGACCGCGCCCTGCTCACCTTGGAGTGAGCCCGGAAGCGTCAACCCGCGCCGGCGGTCAGAGCGTCCAGCGCCGCCTCGATGTTCGGCATGATCGCCGCACCGTATCGCGCCACGACCTGTCCGAGCGAGCGGGCGATGTGCTGGCCGACCGCGTCGGCCAGCAGAATCTCCTCGGCGATCACGATGCCGTTGACCACATGGGCTGCGCTCAGACGGCCGTCGGTGGTGACCTCGTAGCGCCAATCGGCGATCTGGATGCGCGCGGGCTGAGACCGGAACACTCCTCGTCGCGCCGGAGTGTGAACGACTCCGGGCAAGCCCGCAAAGACGTTGACCACCAAGCCGATTCCACCAGGGCCAGTGAGCGCACCGGTGATCGCTCGGCTCACCCGCTCCGCGTCGAACGCCGCCATCAGTCACTCAAGGGAAGGATGAACGACGGCACGATGGTCTCCGCCGAGCCGCTGCGGTGCACAGCCGTGCCGGCAGCGTAGAACTCCACCGTGTGGTATCCCCAGGCGTAGTTGTGGATGGCGAAGTGCACCCCGACGACACCGGTCGCACCGTCGCGCTCGGCCTCGCTTTGCATGCGCGACATCGCCAACTCGCGGGCCTCGTAATTCCCCTGCGTCCACTGCGGCATCTCGACATTGCGTCCCGCCTGGCGCAAGGTTTGCATGAACCCTTGCGCGGCGATGTGAAATACGCAGTTGCCCATGACAAACGCCACGGGTGCATAGCCAGACCGCAGCAGCGTTGCCATGTCCTGACCGGACAGGTGGCTGGAAAATGCCTGCCCGTTGCTGCGCCGGAACGCCCCGGGCTTTGCGGTGAAGCGCACCGCGGTCCCCACCGCGATGAATTCGAGGTGCTCGGATTCGGCGCCCTGCTGACGCCACTCGAGCCGCACGCCGACAACCCCGTCGGCGCCCAGCGCGTCGGCTTCGGCCTGCAGGCGGCTCATGGCGTTCCAGCGCGCACGGTAAGTCGCCTCAGTGAGCACCGGGAGTTCGGACTGCTGCCGGATACCGGTGAACTGGTAGCCCACGTGATAGACGGAGACACCCATCACTAGCTCAATCGGTTCGAAACCGGCGCCGTGCAGCACGGCGAACTCGTTGATCGACAAATCGGAGGTGAAGACCTTGTCGGCATGCGACAACCGTTCACTGGCGACGGGGTCAAGCGGACTCTGTGGCATCGGCACGCGCGTCCTTTCGTGGTCTCGCACATCGTACGAGGCACCCGCCCGGTTGCCGGACGGTTCAACCGGACCGATCTAGGCCCCGCTGAGCAGCGCCGTGCAGTAGTAGTTGTTGGTCAACTCGACCGGCCCTTCGAACGGCGGCAATCCGTTGTCGGCCAGAAGTTGGCTGGCCAGTGTGCGAACTGTGCGCCAACCGTGTTCTTCGAGGTATGTCGCGACCTCGCTGCGGTCGCCGGGATAGCCCAGATCGTCAAGGGCGACGTCAAGGCCGTGCTCGCGCCACTTGTTGGTGGCGGCCTGCATGATCTCGACCGATTCCGGCGAGTTCCAGAAGATCTCGGCGATCAAACGACTGTCCTTGGCGCTCAGCGCAGTGATGTGGTCCAGTAAGCGGTCTTGGGCTTCCGGCGGCAGGAACGCGAGCAGGCCCTCGGCGACCCACGCCGTGGGGCGGCTGACGTCGAATCCGGCCGCCCGCAGCGCCGCCGGCCAGTCGTCACGCAGATCGATCGGCACCGCCCGCACGTCGGCGGCGGGCTTCGCGCCGAGCTCCGCCACCGTGGCGGCCTTGAACTCGAGCACCTGCGGTTGGTCGATCTCGAACACCGTCGTTCCCGGGGGCCAAGGCAGCCGATACGCGCGCGCGTCGAGACCAGAGGCCAGGATCACCACCTGGCGGAGTCCGGCTGCTGTTGCGTCGGCGAGGAACTCGTCGATGTGCCGCGTCCGCACCGTCAGCAGATCCGTCATCCGCTGCATACCCCAGGCGTTGCCCGGAATGTCCACATCGGCCGAGTCGAGCTCGCCGGCGGCCCAGCGGGTGAAGAAGTCAATGCCGACCGCCCGCACCAGCGGTTCGGCGAACCGGTCTTCGATCAGCGGATGCTCGGCCGCTGTGGCGCGGGCCCTGCCGGCAGCCACCATGGTGGCGGTGGCGCCCACGCTTGTTGCCAAATCCCAGGTGTCCCAGACGCCATCCTCGGTGCGTGCCATGCCTGCCAGCGTACGGGCCGGCAGGTGCCGCTCTAGTATGCCGCAGCGACCTGCGTTTACCATCGCCAAGTGACCTCTTCGCGTCCCGTCGGCTCTACCGAGCTTGCTGCTGACGCTTGCGGCCACGCTTCGCACGGCGCCGTGGTCAGCCACGATGCGGCCTGGCACCGACGCGCCCGATGGGCGCATCGGCTGGCCTGGCTCAGCCTGACGGTGATGCTCACCGAAGGCGTCATCGGGTTATGGCAAGGCCTGGCGGTCGGCTCCATCGCTCTGACCGGGTGGGCCTTGGGCAGCGCGCCGGAAGGCCTGGCCAGTGCGATGGTGATCTGGCGCTTCACCGGCTCGCGGACGTTGTCCGAGGTCGCCGAGCGGCGTGCTCAGCGCGGGGTGGCGCTGTCGTTCTGGTTGACCGCCCCCTACATTGCCGCCGAATCCATCCGCGACCTGCTTGACGATCACCACGCCGGAACGTCGGTGATCGGCATCGTGCTGACAGCGGTCGCCGTGGTGTTGATGCCGATGCTCGGCCGGATCAAGCACAAGCTCGGCGTTCGGCTCAGTTCGGTGGCCACCGCCGGGGAGGGCACCCAGAACTACCTGTGCGGCGCGCAGGCCGCGGCGGTGATGGCCGGCCTGGCGGTCACCGCCGCGTGGCCCGGTTGCTGGTGGTTCGATCCGATGATCGGTCTCGGAATCGCGGCCGCGGCGATCTGGCAGGGTGTCCGCTCGTGGCGCGGCAAGGACTGCGGCTGCTGAGAGTCGCTCGGGCCATAGGCGGCGACCCGCTGCGCCCGGCTTCGCCGCGCTTGCGATCGCCGCTCGGTCAATCCAATCGATAGCGGATGAGCCGAGAGCTGTTGGCGACGACGGCGACCGACGATGCGTTGTGCAGAATCGCTGCCAGCACCGGCGATAACGCACCGCCGGCGCCGATCAACAGCCCCGCCGCGTTGACCGCGATCGACATGCCGTAGTTCTCCCGAATCACCTCGACTGCCCGGGCGCCCAGATCGCCGACATCCAATAGCCGGTTCAGGTCGTCGTTGGCCAGCGCGACATCGGCGGTTTCGACGGCGACGTCGGTCCCGGCCAGGCCCATTGCGATCCCGATGTCCGCGGCGGCCAGCGCAGGAGCATCGTTGATGCCGTCGCCGACCACGCCGACGACGTGACCTTCGCTTTGCAGTTCCCGTACCACTCGCAGTTTGTCTTCCGGCAGCACCTCGGCGCGCCAGTCGTCGATGCCGAGTTCACCGGCCACCACCCCGGCGATCTCGGGATGGTCGCCGGTCAGCATGACGATGCGACGAACCCCGTTGGCGCGCAGCTTCTTCACCACTTCGGGTGCCTCGGCCCGCACCTCGTCGCGCAGGCTGATCAACCCGACCAGCGCTCCGTCCACGGCGAGCAGCAATGGCGTCTCGGCCTGCCGTCGCAGCTTGTCGACCCAGTCCGCCGCCTCCTGGGACACTTGGACGTTCTCCGCGCTCAGCAGTGACGGGCTGCCCAGCAGCAGCGTGCGGCCGTCGGCCCAGGTCCGCATGCCGAGGCCGACCAGGACTTCGCATTCCTCGTGCGGCGGGATGGTGATATGGCGTTCCTCGGTCGAGCGGATCACGGCTTCGGCCAGCGGATGACGGGAGTGGATCTCCGAACTCGCCGCGTAGGCGAGAACCTGTTCGGGCTGCCAATCAGGGTGCATCGCAACGATGTTGGTGACCACGGGGCGCCCGACCGTGAGCGTTCCGGTTTTGTCGAAGACGATCGCGTCGACCCGGCCCGCCTGCTCCAGGTGCGAGCCGCCCTTGATGAGGATGCCCCGCCGGGCGCCGTTTCCGATCGCCGCGCTGATCGCGGTCGGGGTCGCCAACCCGACCGCGCACGGGCAGGCGACCAGCAGCATGGTCATCGCGCGCCGCACGTCCCGGGTCAACAGCAAGGTGATCGCAGAGACGATGAATGATGTCGGGACGAAGCGGCGGGAGAAGTTCTCGCCAACGGTCTGTATCGGTGCCCGATCGTTTTGTGCCTCTTCGACGCGGGTGATGATGCGGCCGATGGTCGTCTGGTTGCCGACGGCGCGGGCCTGCACGACCAGTCGCCCGCGTACCACCACCGAACCGGCGTGCACCCGGGCCCCGTTGATGACGCTCACGGGCAGCGTTTCTCCGGTGATAGCGGACTGGTCGACCACGGCCTCGCCGTCGACCACCTCGCCGTCGACCGGAATCGCGACGTGGTCGTGCACCACCACCTGATCGCCGATCTGCAGCGTGTCGATCGGCACCTGGACCTCGGTGCCCGCCTCGGGCCCCTCGGTGAGGCGGATCCAAGCGGTGTCCTGCGTTCCGCGCAGCAGGTCGGAGATGGCTCGCCGGGTCCGCCGCAGAGTCAGGTCTTGCAGATACTCACCGATGTTGAGCAGCCACAGCACAGTCAGCGCCACCACGTTCTCGCGCAACACCAGGCTGGCCACGGTCGCGGCGGAGACCAATGCGTCGGTGCCGGCGCGGCCCGAGCGCAGGGATCGCAGCGCGCCGCGCAGGAACGGATACCCGGTGAAGACCGTGCCCGCCGTCGCGGCCAGCCCGCCGGTCGGACC
>NZ_JBARMY010000541.1:0-4339 GCF_049802695.1 Mycobacterium sp.
GGACACGATGGTGCCCTGGATGACGAGCAGGTCGATGCCCGCCGCCAGCAGCACCGGGGTCATCGCTTGGGCGTTCTGCGGGCTCACCCGCACCGCGGTGATCACCCCGGCCTCCCGGATGCGGGCCACCGCAGCGCCCAGCAGCTCGGGATCAAGCGGCGCGGCGTGCAGCTGCTGCAGCAGCCGGATCGCCGCGGCCGGTTCGGGTTCTTTGGCGGCGGCTTCCAGGACCTGCGCGATCTTGGCCTGGACGTCGGCGTGCCGGCCGATCAGGCCCTCGCCGTTGAGCACACCCAGACCGCCGAGACGGCCCAGTTCAATGGCGAACTCCGGCGACACCAGCGCGTCGGTGGGGTGGGCGATGACGGGGATCTCGAACCGGTAGGCGTCGAGTTGCCAGCACGTCGACACGTCCTGCGACGAGCGGGTGCGCCGCGACGGGACGATGTTGACGTCGGCGAGTTCGTAGGTCCGCCGCGCAGTGCGGCCCATCCCGATCTCGGCCATGTCACGCATGCGACAACCCGCTCACCGCGCCGAGTAATTAGGTGCTTCGGCGGTCATGGTGATGTCGTGCGGGTGGCTTTCTTTCAGCCCCGCAGCGGTGATCCGCACGAATTGCGCCCGTTGCAACACTTCAATGGTGGTGGAGCCGGTGTAGCCCATGGCGGCGCGCAGGCCACCGGTGAGCTGGTGAATCACCGTCGCCAACGGGCCGCGGAACGGCACCCGGCCCTCGATGCCCTCGGGCACCAGCTTGTCCTCGGACAGCACATCGTCGGCGAAGTAGCGGTCTTTGGAATACGACTTGCCCTGACCCCGGCCCTGCATGGCGCCCAGCGACCCCATGCCGCGGTAACTCTTGTACTGCTTGCCGTTGACGAAGATCAATTCGCCGGGCGCTTCGGCGGTGCCGGCCAGCAGCGACCCCAACATGGCCGTCGATGCGCCGGCAGCCAGCGCCTTGGCGATGTCACCGGAGTACTGCAATCCGCCGTCGGCGATCACTGGCACTCCATGCGGACGACACGCTGCTACTGCTTCCAAGATCGCGGTGATCTGCGGCGCCCCGACCCCGGCCACCACCCGCGTGGTGCAGATCGAGCCCGGTCCCACGCCTACCTTCACCGCGTCGGCCCCGGCTTCCACCAGCGCCGCGGCCGCCGACCTGGTGGCGACATTGCCGCCGACGACCTCGACGCGGTCGCCGACCTCGACCTTGAGTTTGCCGACCATGTCGAGCACCAGTCGGTTGTGGGCGTGTGCGGTGTCGACGACCACCACGTCGGCCCCGGCGTCGACCAGCGTCATCGCTCGCACCCACGCGTCCTCGCCAACGCCGACGGCCGCACCGACCAACAGCCGTCCGTCGCTGTCCTTGGTGGCCAGCGGGTGCTGCTCGGTTTTGACGAAGTCCTTGACGGTGATCAACCCGGTTAACCGGCCCCGGCCGTCGACGATGGGCAGCTTCTCGATCTTGTTGCGCCGCAGCAGACCGAGCGCTGCGTCGGCGGTGACGCCCTCCCGAGCGGTGATCAGCGGGGCTTTGGTCATCACCTCAGCAACCCGCTTGGACTGGTCGACCTCAAAACGCATGTCGCGGTTTGTGATGATCCCGACCAGTGCGCCGGAATCGTCGACCACCGGCAGCCCGGAGATCCGGAACCGGGCGCACATCGCGTCCACCTCGGCCAGCGTGTTGGTCGGCCGGCAGGTGACCGGGTCGGTGACCATCCCGGCTTCCGAGCGTTTGACCGTTTCCACCTGGCCGGCTTGCTCGGCAACCGGCAGGTTGCGGTGCAGCACACCCATGCCGCCGGCCCTGGCCATCGCGATCGCCATCCGAGACTCGGTGACGGTGTCCATCGCCGAGCTCACCAGCGGCACCTTGAGCCGAATCTTCCTGGTGAGCTGGCTGGAAGTGTCCGCAGTGGCAGGCACCACATCAGAGGCCGCGGGCAGCAGCAACACGTCGTCGAAGGTCAGCCCGAGCATCGCCACCTTGTTCGGGTCGTCGCCGCCGATCGGCACCGCCTCTTCGGCGAACCCGCCGGCGCGCAGAAACGGACTGGCGACCCGGTCGGGGCTGCCGTCGAGAGTAGACATTGTGCGGCCTCCCAAGCAGGTCCCAAAACAAGCTGCGAACGAGCGGATCGCGAGCAGGTTCAAAGCGGGCGAGTGAAGCCCATCCTATCGGCTCGCCCACCGATTCTTGAGCCATGTTGGTCGGCGCGGCCGACGGGACGGCTCGCCCGGCCCGCCGCTGGCGCGACGGCTCCCCGCTTGCGTAATGTGAAGGGGTGCGCGACCACCTCCCGCCGGGTTTGCCGCCCGATCCTTTCGCTGACGATCCGTGTGATCCCTCCGCTGCGCTGGACGCCGTCGAGCCGGGTCAACCGCTGGATCCGCAGGAGCGAACAGCGGTCGAAGCTGACCTTGCCGACCTTGCCGTGTACGAAGCCCTGTTGGCGCACCGGGGCATCCGCGGCCTGGTGGTTTGCTGCGAGGAATGCCAGCAGGACCACTATCACGACTGGGATATGTTGCGCGCCAACCTTTTACAGTTGCTGATCGACGGCACTGTGCGACCGCACGAGCCGGCTTACGATCCCGAGCCCGATGCGTATGTGACGTGGGACTACTGCCGCGGTTACGCCGACGCGTCGCTCAACGAGGCGACGTCGGACGCCGAGGGTTATCACGGGCTTCGCTGAGCTGTTCTAGCTTTTTTCCGCTAGCCGCCGGGCGCGGTCGTGGCGTCCGGGTTACGGGTGGCGACTTTCGCGTTAAGCCGGTTGACCTGGTTGATCAGGTTCTGTTTGCGGTTGGTGTCGTTGACGTTTTGCACCGTGTCGTTGACGACCGCCAGTTTGCCCTGAGCCTGATCCCACCGACCTTGCGCGATCATCTGCTGCACCTCGGCCAGCTCATTCTTCGCGGTCAGTTCAATCTGGTCGTCGTCGACCGGCGCCTGGCCGAACAGCACCGTGTGCACGCTGTACAGCGGGCCGCCGGGTTGCGCGTCGGCCACCATGACACCCAACCCGCCGAACGCCAGAATCGCTGCGGCCACCGACGCCACCAAAGTCAGTCCGTGGCGCTGATCGGCGCGGACCGCTCGCCCGCTGCGCAACGCGATCAACGCTGCTTCCTCCGGGACCAGCGCAGGCGACGACGGCCGCCTGAGCTCGTCACGCCACTCCCCGAGCAGGCCGGCCAGCACGTCGTCGTCGCGGTCGTTGTCGACGGTGTCGACCGGGTCGCCGGCGGCGAGCGCGTCGACGAATCGGTCGGTACGGGTCAACAGATCCGTGGCCACCGGGTCGGGTCCGCGCTCAGACACGGTCTTGCCCCGTCGCGCTGAGGACCGATTTCAACCGCGCCAGCGCCCGGTGCTGGGCTACCCGGACGGCTCCCGGCGTGGTGCCCAGCGCGTCGGCGGTCTCGTCGGAGCTCAAGCCGACGACGACGCGCAGGATCAAGATTTCGCGCTGCTTGGCGGGCAACTCCGCCAGCAGCTCGTTCATCCGGCGCACCGACTCGGCTTCGATCGCCGACTGCTCGGGATCCGGTGCCCCCGAACGGATTTCGGGGATCGAATCAACCGGGTGGGACAGATCGCGGGCGGCGGCACGGTGGGCGTCGGCGACCTTGTGCGCGGCAATGCCGTACGCGAAAGCCAGAAACGGGCGGCCCTGATCGCAGTAGCGCGGCAGTGCTGTCATGACGGCCAAGCACACCTCCTGTGCGACGTCATCCGCCGAGACTCCGCTTCGCTCTGCCGTGCCCAGGCGGGCCCGGCAGTACCGAACGACGATCGGCCGGACGGTTTCCAGCACTGTCCGAATCGCGCCCCGATCGCCTGCCACCGCGTCTGCGACGGCAGCGTCGAGACGGTCTTCTGGCAGTGTCATCGACCGCGGTATCTCCGGCGTTACCAGCTGGGCACATCCCGGCGCAGTGACACACGACGACGATAACGGCCGATGCCTTGTTCAAGCGGTAGCGCGCGCCCACGTGCCGCCGGCGTGCCGCACCCGATCCGCGCAGCGGTCCCTCAGCGCTTGCAGCTCGCTGGTCGGGTGGCTGGTGCTGCCGATGTCGACCAGCAGGCATGCTAACGCCCACCGCAGTGGGACGAGTCCCAGTCGACCGGCGGCTTCGAATGCGGCGTCACCGACGGTTCGTGCGCGGTCGAGGTCGCCGAAGCTGCACAGCGCGGCCGCCAGCACCAGTTGGCTTTTGACGCGGTGGCGTTCGGACCCGGCCCCGGGGACCGGCTCAGAAAGCGGCTCAGAAAGCGGCTCAGCCGCCAGCTCAACGGCCGCTTCGGCATGCC
>NZ_JBARMY010000542.1:0-1758 GCF_049802695.1 Mycobacterium sp.
CTGGACCCAACGGCCTGCTGCGCGGCATCCCGATGAACAACGGGATGACGGGCCGGCGAGCCGCCAACGGCTTCGTGCACAAGTACGGCTTCCGCCACACCGTCATGCCCCGCTCACCGATCACCGGATGACGACAGCAGGTTGAACTCACACATGCAGCACCTGCCCCAATCATCAGCGGGCTCCGGTGCATTCGACGTCCGCGCAATGCGCGAAGAATGGCGCGTTCACCGGAAAGTTATTTGCAACGTGATTCCATCCTCGTCCTGCGGGGGACCGCGCTCTGAAAATCGGGCCTCGGCCCGTTTGCGCAGCTGAAAGGTGAACAAACGGCGTCGAGAGGGCAACGGCGAATGAACGCGCTGTAGCCGTCGATGAACAAATTTAAGCGAGAAATGAATAGTTCGCGCCGGAAGAGCTTTGGGCTCCAAACGGCATCTACCCTCATTTACGAAGGCCTCGCGAAGGTTGTTGAGGCATAAGCAAACAGGAGGAAGACGACATGTCGTTCGTGACTACGCAGCCCGAGTTGCTGACCGCGGCCGCCGGCACTCTCACCGGCATCGGCTCAGCGGTGTCCGCGCAGAACGCGGCGGCCGCGGCCCCCACGACCGGAGTAGTCCCCGCAGCCGCCGACCAGGTGTCGGCGTTGACTGCTGCACAGTTCGCCGCGCACGCCCAGTTGTACCAGGCAGTCAGTGCGCAGGCCGCGGCGATCCACGAGTCGTTCGTGAACACCCTGGGACTGAGCGCCGGTTCGTACGCCGCCGCCGAGGCCGCCAACGCGGCCGCGGCCGGCTAGGAGGAATTTCAGTGGTCGATTTTGGTGGGATGGCACCGGAGATCACGTCTGCGTTGATGTACGCCGGTGCCGGCTCAGCGCCGCTCCAGGCTGCAGCGTCGGCTTGGAACTCCCTGTCGGCGGAGCTCAGTTCAGCGGCCGCCGACTACGACACGGTGGTCACCAGACTGGCCAGCGAGGAGTGGCTGGGCTCGTCATCCACCGCGATGGCGAGCGCCGTGCAACCGTACGTGCAGTGGATGAGCAACACCGCAGCGCAGGCCGAGACGGCCGCCACCCAGGCCAGGGCCGCGGCAGCGGCCTACGAGCAGGCGTTTGCGGCGACGGTGCCGCCACCGCTGATTGCGGCTAACCGTGCTGAGCTGACACAGGCCCTACAGACGAATGTCATGGGCCAGAACAGCAACATCATCGCGCAACTCGAATCGCAGTACAGCGAATTCTGGGCGCAGGACGCCGGGACGATGTATCAGTACGCCAGCCAGTCCGCGGCGGCTTCCAAGGTGGCGAACTTCGCGTCCCCGACGGCGATCGCCAATCCCGCCGGACCGGCGCTGCAATCCACCGCCACGGCTCAAGCCACCGCAAGTCCAGCAGCTTCGTCAGCGACGACAATCCAGTCGGTGATCCAGGAGCTGCAGAAGTATTTCACGGCGATCACCACGCCGAACTCCGTTACGACTGGTTCGTCCGCAATCACCGACCCGACCGGCCTGTTCCAGTTGGTGTTCGGGACGAGCACGTTGCCGACCAGCCTGTCGGCGTTCACGAGCGACTACTCGCCGATCGCGGGTGTGCTCTATAACACCGAGGGTCTGCCGTACTTCTCCATCGGTATGGCGAACAACTTCGTTCAGGCGTCGAAGACGCTCGGATTGCTGGGTGGACCCGCGTCCGCTGCTGCGGCGGCACCCGCTGCGGGCGGCGGCCTCGGCGGTCTCGGTGCCGCCCTGGGC
>NZ_JBARMY010000543.1:0-18185 GCF_049802695.1 Mycobacterium sp.
GGCGGGTACGCCGCCTGCAGTTCCGCGCCGCCGCCGACGTGCTGGCCGGGGTACGACGCCGCGCGGGTGGGAGCGCGCGGGAGTGACCACCGCTGCGGCTTCCGCCGGGCGACGGTGGGAAACTGCCCACCCAGTCCCTTATATAGAGACCTCCGATCTGATTAAGAGTGAAGTGTCGGTTCTGAGTCCGTATGGCAAATTGCACTCAGGAATATTGTCAGATGAATTGGTGCAGGGCAGGGCAGGTCAGCCAGCCACAAGTGCCTCAAATCAAATGGCCATGGACAGCCGGACCCGGCTGGCAGGTGGGACACCACCAGGTGCGCCGCCGCTCGGGATCGTTGGAGACTTCGGCGACCACCCGGACCGGAGTTCCGCATCGCAGGCACGGCCGACCCGCGCGGCCGGCCACCCAGTGCTGCTCCCCCTTGCGCCGGACTCCGGTCGTCACCTGCATCGCACCCGGGACTGTGGCCGAATGCCGCAAGGCCTTCGCACCAAGCTCCAACAGCGCGGGCACGTCGACCGTCCCTACCGGAGTCCAAGGGCTGTGCCCGCGCAGAAAGCACAGTTCGTTGGCCCACAGATTGCCGAACCCGGCCACACACCGCTGGTCGAGCAGCGCCGCGACCAGCGGCCGGTCCGGCTCGTCCGCGACCCGTCGGGCGGCCTGAACGAGTCAGCCAGGCTAGTTCGAAGTAGCTCCCTGCGAGGCCGGACGGCCGACAGCATCGCGCCGGATTGGCGGCACCACAAAGGTCCGTCAGCAGCGGATCGATGCGGGCGGCGCGACGGAAGTCTCGAGCGAGGCTCCGGCCGAGATATGGGCTTGCAGCGCCATAATGCCGAGTTCGAGCCTACGATCGAGATGCTCTAAGCGGCGAAGTCGTTTTTCGTGCGGGAGAGCGACCCGCGCTCACGGCGTTGCGACGCCAGCCGCTGTGAGCAATTCCTGAAACGCCTTCTCCATGCATTCGGCATACGCGGCCGGGTCCGGCAGGGCGTCGCGATCAGCAGTAGCACTGATCGACAGAGTCCCGTTGTAGCTCGCTATTACATGAATCAGGTTCAAGCCGGCCACCAGCGGCCCGAGACCGGCGGCGCTCACTAGTCGGGCACCGCTGAAGTAGAGCGGTTCAGCTGGACCTCGCACGTTGGTCACGGTGGTGTTGGCCACCGTTGGGCCAGCGAACGGAAGCGCGCTTGCGGCCTTTGCCGTCATCCCGAGCAGTGCGGTTGGCACTGTTCCAACCAGGTCGAGCAGCTGGGTCCTGGTCGATTGATCCGACCCTGCACGGCTCCCTGAAGTCGAGGCAGCGATTGTGGTGAGCCGTTCGATCGGATCAGCGATGTCCGTACCGATCGTTTGCAACCGGCCAAACAACAGGTTCCCCTTGGCGCTGCTATCGCCTGCATCGCGCATGGAGATCGGGCACGCCGCAACAAGCGACTCGTCGGGGAGCTCACCGTGGCCGTCCAGATACAAACGAAGTGCTCCGCCGACGTACGCGAGCGCCACATCGTTGACGGTCGAGCCTGGCACGCTCGCCTTGATCAGCTTGAAATCGGCAAGATCGTGGAATCTGGCCTCGAAGACACGGTGCGGTGACACTGTTTGGTTGAAACGGGTCTTTGGCGGAAATGACGGCATGCCGCCCCCGGTGACTCTGCTCATGACTCCGCCGGCCAGCTTGCGCGGCAGTCCGGCCAAGCCGCGGAGAATCTTTGGGGCACTCGAGGCGAGTACTGCGCCGGTCCGCACCGGGTAGAACGCCGCATCGATCGCGGCGTGCGAAAGTAAGTTGGCACTCGAAGGAAGACTGCCAGCGTGCCATGGCCTGTCGGGCCCGGCGGGACGGGCGCTGTCGGCAGCCAGGTCGTGCATGGCCGCGATCATCTGAACACTCGCCATCCCGTCGACCGCGCAGTGGTGCAGTTTCAACGCCATCGCGAACGCGCCCTTCGGTACTCCGGGCACGGAATTGAGTCCCTCGATGACAGTGATCTCCCACGGCGGACGTCGCAGGTCGATCTGGCGGGCGTGCAGCCGCGCGACCTGGATGCAGAGCTGCCGCCAGTCACCGGGCTGCGGCAGCCCGATGTGACGAACGTGATACTCAAGGTCGAAGCTCGGGTCATCTACCCAGAACGGCCTACCCAAACCGCCTGGCAGCTCGATCAACCGCCGGCGAAAGACGTCGGCAAGATGTAGCCGGGCGTCGAGCTCCTCCAGAATCCCCTTGAAGGTCACCCTGCCGCCGGGGGCGCTCGACGGGTCATAAATCAGCAACGTCTGAATCTGTAATGGAGTCGCTGGGCCTTCGGCCCGCAGCATCATGTCATCGGTCCAACTCAACTGCTGCACAGACGCCTCCTTCGCGAACGCTTCTTCGGCAAAGAGTAGGCCCGCCACCCGCCTGCAGCCGTTCGTTCCAGCGGATGCTCAGTTACACCAGACCAGGGCGAACTCGATGCGCCGCTCAGTAGGCCCGCGCACGAAGAAACAGGCTCGTCGGAGTAGCGACGCCTTCTGGCGCACCCACGAGCTGATGTCAGCGGCGGTCGGTGCGTGACTCTTCGGGCGTCCAGGCCGGCGGCTGACCCGGTTGCCCGGGGAACAGGTAGTCCAGGAAAGCCGACGCTGTGGGTTGCGGTTCGTGGTTGGCCAGGCCCGGTCGCTCGTTGGCTTCGATGAAGGCGTATTCGGCGCCGGTGACGTCGGGCACCAGCAGATCAATGCCCGTCACCGGGATACCGATCGCCTCAGCCGCCTTTACCGCCACCCGGCAAAGTTCGGAGTTAACCTTCGCGGTTACGTCGTGAATGGTGCCGCCCGTGTGCAGGTTGGCGGTGCGGCGCACCCGAAGCCGAGTTCCTTGGGGCAGCACGTCCTCGAGCGTCCAACCGGCCTCGGTGACCATCGCTTCGGTGACGTCGTCGAGCGGGATACGCGACTCACCGCCGGTGGCCGCCGACCGACGCCGGCTTTCAGCGGCGATCAAGTCCCGCACACTGTGCTCGCCGGTGCCGATGATCTCGGCGGGTACCCGTGATGCGGCCGCGACAACTCGGCCGTCGATCACCACCAGCCGCAGATCGTCGCCGATCACCCGCTCTTCGATCAGCACCTCGGGGAAATGTTTCCGGGCCCGTTCCAGGGCGGCAGAGAGCTCGTCGGGACCGCTTCGGGCGGTGACGCCCACCGTGATGCCTTTGCCCTGCTCGCCGTGGGTCGGCTTGACGACAACCTCGCCAACCTCGGTCAGGAAGGTGAAGTCGCCGTCGTCAAAGGTGGCAAGGCGGGCCCGGGGAACGGTTATGCCCGCCTCGGCGACAAGGCGCCGGGTCAAACGCTTGTCGTCGCAACGGCACATTGCGATCGCCGAGGTGTATTCGGACAGCGACTCGCGGGTGATCACGCTGCGGCCACCATGAGTGAGTCGCATCTCGCCAGTCTCGGCGTCGAGCACCTCCACCCAGATCCCCCGGCGCAGCGCCTCGTCGGCGATGATCCGCGCGTAGGGATTGAGGTCTTCGACGGTTTCCGGCGGCGGAGTGAACAGCGGCTCGTTGATCGCGTTCTTCCGCTTGATCGCCAGCACCGGAATGCGGCGGAAACCGAGTTTCTCGTACAACGCGATGGCGATGGCATTGTCGTGCGCCACCGACAGATCCATGTAGGCGCGGCCCACGTTCCGGAAACGGTCGGCCAGCGCCCGCGTCAACGCGGCACCCACACCGGGGATGGCCGCAGCCGGATCGACCGCCAGGGTCCACAGGCTGGAGCCATGCTCGGGGTCGGAGAAAAGCAGCTGGTGATCGACGCCGGTCACGGTGCCCACCACGGTGTCATCGTCGTCGCGGACGGCGACCAGGTAGGTGACGGCCTCTGCGTGAAGATGGTTGTGCCAGATGGCGTCCACCGGCGCCGGGACCATTCCGCAACGCACGAAGACGCGATTCATGGCATCGGCCTCGGTGGGGTCTTTCAGCATGCGCACGGTGACCCCGACCGGCGGTTCCGGATCTTTCCGCTGTGACTGATCGCGGAAGCGCAACCGGTACGTGTGGCTTGGATCGATGAACAGCTCTGTGGGGGCGCCGGCAACCACCACGTGCGACTCGCGTGCGTAGATGCAGATGTCGCGCCGGCCGGGGGCTTCTCGCCGCATCGTCTCGGCCAGTTTGTGGGCGTCGGCGAACGTCTGTCCGAAAATTAGCCGGCCCCAACCCAATTCGAGTTCGACATCTTTTGCCATCACGTCGATCAGGTGCGGCGGCGAGGCGTCGTGCAGGGTGAGGGTGATCGCTTCCGGGTGGTCCTGGGAAGGATCAATGACGGTCATGCCGCCGGCCCCGTCACACCATTACGTTGCAGCCAGAGCTCGAGTAGGGCGATCTGCCACAACTCGTTACCGCGCAGTGGAGTCAGTCTGCCGTTCGGATCTGCCAGCAGGGCATCGACTGCATCGGTGTCGAACAGGCCGCGTTCCTTGGCGACCGGCGCGAACAGCGCGTCGCGCACCATATCCAAATATGGGCCTTCGAGGTGGGTCAGCGCGGGCACCGGGAAGTAACCCTTGGGGCGGTCGATGACCTCCGACGGGATCACCCGTCGCGCGGCTTCTTTCAGGACGCCCTTGCCGTCGTGGGCGATCTTGAGCTCGGGAGGACAGCTGGCTGCCAGCTCGACCAGATCGTGATCGAGGAATGGAACCCGGCCTTCCAAGCCCCAGGCCATGGTCATGTTGTCTACCCGCTTCACCGGGTCGTCTACCAACATCACCATCGTGTCCAGCCGCAGCGCACGATCGATCCCCGTCTCAGCGCCGGCGCGGGCGAAATGCTCGGCGACGAAGCGTTCACTGAGGTCACCCGGTGCGAAGTAACCGGGACCCAGAAGAGCCTCGATTCCTGCTGCGTCGCGATCGAAGAACGCACCGCGGTACTGCGCCACCGCACCGTCGAGGGTGGCGGCGGCCGGCTTGCCCATCGGCGGGTACCAGTGGTATCCGGCGAACACCTCGTCGGCGCCCTGACCGGACTGCACCACCTTCACGTGCCGGGAAACCTCTTCACTGAGCAAGTAGAAGGCGACGCAGTCATGGCTGACCATCGGCTCGCTCATGGCGGCGATCGCCCCGTCCAGCGCAGGCAGCATCCGGTCGGTTCCAATGCGGATCTGGTGGTGGTTGGTGCCGAAGCGTTCGGCGATGATGTCTGACCAGCGGAACTCGTCGCCCTGCACGCCACCGGCTGACTCGAAGCCGATGGAGAAGGTCATCAACCCGTGTTGACCAGCCTCGGCGAGCAGGCCGACGATCAGGCTGGAGTCCACGCCGCCGGACAGCAGGCAGCCGACCGGGACGTCGGCGACCAGTCGGCGCTTCACCGCGGTTCGCAACGAATCCAGCACGGCGTCTTCCCAGTCGCGCTCCGACCAGTCGGCACGGTCGGTATGCCTGGTGAACTCGGGCGTCCAGTAGGTCTTGGTGGTACGCCGGCCGTCGGGCTCGATGGCCACCAGCGACGCGGGCGGGATCTTGCGCACTCCGCGCAGGATGGTGGCCGGTGCGGGCACGACGGAGTGGAAAGTCAGGTAGTGGTGCAGGGCGATGTGGTCGATTCGGGTGTCGACGCCGCCGCCGGCCACCAGCGCGGGCAGTGAGGAGGCGAAACGGATCCGGTGGCTGTCCTCGGTGAAATACAGGGGTTTGATCCCGAGCCGGTCGCGGCCGAGCAGCACCCGTCCGCTGTCACGTTCGACGATGGCGAAAGCAAACATGCCTTTGAGGTGGCTGACGAAGTCGTCGCCCCAGCGGTGGTAGGCCTTGACCAGAACCTCGCTGTCGCTGGTCGAGAAGAAGCGGTAACCGTGGTCGACCAGTTCGCGGCGCAGTTCCTTGTAGTTGTAGATGCAGCCGTTCCAGGCGATCGCCAGACCCAGCTCGGCGTCGATCATGGGTTGAGAGCCGGCCTCGGTCAGGTCGATGATTTTCAGCCGGCGGTGCCCGAGGGCGACGCGTCCCTGCGACCAGACCCCGGCGCCGTCGGGCCCACGCCGCGACATGACCTCGGCCATCGCCGATACTGCCGCTACGTCGGGGACCCGGCCGTCGAGTCGCACCTCACCGGTGGCTCCACACACTCCTTTCATCCTACCGGGGCGCCCGGCGAGCCGCGCGTCACGCCGCGGGATGCTGTCGACGGCGATCCGCTGGTCAGCCGAAGGGTGCTCCGTCGAAGCGCTCGCACGTGACGAACTCCTCGACCGACCGGCGTTTCAGTTTGCTCACTTGGCGCACCGGCTTGCCCAGCGGCACGAAGGCGGCAAGGGCGTACTGGTCCGGTACGCCGAGCAACTCCTTGGCGCGCGGTTCTTCGGCGATCACCATCGTGGTCGGCACCCCGCCGTAGCCTTCGTTACGTGCGGCCAGCAGTACGTTCCACACCAGCGGGTAGACCGATGCGCCGGGAACCACGGCGATGCGGTTGAGGTCTTGATCGGTGGCGGCAACCACGCCGAGGTCGAGGGTGAACACCAGCACGACCGGCGCGTCGCGCAGCGTGGTCCACATCTGAGCGGGAGCCTCGGTCGCGTCGATAGCCGACGTGTCCGCAGCGGGCGGCTGCAACGGGTTCCAGGGCGACTCGCCGCGGGCAAGCTGAGCGGCGTAACGGCGGGCTGCGGGGCGCGCCAGCTCGGCCAGGGCCGATCGGGTGTCCTGATCGCGGACGACGATGACGCGGACGCCCTGCCGATTACCGCCGGACGGCGCGAAGCGGGCGTTGTCGAGTATTCGGTACAGAACATCGTCGGGAAGTGGGTCGTCGGTGAAGTCGCGGACCGCGGGTGTGGATCGCATGACGTCGGACAGTTCCATGCCACCATCGTGCCGTGCGCGGAAAGCGCGATCCAAACAGCCTGCCCGCATGGCATTCAAGCGATGTGCGACGCCAGCCGGTCGCCGAGGGCTGAAATGTCGGGGACAACGATGTTCGGCTGAGGCAACCCGGGAACGGGTAAGAGCGCGTTGCCCGGTCGGGTGATCAGCGCGGAGCTGAACCCGGCGCTTTGCGCGCCGATGGTGTCCCAGACGTGGGCGGCCACCATCATGCACTCCGAGGGCGCCACCCGTAGTTCCTGAGACACGTAGTGATAGACGTGCGCGGAGGGTTTGTAGGCTCGGCAGGTTTCGATGCTGAACTTCCGTTCGAAAAAGTCGCCGAGCCCTGCCCGCTCGAGGGGGCTTCGACCTCCCGGGTTTGGCGGTGAATTGGTGAGGGTGACGAGCCGAAACCCGTTGCTGCGCAGCACTTCTAAGCCGCTGACTACGTCCGGGTGCGCCGGCATGGACAACATGCCCTGCTTGACCAGCTCGACGTCCGCACTGCTGACCGGGACGCCGTGGATGTCGGCGACCATCTTGAGCAGGCCCTGCCCGAGGGTGAAGAAGTCCACGTACAACCCGGACAGAGTGGCCGTCATCGAATACATGATCAGCTGGCTGAGCCATTCCCGCATCACCCGCGGATCACCGAAGATTCGCTCGAACAACGGCGTCAACGATTCAAAGTCGATGAGCGTCTCGTTGACGTCGAAGACCAGCACCGAGGGCTTGGCGGGTAACGGCCAGTGATCGCCTGCCTGCGCCTGTGACTGACGTTGTTCAGGTGTCGAGTTCTGTCCCATGTCATTGTTGCGAACGGCCATAATTCGTAGTCAACCATCCGTTTGGCGCGGCTTCAGGGCGCTTTTCTTCCTCGACGAGGCCGCCGTGTTCAATGCGACAGCGGCGCGAATGAGCGCCTTCAACGCCTTTTCATCGATCGCGTCGCCCGCATGGAGATCGATCGCCCGTCGGGTGTTTCCATCGAGGCTGGCGTTGAAGAGGCCCGACGGATCCTCTAACGATGCGCCCTTGGCGAAGGTCATCTTCACCACGGACTTGTGCGTCTCACCGGTGCAGATCATTCCGGCGTGATACCAGACCGGAACCCCTCGCCACTTCCATTCCTCGACCACGTCCGGGTCGGCCTGCTTGATGATCTTTCTGATGCGGGCCAGCATCTCGCCCCGCCAATCACCCAGTTCCTCGATTCGCGCGTCGATCAGCTGAGCTGGGGAGTCACCTGCCTCTTCTTTCGAGCCGCTCTTCTGCTTCGCCATCGTTGTCGTCGCTTTCTGCGTCGCGCCAGTACTCACCCGCCATTTCAGCATCCCGGCCTGGCGTGGAAAAAGGGTCTAGTGCTGCCGCACTTCCTCGGGCGAGCGGTGCTCGATCAGCGCCGCCAACCGTGACAGGCACTCGCGGTTCCGCGGCCAGGCGGCCGCCAGCGCCACGCGGTCGGGAATCAGCCGCAGCGGCCAAGTGGCCGGCACCTCGCGCATCTCCACCCGGCAGCCATCGGGGACGTCGGCAAGCCGTAGCGAGATCCGCGCCGCCGTGAACGGTGTCAGTTTGGCCAGCAGCACCAGTTCTTCTTGCGGCGTGCAGCGTTCCACTACCGTCTCGTCATTAATGGCCAGTGGCCACAGCCCGATTGTGTGGTGAATCGTCGAGCCAGGCGCGGGCCAGTTCTCGTCGACCGCGCGGATCCGGCTGTTGCCGACAACCCACTGCGAATACGTCCACCCATCGGCCAGCACCTCCCACACCCGCTCGCGCGGTGCCGTTATGTGGCGTATCACGGTCATTGATGCGTCCTTCCTGCAGCGGGGCCGATCGGACGACGGATACCCGCAGTCGACCGCTCTGATGCAAGACGACCAGCAAAACGGTGAACTCCAGAAGTGCTTAAGGAATTGAAGGATGAACCACATCGTTGGACGTACCACGATGGCGATGCCTGTACCCGCCGCGACTTCGGCGCTTCTTCCGTCCCCCACACCGCCGACGCTGTGGATTCCCGAGCGCGTGCTCGTCACCCGCTCGGCCTTCGAACTGCCGCACGGCGCCAATATCGTTGCGCGCTGCGAAGCTGCGGGTGTCGCGAACATCGACGTGCTTTCCGGCGACCGGCTGCCCCCGCTGCGCGCCGACAACGATCGCGCCAAGTATGCGCTGGCCAAGCGGACGCTGGCGGTGGTCGTCGCACCGCCCAGCAAGCTGCGCCTGCAGCCTATTCCGCCCAGCGCCGACTGGCGCATCGACTTGGCCGAGGGCTGCCCCGCACACTGCCAGTACTGCTATCTGGCCGGCTCGCTGACCGGACCGCCGATTACCCGCGTTTACGCCAATCTGCCTGAGATCCTTGCGACCATGGACGATCATGTCGGCCGCGGCACCATCACCTCCGCCTCGGCCGAGCGCGCCGACGAGGGAACGACGTTCGAGGCGTCGTGCTACACCGATCCGCTGGCGTTGGAGCACCTGACCGGTTCACTGTCGGCGACGATCGCGCACGTCGGCAAGCATGACTGGCCCGCCCCGGTGGGGTTGCGCTTCACCACCAAGTTCGACGACGTCGCACCGCTGCTCGACCTGCCGCACGAGCGCCGCACACGGGTCCGCTTATCCGTCAACGCCAATGAGGTTGCTCGTCGCTTCGAAGGCGGCACCGCGCGGCTGCCGCAGCGCATCGCTGCGCTGCGCAGCCTGGCACTCGCGGGCTACCGGGTCGGCCTGACCATCGCCCCCATCATGCCGGTCCCGGAGTGGCGTGACGGCTATGGCGCATTGCTGCGCGACGTCGCGGCAGCGGTCGCCGACGTGCCCGACCTCGACCTGACTGTCGAGTGCATCACCCATCGATTCACTGCAGGCAGCAAAGACGTGCTGCTCGGTTGGTATCCGCGCACCAAGCTCGACATGGATGAGTCGGCCCGGACCCGCAAGTTCGGCAAATTCGGTTCGGCCAAGTACGTCTTCCCGAAAGACACCATGGCCGAGCTGCGGTCCTGGTTCGAGGTCCAGCTCGCCGAGACGCTGCCGGCAGCGCGAGTGCTGTACTGGACGTGACTACAGGCCGTGCAGTTGCTGAAGGCGCCCTAGGAGGGCGTCGACGTCCGGCTCAGGTCGCGGGCTTGGTCGCATTCCCGGCGAATCGATCGGCGGGTCACCGAGCAATAGTCTCGCCAAGTTGCTGACGCCGTAGTGCAACGCGTCCATGTGGTAGCCGCCTTCGAGTGCGAAAACGACCTTGCCCTCGCAGAAACGCTGCGCCATGCGGATCACTTCACCGGCAAGCTGCGAATAGCCGTTCAACGTCAACCGCATTGCGGCCAGCGGGTCTGCCCAGTACGCGTCGAATCCGACCGAGACGAGTACCAACTGCGGGTCGAATCGCTCGGCGGCGGGCCAGATTATGTGCTCGAAGACAGTGGCGTAGTTGGCGTCGCCGCTGCCGGCGGGCAGCGGAATGTTGATCGTGTAGCCCTCGCCGCGGCCGGTGCCGATGTCGGTCGCGGCCCCGGTGCCCGGGTAGAACGGGTACTGGTGCGTCGAGACGTACAAGATTGATGGGTCGTCGTAGAACATCGCCTCGGTGCCGTTGCCGTGGTGGACGTCGTAGTCGACGATCAGGATCCGCTCTATCCCGTACCGGCTCTGGGCGTGGCGCGCCGCGATAGCGACATTGCCGAGCAAGCAGAACCCCATGCCGCGGTCGGGCATCGCGTGATGTCCCGGTGGGCGGATCGCCGCCAACCCGTTGGTGGCCCCATCGTTGAGCACCGACTCCACAACGCCGACCGCCCCGCCGGCCGACAACAACGCGATCGTCATCGCGTCCGGTCCTACGTAGGTGTCGGGGTCCAGGTGAATGGTGGTCGACATCGACAAGTTGCTTGCGCTGACGCGCCGCAGCAACTCGAGGTACTCCGGCGTGTGCACCGAAAGCGCCACATCGGCGTCGAGGGCATGCACATCAAGTGATTTCAACCGCGCGGTCAAGCCGCTTTCGCCCAGGCCGCGCCACACCGCACGAATACGTTCGGCGCTCTCCGGGTGTCCGGGCAGGTCATGTTCTGCGTAGCGCGGATGGGTCGCGTAGATCGTCGTCATCGCTGCTTCCTAGGAGAGTCGGTGGCCGTCAGCACCGAAGAAGTGAACATGATCACGCTCTGGCTGCAGATGCAGGCGAGCCCCGCGCGGCGGCGGATCCCGTCCGTCAGCACGGGCGATCACCGGTCGGCCTGCGGCGTCACCGGACTCGACGATTCGACCGTACAGATACGCGTCAGCTCCGAGTTCTTCGACCACATCGACCTGCATCTGCACACCGGAGGTGCCGATCGTGAAGTGCTCGGGCCGGATGCCGACGACGACGGTGTCGGCCACATCGGTGATCGACCGTGCCACCGGAGCGCGCCAATCCCCCAGCACCACAGATTGATCGGTGACCCGGAGGGTGAAGAAGTTCATCGCCGGTGAGCCGATGAACTCTGCGACGAAGACATTCGCGGGATTGCGGTAGAGCTCTCGCGGCGCCGCGCACTGTTGCAGCACACCGTCGCGCAGAACCGCAACACGATCGCCCATGGTCATCGCCTCGACCTGGTCATGGGTCACATAGATGGTGGTGGTGCCCAATCGCTCCTGCAGCGCGGCGATTTCATTGCGGGTCTGCACCCGCAATTTAGCGTCCAGATTCGACAGCGGCTCATCCATCAGGAACACCTGCGGGCGCCGTACGATGGCACGACCCATCGCCACTCGCTGACGCTGACCCCCCGAGAGCTCTCTGGGTTTGCGATCCAGCAGAGACTGCAAGTCGAGTAACCGTGCGGCTTCCAGCACCCGTCGGTGAATGTCAGCCTTCGACGTCCTGGCAATCTTCAGCGCGAACCCCATGTTCTGCGCCACCGTCATGTGCGGATAGAGCGCGTAGTTCTGGAAAACCATTGCGACGTCGCGATCCTTGGGCTCCGTCTCGGTGACGTCGCGCTCACCGATACGGATGCACCCGGCGTCCACTGTCTCCAATCCCGCGACCATGCGCAGCGATGTCGTCTTACCGCACCCGGATGGACCGACCAAGACCACGAACTCGCCGTCTCCGACGGCCAGATCCAACCGATCGACGGCCGGTTGCGTACTGCCGGAGTAGTGACATGTCGCCTGCTCGAAAGTCACCGACGCCATCGGCTTCACCCGCCGAGCCCGGTCACGGCGATGCCGCGAATGAATGCCCGTTGCGCTACTGCGTACAACAGGACCAGCGGCAGCAAGATCAGCATGGAGGCCGCCATCAGCACGGGCCATCGGGCAACGTATTCGCCCTGCATCCGCACCAGCCCGAGGGTCAGCGTCGCGATACTGTTGCGCTGAATCATCACCAGCGGCCACAGGAAGTCGTTCCACACGCCGACCCAGGTGAGCACTGCGAGCACCATGACCGCAGGTTTGGCGTGTGGCAACAGTATTCGCCAATAGATCTGCCAAGGCGAGCAACCGTCGAGGATGGCCGCCTCCTCCAGTTCAACCGGAAGGGCTTGGAAGAACTGGCGCATGAGGTAGGTGCCGAACGCGCCGCCGAAAAATCCGGGCAGGATCATTGCCCAAGGCGTATCGGTCAGTCCGGTGATGCGCATGAAAATGAACTGCGGGATTACGGTCACCGTCAACGGCACCATCAGCGTGCCCAAGTACAGAACGAACAGCGTGTCGCGGCCACGAAACGGCAGCCGTGCGAACGCGTATCCGGCCAGTGAACAAAAGAACACTTGGCCGGCGGTCACAAATCCGGCATAGAGCACCGTGTTGACGAACATGCGCCAGAACGGCAGCAAGGCGAACACCTCACCGTAGTTAGACCACTGTGGGTGTGCGGGGAACAGCATCGGTCGGGTGACCTCTCCTTCCCTCTTCAGGGAACCCGAAATCGCCCACAGAATGGGGAACAACGAACCCCATGCGACGCCCGCGAGCATCAGGTAGAGCGCCGCGCCTCGCAGGACGCCGGCTTTGATGAACCGCTGACTCAGGCCCATGACCGTTCCTGCTGGGCGCTGCGACGCCGTACCAGCCTTAGCTGCAGCACGGTGAGTACCAGAAGAATCGCGAACATCACCCACGCAAGGGCTGACGCGTAGCCGAATTCCAGGAAGCCGAACGCGTGCTGATAGAGCATGATGCCCAAGACGTAGGTTCCGGTTTCCGGCCCGCCGTTGTGTCCGGTGAGCACGTACACCAGGTCGAAGGCCTGGAATGCGTGGATGATCGAGATGACCACCACGAACGACACAGCACCGCGAATCAGTGGCAGCGTGATGAAGACGTATCTCCGCAACTCGCCGGCACCGTCGAGCCTGGCCGCCTCGTGTAGGGAATCCGGCACCCCTTGCATCGCGGCCAAGAAGACGACCGTCGCGAACGGGACGCTTCTCCAAATACTGACTATGCATAAGGCCACCATGGCCCAGTTGGGGTCGACCAGCCACGGGATCGGCTGCACACCGATCCAGCCGAGCATGATGTTCAGCAATCCGTTGTCGGTGTTGAAAACGAACTGCCACACGACGGCCATCACCACTGTCGAGACTGCCAAGGGCAAGAAGACGATGGTCCGAAATAGAGCTATCCCTCTGATCTTTCGGTTCAGCAGGCCGGCAACGGCCAGGCTGATGAGGATCGTCGGTCCGACTGTCCCGGCGGTGAAAAGCACTGTGTTGCGGATCGCGATCGCAAACAACGGGTCCACGGTGAACAGGTCGGTGAAGTTTCGCAGTCCGACAAATTTCGCTGGGCCGAACAGGTCCCAGTCCTGGAAACTCATGTACAGCGAAAAGCCGAGCGGGAACAGTGTGAACAGCGCGACCGCGGCCAGATTGGGCGCGACAAACATTCGCCCGGCGTGGCCACGTTGCCGCCAGGACCGGCGCCCCGTCTTTGCCCCAGCGGAGTCGTCAATGACTGTCATGGATTGCGTAACACCTCGTCGACGCCGTGCGACAAGGTGCCCGCCAACGACGTCGCGGGTCGCGATCCGCGTAGCACCGGTCCGAAGTTGCGGTCCATCAAAGCGTTGACTTTCTCCCACTCGGCGGTGATCGGCAAGCCCTCCGAATTCGCGGGCCCGCCCGTCAGCACAGCCAGGTTGTCAATCCGGTTGTGCGCCTTGACGAAGCCCTGCGAGTCGAGCGCCGAACGCAACACCGGAACGAAAAGACCTGATTCTCCGATCAACGCTTGCCCAACCGGACCCGCGGCGAACTTCACGAATTCCCACGCCTGCTGCTTTCGGGAACTGCTCGCCGCGATGGCCAGCCCGGTGGTGCCGATGTTCGACCGCGCGCGGTGACCTCGGGGTCCGGTGGGCAGCACCGTGATGTCGAAATCCAGGCCGTCGGCCCGGTCAAAGGACTGGTAGCGCCAGTGCCCGCCGAGGGCCATCGCCGCCGCGCCTGCGGAGAAGAGATCTGCCGGTGACTGCGACTGTTGTTCGGTGGCCGTGGGCGCGACCTTGTGTTTAGCGGACAGGTCAGCGAAGAACTGCACTCCCTCGATGAAAGCCTCGCTGTCGAAGTTGATGTGGGTCGGGTCCAGTCGCGGCGTCGACCACGGCACGCCGTTGTTCATGGCGAAGAGTCCGGCCGAATAGGAGGCCGTCCAGATGTCGACGAAACCCCATTGGCTCACTCTCCCCCGCCCGTCGCGCTTGGTGAGCGCAGACGCGGTGTCGAGGAATTGCGCGAAACTCCAGGGCTCGTCCCACCGCGTCGGCGGAGGCTTCACTCCAGCTTCGTCGAACAGTTTCCGGTTGTAGAACAAGTAGTTGCCCGACCACTGCTCCGGGAACGCGAACTGACCGCCCCGGTACGTGAAAGTGTCGTAGAGCGTCGCGATGCCGTCATCCCGGATCTGAGCGGCGAAAGCCGGGTCGTGGGCCAGCATGGCGTTGAGGTCCTGCAGCACTCCCCGCTCGGCCAACTCGGCGTAGCTGAATTCCCACACCATGAGCACATCGGGACACTTGCCGCCGGCACAGAATGTGGTGATCTGCTGCATCGCGCCGGGCCCCGACAGCAGGGTAGCCACCTTGATGTCCGGGTGCCGCCGCTGGAATTCGTCGATGATCCGGAGCCTGGCATCCGCCTCTTCGGGATTGGCTGCGAAGAAGAATGTCAGTTCGTCACCGCCGCCACCGCACCCAGCGGCCCAAGGTGCGAGTGCGGACGCGCCGAGGACACCGGCGCCGCGGAGCAACTCCCGTCGTCCGAACCGCTTATCGAGCATCACTTGAACCGCGCCAGTCACGTTGGGTAGTAACGAATCCGGTCGATCCGGCGGCCACGCCGGGGCAAGTCGGCGAACAAGACGCCGCGCTCGCGGGCGGCGCTGAGCGAGGCGGCGATCGTCGAGCCGGCCGCAATCATCTTCGTTGTGCCGGCGCCCCAGAGCCGCTCGGAGAGTTCGGCGATGTCGGCCGGCTCGTCGTCTCCGATCGAGAGGGCGGCGCCCGGTGACAGCGTCTGGGCCGCGAGGCGCTCGTCCCCCCGCGCGACGGCGGTCAAGAACTTAGCCAACAGCCGTCTGCTACGCGGACCGGCGCGACGAAAGCCGGCCGCGAAGCCGGCGGTGCCGGTCAACCGTTGGTGGCGCAGCAGCCCGTAGGACAGCTGCAGCGCGGCGGGGGCTGCGGAGGCACCGTTGCCCAGAAACTGCCACATCATCGCCGGCAAGTCCCAATAGGCGCGCAATTCGGCAATCCGCCATCGGCTCTCGACCTCGCGCAAGTCGTAGCGCAGAAAGGCCGGAATCGTCATCGTCACCGAACCCAACGCCACACTCAATTCCAGGTCGCGGACGACGACTCGGCCGCGGACAACATCGAGGTCACGGCGAAAGACGATGTGCCGCGGCGCGATGAACGTGTCGTAGAACCGGCCGATCTGCCGGTGCCCGACGTGGGGTCGCGAGCCGACCGGGTCCTCGATGCGGCCATCGGCGGTGAACAATCCGACCCAGCCGGCACGGTCGTGTGCTGCGGCCGCGTACGGGGACTGTTCGACTGCGGCCAGCAGTTCGCTGTCCTGCGGCGCCATCAGGCGCTGTGGCCCGTCGCGACGCCGGCCACCCGCATCGCCTCGACGGCGACGGCGGTCGAGGTGGCCGCGCTTCCCGCCGTGAGATCAAGAAGCACCCGGGTCGACAACCCGGCTCGGGCCGCGTCCTCGGCCGTCGCACGCACGCACAAGTCCGTGGCCAGGCCGACGACGTCGACCTGATCGACGTCATGCCCGCGCAACCAGTCGAGCAGCGGTGTGCCCGCCTCGTCGACACCTTCGAAGCCGCTGTAGGCCGCCGAGTAGGCGCCTTTCCTGAACACCGCCTCGACGGATCGGGCGTCGAAGTTGGGATGGAAGTCCGCGCCGGGACTGCCGGCGACGCAGTGCGGCGGCCACGTCGAGGCGAAATCCGGCTGGTCAGAGAAGTGGTCGCCGGGATCGATGTGATAGTCCTGGGTGGCGACAATGTGCTGGTAGTCGCGCGGTGTGCCCAGGAACTCAGTGATGGCGCCGGCGACAGCGGCGCCACCGACGACTTGCACCGAGCCGCCCTCGCAGAAGTCGTTCTGGACGTCGACGATGATCAACGCTCGCATACCTCCACCGTATCGCCGGTGGCGCATCGCTCAGGCGGCTACACCGGGGCCGCATTGCATCGCGTAGCTCGCCAAATTATAGTCCAGACACGTGTCCAGGCAGCTTGCTTACGTCCGCGCAGATACATTGACCGCGAGATATAGACGCTGCAACAACAGAACGGGCGTGAGCATGCGGATCGCTTTGCTGTCCTACCGCAGCAAGACGCACTGTGGCGGACAGGGCGTTTACGTACGTCACCTCAGCCGCGGTCTGGCCGACCTGGGCCATCACGTCGAGGTGTTCTCCGGTCAGCCATATCCCGAGGTTCTAGACCCTCGAGTTGCGCTGTGCAAGGTACCTAGCCTGGACCTGTACCGCGAGCCGGATCCGTTCCGGATGCCGCATCCGCGCGAGATCCGCGACCGGATCGACCTGCTCGAGCTCACCACCGTGTGGACGGCCGGCTTCCCCGAGCCCCGGACGTTCAGCCTGCGCGCTGCCCGGCTGCTGGCGGACCGCCGTTGCGAATTCGACGTGGTGCACGACAACCAGAGCCTGGGCATCGGGTTACTGGATATCGCGGCGATCGGCCTGCCGGTGGTGGCGACGGTGCATCATCCGATCACCCGCGACCGTCTGCTGGATGTCGCCGCGGCGCCGTGGTGGCGTAAGCCGTTGGTACGGCGCTGGTATGGCTTTTCGAAGATGCAGCAGCGAGTCGCGCGCAGCATTCCGGATCTGCTCACCGTTTCCTCGACATCTGCCGACGACATCGCCGCCGACTTCGGAGTGAACCCCGACCAGTTGCGGGTGGTGCCGCTGGGTGTGGACACCGGCTTGTTCGGCCCGAGCGACGAACCGCGAGTCCCGGGTCGCATCATCGCCATCGCGAGCGCGGACACCCCACTCAAAGGTGTCGCACACCTGTTGCAGGCGGTGGCCACCCTGCGCACCCGGCACGAGCTGGAATTGCAACTCGTCGCCAAACTTGAGCCCAACGGTCCCACCGAAAAGCTGATCGCCGAGCTGGGCATCTCCGACATCGTGCACATCTCCAGCGGAGTGTCCGACACGGAGCTGGCCAGACTGCTGGCGTCGTCCCAAATCGCCTGCATCCCATCCCTTTACGAAGGGTTCTCATTGCCGGCGGTGGAAGCGATGGCCAGCGGAACGCCGGTCGTCGCCAGCCGCGCCGGCGCCTTGCCGGAGGTGCTGGGCCCCGACGGTGGCTGCGCCCGACTCGTGACGCCCGGCGACACCGGCGACTTGGTGCGCGTGCTGGGACAGCTGTTGAACTCACCTGACGAACTGCATCGACTGGGGGTGGCCGGCCGTCGCCGCGCAGTCGACGTCTACAGCTGGGAGTCGGTGGCCGCCCAGACGGTGCAGGTCTACCAGCAAGCGATTCAACGGACAGCACAACGTCACGAGACAGCAGACGCCGCAGGCGAGTCGTGCTGACGGTGGACTTCGACCGGATCGGCGTCGGCCCGGGAACTAAAGTCATCGACGTCGGTTGCGGGGCCGGCCGACACAGCTTCGAGGCGTTTCGTCGCGGCGCTGATGTGATCGCGTTCGACCAGGACGCCGGCGAACTCGACAACGTGAGCACCCTGTTGCGCGCGATGGCAGAGACCGGCCAGGCGCCGGCGTC
>NZ_JBARMY010000544.1:0-3282 GCF_049802695.1 Mycobacterium sp.
CAGGTCCACTGCGAACAACCCGCGCCGCCCGTCGGTGAGGTAAGCGCTCACCAGCGCATGGGTGCACAGTCCCGCGCCCGAGCACCACGCCTTGGTGCCGTCGAGGACCGCGGCGTCACCCGCACTGCGTGCGACGACCACGGCGTCCGGGACTTCGGCGGCCCAAACTCCCCACAACTCGTCGGTGCCGGGACCCGGCCCACCGAGTTCGGCCAAGATCGCCACCGCGTCGGCATGAGCCTCGGCGAGCCGTCCGGCCACCACGTCGATCGCCGTCAGTTCGGAGAGGCAGCGCCAGCGATGTGCGGTGCGTCCTGAGCCGGGCAACGGCAGCTGCAGTTGCCCGCTCTTCAGCCACCTGCGCACCATATCGGCGGTCACGACGCCTCGACTTCCCGGTCGTGGTCGGCTGCCACCTCCTGCGACACCTCCGCCAGGTGATCGGCGAAGCCGCCGGGCGCACGCCCGTTACGGCGGTCAGATGTCGTCACCGACAACTCGTCGTCCCATTTTATGCGGCATCCGGCGGCCTCGAACCGCTCGACCAGGTCGACGTCTTCGCCGCTGGTCAGCGCCGCGAAGCCGCCCGCCCGCCAGTAGGCGTCGGAGCGGAATCCCATGTTGGCGCCGTGAATGTGGCCGTACCGGGAGGCGTCGTAGCGCGTCTCGTAGAGCTCAGCCACCTCTTCGGAGTGATGCCGCCACTGATCCACTCGCACCACGCCCAAGACCACGTCGGCGTGACCGTCGAGTTGGCGAAGCAGCCAGTCGCTGCCCACCTGAGTGTCAGCGTCGGTGGTCGCATACCAGGTCTGCAGCCCCACGTGGCCGAGAGCCGTCCTGGCGTAACGGAAACCGGCCGCGCGTGCCGCGCCGACGTTTCGTGCCTCGACCTGCAGGAAGTGGACGTCCGGCCCGTACCGCCCGGCGAGGCTGATGCTGGCGTCGTCGCACGCGTCCAGCACCACCACCACCGAGGTCCGCAGAGCAACATTGGCTACTGCCCGTCGAATCGTGCTCAGGCATCGAGGTAACGCGTTGACCTCATTGTGCGCAGGAACGACGACTACAGCATCAGGCTCGGCTGTCACGGATGGGGAATAACCACTGCGCGCTCGCCTGACACGTTGACTTATCGCGCCGTCACATCGCCTGCAGCGTCAGCGGCGGGCCGGGGTCCGGTGACAGCGGAACGTTCTCGCGCTGCATCAGCCAGCCCGCGATGTTGTGGAACAGCGGCGCAGCCGAGTGGCCCGCTGTGCCGTCGGCGTTGCGGTCCGGATTGTTCATCATGATGCCGACGACGTAGCGAGGATCGTCGACGGTCGCCATCCCGGCGAAGGTGATCCAGTAAACGTTGTCGTAGTAGCAGCCGCACGCGGGATTGATCTGCTGGGCGGTGCCCGTTTTGCCGGCCATCTGGTAGCCCTCGACCGCGGCGGCGGGACCGGTGCCCTGCTGATATCCCATCGGGTCGTGCTGCACCACCGCCCGCAATATGTTGCGCACGGTTCGCGCGGTTTCCGGTGATACCACTTGAATGCCCTGTGGTCGGGGCTCTTCGGTTCGGGCGCCCTCGGGACTGACGGTGGCTTTGACGATGCGCGGCGGCATTCGCACCCCGTCGTTGGCGATGGCCTGGTACATGCCGGTCATCTGGAGCAAGGTCATCGAAAGGCCCTGTCCGATAGGAAGGTTCGAGAAGGTGCTGCCTGACCACTGGTCGATCGGCGGTACCAGACCGGCGCTCTCGCCGGGCAGGCCGACATTGGTGCGCTGACCGAGGCCGAACTTCTTGAGCATGTCGTAGTAGCGGTCCGGCCCCACCCGCTGGGCCAGCATCAGTGTCCCTACGTTCGACGACTTCCCGAACACACCGGTGGTCGTGTAGGGCATCACGCCGTGGTTCCAGGCGTCGTGGACGGTCACGCCACCCATGTGGATGGTGCCGGGCACCTGCAATACCTCGTCGGGGTTGGACAGCCCGTACTCGATGAGCGACGACGCGGTTACTACCTTGTTGACCGAGCCCGGCTCGAACGGTGATGAGACGGCAAGGTTACCCATCTGCCGATTCCCTTGCCGCCCAATGTCTTGCGATGGGTCGAAGGTGTTGTCGTTCGACATTGCCAGCACTTCACCGGTTTTCGCGTCCAGCACGACCGCGGACACGTCGTGGGCGCCGGACAGGTCCTTCGCCTGCTGAACCTGCTGTTGGACGTAGAACTGGATGTCGTCGTCGATGGTGAGCTGGATGGTCGAACCGTTGACCGCCTTGTGCTGATTGCGGTAGCTGCCCGGGATCACCACGCCGTCCGACCCGCGGTCGTAGGTGATGGAGCCGTCGGTCCCGGCCAGCATCGCGTCCAGCGAATCCTCCAGCCCCAGTAACCCGTGACCGTCCCAGTCGATGCCGCCGACGATGTTGGCCGCCAGCGAGCCGCCCGGATACTGCCGCAGGTCCTGTCGTTCAGCACCGACTTCGGGGAACTTGGCGGTGATCGCGGTTGCCACAGCAGGATCGACGGCGCGGGCCAGGTAGACGAATGTTTCGTCGCTTTGCAGCTTTTTCTGCACGGTGGCCAGGTCGGGCTTGTTGTTCAGCCGCGTCGACACTTCGCGGGCGATATCCCGCAGCCGCTGATCCGGGTCGGGTGCGGTCGGGTTTTTCTGCTTGGCGTCGGCCAGCTGCTTGTGAATGCGCCGCGGCTGAAAGGTCAGTGCGCGAGCTTCGATGGTGAACGCGAGCTGGTCTTTGTTACGGTCGACGATGCTGCCGCGCACGGCTTTTTCCACGTCGGTGACCTTCAGTTGGCCGGCGGCCTCAGCCCGCAAGGCGGCGGCCTGGGGCACCTGCAGGTAGAACAGCTGCGCAGCCGCCACGAGCAGCGCGAGGAAGATGATTCCGTTGCCGGCGCGGTGGCGGAATACGAACGATGCCCCACGCGCGCCGAGATCCGCTGCCTGCCGAACCCGCCGATCCCGGGCTGAGTGGATGTTCGGGCCGACGACGACGGATGTCTCGCCGCGGGATTGCTTTGCCGCAGCAGGCGACTTGGCCGTCTTTTTGGGCGGCTTGTGCTCGACGTCGTTGCCTTTCTTCAACTTTCGCGCAGCACGCCGCCCTCGCCCCGGCCGCGACGAGTTTCCCTGTGATCGATCGCCGCGGCTCATCTGGCGGACCCGGGGGTGGTGACGGTGACCGGACCGAACTGTTCGCTGTTGGTCGGTGGAGCCACCGGGGCAGCGGAAGCCAGGGGCGGCGCGGCAACCGGCGGCGCG
>NZ_JBARMY010000545.1:0-1815 GCF_049802695.1 Mycobacterium sp.
TGGCCGCCGTTGCGCCGTTGAAGTAGACCCGCGTCAGGTCCGGATAGGTGCTGAACAGCCTGTCGAAGTCGTTGACCACGCTGCTCTTCGAGTCGATGGCGGCGTCCGCGCTGCCGCGGCGCCGACACCGATACAGCACATCCCACAGCGCGACGCCGTTCGATCGCAGGACGGCCAGCCGGTGTTGGTACGGCTCGCTCACGTCAAAGCCGAAGATCCGGCCGGTGATCCCCCAGAACGCATTACGCGGGTTGGCGTAGTACTGACGAAGCGCCAGCGATTGAACGCTGGGGAATGAGCCGAGGATCAGCAGCCGGGCACCGTCGCCGACGACCGGCGGGAACCCCTGCAGCAGCGGTGTGGTCGTCATCGGCTCCCATGATCGCGCACCGGCGTATACGTTGACGGCGTGGACGACGCTGGGATCGAACCTCTGCTTGACGGTCTGGAGGGCACCGCCCGCGACGAACGTGCTGAGCTGATCGAGTGGCTGCTCGAGAAGGGCATCAGCGTCGACGAGATCCGGGGTGTGTCCGCTCCCATGCTGCTGGCGGCGCGCCGAGTCGCTGGCGACGATGGCACCTACGTTTCGGCACGGGAGGTCAGCGAATCCGCCGGCGTCGACTTGGACCTGCTGCAGCGGGTGCAGCGCGCCGTCGGGCTTTCCAGGGTGGACGATCCGTACGCCGCCGTGCATATGCGCGCCGACGGTGCGGCCGCGGCACATGTTCAGCGGTTCGTCGAGCTGGGGCTGGATCCTGACCACATGGTGCTCGTGGCGCGGGTACTCACCGAAGGCCTCTCGCACGCGGCGGAGGTGATGCGCTACTCCGTACTGGCCGCGGTGCTGACACCGGGGGCGACTGAACTGGAACTCGCCAAACGAACCTATGCGCTGGTGAGCCGGCTGGCGCCGTTGCTGGGCCCGACGGTCCAGGAGATGCTGTTCATGCAGTTGCGGCACTCGCTCGAGACGGAATTGGTCAACGCCAGCGAGCGGGCTGCGGGCGAGCCGCTGCCCGGCGCGCGTCAAGTGACCGTCGCGTTCGGTGATCTTGTCGGGTTTACCCGGCTGGGTGAGGCCGTGCCGCCCGAGGAGCTGGGACAACTTGCCAACCGGCTGGGTGATCTCGCCCGCGACGTGGCTGTCCCGCCGGTGCGGTTCATCAAAACGATCGGCGACGCGGTGATGCTCGTCTGTCCTCGCCCGGTGCCGCTGCTGGACGCCGTGTTGAACCTTGTCGAGGCCGTTGACACCGACAATGACTTTCCGCGGCTCCGGGCGGGCGTCGCCGCCGGGCCCGCGGTGAGCCGAGCCGGCGACTGGTTCGGCAGTCCGGTGAATGCGGCTAGCCGGGTGACCGATCTTGCGCGGCCAGGCGCCGTCCTGGTGGCCGAGTCGGTCCGTACGGCGGTCGGCGATTCCGCCGGCTTCAGCTGGTCTTTCGCGGGCCCCCGGCACCTCAAGGGCATCAAGGGGGATATCAGGCTCTTCCGCGCCCGTCGCGGTGACGGCCCGGAGCGCTAGCCCGCATTGATCGCCGACCCCGAACCGCTGCGTTCGCTGGCGGAGAACGCTGTTCCCACCGGTGTGAAACGGTGTAATCATGTAATCATGAGACAACGTTACGAACGAGGCCGGCGGTCCGGCCGCCCCGGAGGTTGGCAGCAGGCGCACCAGCCCGACGCCGGTGACGCAACGGAGTGGTTCGCCGGTCGCCTGCCTGACGACTGGTTCGACGGCGATCCCGCGGTGATCGTCGACCGCGAAGAGATCACGGTCATCGGCAAACTGCCCGCAGCTGTCGAGTCCGG
>NZ_JBARMY010000546.1:0-10393 GCF_049802695.1 Mycobacterium sp.
CCTCCGGGTCGGTGGCCAGCCGGCGCGCCCGCCCCACATGACCTCCGCTGACCGCTGCTGCCCAGTGGGCGGTCTCACCGGTCAAACCGTCGCTGTCGACCAGCACCTGGGCTATCGCCGCGACCGACGGGGTCACCAGCGGCACATGACGGCACCGGGACCGCAACGTGATCGCGATGTCCTCCGGGTCCACCGTCGGCGCGCACAGCAGGAACAGCGTCGACGGCGGCGGCTCCTCGACCACCTTGAGCAGCGCATTCCCCGCCCCTTCGGTCAGCCGGTCGGCGTCCTCGATCAGCACGATCTGCCAGCGTCCGGTGCTGGGGCGCCGGGAGGCGATCTGCACTATCGCGCGCATCTCGTCGACGCCGATCGACAGACCCTCGGGAATCACGCGGCGCACGTCTGCGTGTGTGCCGGCCATCGTCGTCGTGCATGCGCGGCACTCGCCGCAACCCGGCAACCCCGACGACGTGCATTGAAGGGCGGCCGCGAAGCACAGGGCAGCAACCGAACGTCCCGATCCGGGTGGGCCGGTGAACAGCCAGGCGTGCGACAGCGCGGCACCGGAACCCGGTTTGTGAGCCGAATCACCCCGCGCCGCCTGCACGGCCGCTACCAGCTCAGCTTCAACCTGTTCCTGGCCCACGAGCCGCGCAAACACCCGGGACACCTCGGCAACATTACTGGCTCTCGCCGACACCATCGGCCCGTCAAGGCCCTTCAATGCCCTGGAACCGTTTTTTCGGCTACTTCAGAGTTATCAGCGCCGATACGGTGGGCGAGTGAGCACCACCGTGGCACTGAGCGCACGAATCAGCGGATTCCTCCGCTGGCTGGTGCGCACGCCGTGGCCGGTGTTCTCGCTGAGCATGGTGCAGGCTGATGTCATCGGTGCACTGCTGGTGCTCGGCTTCCTGCGCTACGGCCTGCCGCCCAAGGACCGCATCGAGCTGCAGGATCTGCCGCCCGCGAACCTGGCGCTGTTCGGCCTGGCCCTGGTCGTCCTGTTCGGCGCCGGCTTCTCGCTGAGCCTGCGGCTGCTGGTGCCGGTCTTCCGGTGGCAGCGGCGCGACGGGCTACTCGCTGACACCGACCCCGCCTCGACCGAACTGGCCCGTTGCCGCGCCCTGCGGATGCCCTTCTATCGCACGTTGATCAGCCTCGGCTACTGGTGCGTGGGCGGCGTGGTCTTCATCATGGCGAGTTGGCCGGTGGCCAGGCACGCGGCGCCGGTGGTAGCCGTCGCCACCGGACTGGGCGCCACTGCTACCGCAATCATCGGCTACCTGCAGGCCGAACGGGTCCTGCGCCCGGTCGCCGTCGCGGCCCTGCGGGCCGGCCTGCCGGAGAACGTCAGTACAGCCGGGGTGATCAGACGCCAATTGTTGACCTGGGCGTTGTCGACCGGCGTACCACTGGTGGCCATCGTGCTCGCTGTCGTGGCAGACAAATTTTCGCTATTGCACCCCGCGCCCGACGACCTGTTCGGCCCTGTCCTACTGCTCGCATTGACCGCACTGGTGATCGGTTTCGCCAGTACCCTGCTGGTGGCCATGTCGATCGCGGACCCGCTGCGGCAGTTGCGCTGGGCGCTGGGGGAGGTGCAGCGCGGTAACTACAACGCGCATATGCAGATCTACGATGCCAGCGAATTGGGCCTGCTGCAGGCCGGCTTCAACGACATGGTGCGCGACCTGTCCGAGCGGCAGCGGTTGCGCGACCTGTTCGGTCGCTACGTCGGCGAAGACGTGGCCCGCCGGGCGCTGGAGCACGGTACCGAGTTGGGCGGTCAGGAGCGCGACGTCGCAGTGTTGTTCGTCGATCTGGTCGGTTCCACGCACCTCGCGGCGACCCGGCCACCCAGCGAAGTCGTCAACCTGCTGAACGAGTTCTTCCGTGTCGTGGTCGACACCGTGGGCCGGCACGGCGGTTTTGTGAACAAGTTCCAGGGCGATGCGGCCCTGGCCATCTTCGGCGCCCCCATCGAACATCCTGACCCGTGCGGCGGCGCGCTGGCGGCGGCTCGCGAACTGCACGACGAACTCATCCCGGTACTCGGTTCAGCGGAGTTCGGCATCGGCGTATCCTCGGGCCGGGCGATCGCCGGCCACATCGGCGCGCAAGCCCGTTTCGAATACACCGTCATCGGCGACCCGGTCAACGAGGCGGCCCGACTCACCGAGCTCGCCAAGCTCGAGGAGGGCCATGTGCTGGCGTCGTCGGTCGCGGTCAGCGGCGCCCTGGACGCCGAGGCGCTGTGCTGGAACGTCGCCGAGGTCGTGTCGCTGCGCGGCCGCACCGGCCCCACCCAGCTGGCCCGCCCGCTGAATTTGACCTTGCCGGAGCGAGTCTCGAACGAAGTCTGAGTCAGCGCTGTTCAGCTGCTGCGTTTGGCCGCTTTCTTGGCCGGTGCTTTCCGGGTGGTTTTCTTCGTAGTCTTCTTGGCCGTCCGCTTCACCGGCCCGCGCGCGCGCCGGTCAGCCAGCAGCTCGGCGGCACGCTCATCGGTGATCGACAACACGTCGTCGCCTTTCCGCAGGCTGGCGTTGGTTTCACCGTCGGTGACATAAGGACCGAACCGGCCGTCCTTGATCACCATTGGCTTGCCCGACGCCGGGTCGTTGCCGAGCTCCCGCAACGGCGGTGCCGAGCTGGCTTGCCGCCCACGGTGTTTCGGCTCGGAATAAATCTTCAGCGCTTCGTCGAGTGTGATGGTGAAGATCTGGTCTTCCGCCGCCAGCGACCGAGAGTCGGTGCCGCGCTTCAGATACGGACCGTATCGCCCGTTCTGGGCGGTGATCTCCTCCTCGGTTTGCGGGTCGACACCGACGGTACGCGGCAGCGACAGCAGTTTCAGCGCGTCTTCGAGAGTCACGGTCTGCAGATCCATGCTGCGCAACAATGATCCGGTCCGCGGTTTGGGACCGGTCGGCTTTTTGCCCTTCTTCACCGGTGCGCCGTCCTCGCCGTCATCCGGCGGCTCCGGCAGGACCTCGGTGACGTACGGTCCGTAACGACCGTCCTTGGCTACGATTTCGTGACCGGTCTCGGGGTCCACGCCGAGTGTCCGCCCCTCTTGCGGTGTGGCGAAGAGCTGTTCTGCCAGCTCGAGCGTCAACTCGTCGGGAGTGAGCGCGTCGTTGAGGTTGGCCCGCTGCGGTGACAGCTCACCGTCCTCACCGGCCACCATGCGCTCTAGATACGGCCCGTTCTTGCCTACCCGGACATAGACGGCTCGGCCCTCTTTGTCGTCGAAAAGCTTGATGGAGTTGACTTCTCGCGCGTCGATGCCCTCGAGGTTGATGCCGACGAGCTTCTTCAGGCCGCCGGATCTGGCCACGGAATCCTGCACGCCGTGGTCACCGCCGAAGTAAAAGTTGTTGAGCCAGTTGGTGCGGTGCTCGTTACCGGAGGCGATAGCGTCGAGCTCATCTTCCATCGCCGCGGTGAAACCGTAGTCGACCAGCCGACCGAAGTGCTGTTCGAGCAAACCGGTCACCGCGAACGCCACCCACGACGGCACCAGCGCGCTGCCGCGCTTGTGCACGTAGCCACGGTCCTGAATGGTTCTGATGATCGACGAGTAGGTCGACGGACGGCCGATACCGAGCTCTTCGAGCGCTTTCACCAGCGAGGCCTCGGTGTAGCGCGCCGGCGGGTTGGTGGAGTGGCCGTCCGGGGTCAATTCGATGGCGCTGAGCCGTTGCCCCTCGGTCAGCTGCGGCAACCGGGGGCTTTCAGCGTCGTCGGCTTCACCGCCCGCCAGTTCGTCCACGGTCTCCACATAGGCCTTGAGGAAGCCGGCGAATGTCAGCGTGCGCCCGCTGGCGCTGAACACCACCTGCTGATTACGCGAGGCACCGGCGATCCGCAGGCTCAGCGTGGTGCCGCGGGCGTCGGCCATCTGTGAGGCGACCGTGCGCTGCCAGACGAGCTCGTAGAGCCGGAACTCGTCGCCATCGAGCTCGCGCCGTGCCGCATCAGGGGTGGCGAACGTCTCGCCCGCGGGCCGGATCGCCTCATGTGCTTCCTGGGCGTTCTTCACCTTGCGGGTGTACTGGCGCGGCGACGGAGACACGTACTCCTCGCCGTAGAGCTGCCGAGCCTGGGTCCGCGCGGCGTCGATGGCCGACTGCGACAGCGTCGTCGAGTCGGTACGCATATAGGTGATGTAGCCGTTCTCGTAGAGCCGCTGCGCGATGCTCATGGTCCGCTCAGAGGAGAACCGCAGCTTGCGGCCGGCCTCCTGCTGCAGAGTCGATGTCATGAACGGCGGATACGGCCGCCGGGTGTACGGCTTCTCCTCCACCGACGCCACGGTCAGCGACGCTCCGGTCAAACCGGCGGCCAACGCCCCGGCGGTAGTCTCGTCGAGGACGACCACCTCGGCCGGCTTGCGCACCGCGCCCAGCGAGTCGAAGTCGCGACCGTTGGCCACCCGCAGGCCGTCGACACTGCTCAGCCGGGCAGAGAAGGTGGGCGGGGAGGCGGCCGGGTCGGAGACGCTGGCGTCCAGCTCCGCGACGACATCCCAGTACGCGGCGCTGCGGAACGCCATCCGGTCGCGCTCGCGCTGCACGATGATGCGGGTCGCCACCGACTGCACGCGGCCCGCTGACAGCTTGGGCGCCACTTTCTTCCAGAGCACCGGGCTGACCTCGTAGCCGTAGAGCCGGTCCAGGATGCGGCGGGTTTCCTGGGCGTCCACCAGATCGATATCCAAGTCGCGGGGGTGTTCGGCGGCCGCGCGGATGGCCGGCTCGGTGATCTCGTGAAAGACCATCCGCTTGACCGGGATGCGGGGCTTGAGGGTTTCCAGCAGGTGCCAAGCGATGGCTTCGCCTTCGCGGTCGCCGTCAGTTGCCAGGTACAGCTCGTCGACGTCTTTGAGCAGCCCCTTCAGCTCGCTGACCGTGCTTTTCTTGTCAGGGCTGATGATGTAGAGCGGTTCGAAGTCGGCGTCGACGTTGACCCCCAGCCGGGCCCAGGGCTCCGATTTGAACTTCGCGGGCACGTCGGCCGCGGCCCGGGGCAGGTCGCGGATGTGCCCGCGGGACGACTCGACGATGTAGTTCGAGCCCAGGTAACCGGCAAGTTTGCGCGCCTTGGTCGGCGACTCGACAATGACGAGTCGCCGCCCCCGGCCATTTTCGTGGCCGCTGCGGTCCTTCAACTTCGGCTCAGCCAACTGCGCTTACGCTCCGCTTCCGATACGGTCCCGAGTGGTCACACGGTCCCAGCCGGCACCGGCGCCCCCTGTGGACAACAGACAATGTGGCACCCCGGGCGGGCCGACGCAAACCGACTCCCCGGCGCCGCTGTATACAGCCCGCGCTCGGACCGGGCTAAACGCGGGGCCACTGGGACAACGCCGCGGCGTCTCGAGGTGGTTCCCCGACGCTTTCTACCAGACGCGACAACCGGCGCCGACCGCTGATCCGAAGCGCGGGCCGACTTCCGCGGGTGCCGATCAGGGTAGGCGCGATACCTACCCGCATCAACGCCGACGCCAGCGGCGAGTGGGTGTCCGGCGCGTGCGGGTCCAAGCCGAGCAGATAACGGTCGGCCTCCGGGGCGCCTGCGGCCAGCGTCCAGGCCCGCAGCTCGCGCGGCCCGGGCAACCACGACAGAGGCACCGTTTTGACCGCCCCGCGAGTCCACTCGGCCGCGAGGCCGCGAAGCCGCGCGTCAACAGCTGTTCGCACCAGCGGAGTCTGCTCTTCGGTCCGGGTGATCTCGGGCACCAAGCCGGCGTCGGCGATCATGTCGGCCAGCGCGGCGGCTCGCCAGTGCTGTTCGACGACAACTGAGAGCCGGGCCCCGCCGCCCACCATGACGACTTGGCCGGCGGCCGCCAGGACTCCGGTCAAATCGGCGACCGCGGGCGGCACCGACTCTGCGGAGAAGAAGGACAGCTGGCTCACGTCATCGACAGTAAGCCAGCGCGGGTGCACAACCACGCCTACGACGAGGCGTGCCGTGCCACTCTTGCAATAGCGAGAACCCCCCGGCTGGGCCCGGTGGAGCTAGCGCGCGGGGGGTTCTCGTGAGAATCAGTCGCTCAGATGGAGCGGACGCCGGTGGCCTGCGGACCCTTCGGGCTCTGGCCGACCTCGAACTCGACTCTCTGGTTCTCCTCGAGGGTGCGGAAGCCCGAACCCTGGATCTCCGTGTAGTGGACGAACACGTCGGCGGAACCGTCCTCAGGGGCAATGAAGCCGAACCCCTTCTCCGCGTTGAACCACTTCACAGTTCCCTGTGGCATCTCTCGATTTTTCCTTCTCTTCTCAGGTGCGGTACACCGTCTTCGGTGCCCGGGCCCGCCGTGACCGCCGTACCCAGTGAGATGCCGGAACTTCCCCGACCCAACCCTCGCAGGACGTGCGGCCACAACGTCGATCCTGCGAAAGTTTGACACGAACACAGAAGCCGCGACCGCCCATCAGTCAATCATGTCGACCGCTTCGGCGTCAGCGTCTGGTGACCAATTCGGCATCCTCCTGTTGAAGAATTCACTTGTAAGGCCGATACCAACCCGGCTCGAGCCGGTTCGAAGGAGTGTGCGGTGACTTTCGGCAGGGAGCTGCTCGCCGCCGCGGTCGCCGGCGGCGAGCCCGGTGAAGATCCGCTGCGTTACGTCACCGAATTGCCGGCCCGGCCCGGCCGACCGCACAGCTGGCCGGCGTGGGTGGAGCCGGACGTGATCCGCGCTTTCAACTCTCGCGGCATCGACGCCCCCTGGTCACACCAGGCCGCCGCCGCCGAACTGGCACATGCGGGCCGTCACGTCGTGGTCAGCACCGGCACCGCTTCGGGCAAATCGGTTGCCTACCAACTGCCGATTCTGCATGCGCTCTCGACGGATCCGCAGGCTCGGGTTCTTTATTTGTCGCCGACGAAAGCCCTGGGACACGATCAGTTACGCGCCGGGCACGCGTTGACCACCGCTATTCCACGGCTGCGCGATGTGGCGCCGACCGCCTATGACGGTGACAGCCCGGCAGAGGTGCGCCGCCTGGCACGTCAACGCTCACGGTGGCTGTTCTCCAATCCGGACATGGTTCACCTGTCGATGCTGCGCAATCATGCGCGCTGGGCGGTGTTCCTACGCGCGCTTCGGTTCGTCGTCGTCGACGAATGCCACCACTACCGCGGGGTTTTCGGTTCGAACGTGGCGATTGTGCTGCGCCGTCTGTTGCGGTTGTGTGCCCGTTACTCGGTTTCGGGCGCACAGCCGACGGTCATCTTCGCCAGCGCGACGACCGCCTCGCCTGCAGCTACCGCGGCTGAGCTCATCGGTCAACCGGTCGAGGAGATCACTGAGGACGGCTCCCCGCATGGCGCCCGCACGGTCGCGTTGTGGGAACCTGCCCTGCGCCTGGATTTGGTCGGCGAGAACGGCGCACCGGTGCGACGGTCGGCCGGAGCCGAGGCGGCCCGAATCATGGCCGATCTGGTCATGCAGGGCGCGCAAACGCTGACGTTCGTCCGTTCCCGCCGCGGTGCGGAATTGACCGCACTGACCGCCAGGGCCCGGCTGGACGAGATCGCGCCCGATCTGGCTGAGCAGGTGGCGTCCTATCGTGCCGGATACCTCGCCGAGGACCGCAGTGCGCTCGAACATGCCCTGGCCGACGGCCGTTTGCGTGGATTGGCCGCCACCAACGCGCTGGAGCTCGGCGTCGACATCGCGGGCCTGGACGCGGTATTGATCGCCGGGTTTCCGGGTACCGTCAGCTCGTTCTGGCAGCAGGCCGGCCGGTCCGGACGGCGCGGCCAGGGTGCGCTGGTGGTGTTGGTCGCGCGTGACGATCCGCTGGACACCTATCTGGTGCACCATCCGGCGGCATTGTTGGACAAGCCGATCGAGCGCGTGGTGATCGATCCGGCGAACCCGTACATCCTCGGGCCGCAGTTGTTGTGTGCAGCAACCGAACTGCCACTCGAGGACACCGAGATTCGGGCGTTGGGCGCCGAGCAGGTGGCCGCGACGTTGGTCGACGACGGGCTGCTGCGGCGGCGGTCCGGCAAGTATTTCCCGACGCCGGGCCTGGAACCACACGCCGCGGTGGGTGTGCGCGGCCCCACCGGCGGTCAGGTCGTGATCGTCGAAGTGGGTACCGGCCGCTTGCTCGGCACGGCGGGCGCCGGCCAGGCCGTGGCGTGTGTTCATCCGGGGGCGGTGTATCTGCATCAGGGCGACAGTTATGTGGTGGAGTCGCTCGACATCGACAGCGGCATCGCGTTCGTCCACGCCGAAGACCCCGGTTACGCGACATTCGCACGCGAACTCACCGACATCACAGTCAGCGGAACCGGAGAGCGTGCGGTGTTCGGTCCAGTCACGCTAGGTCTGGTGCCGGTCACAGTCACCAGTCAGGTCGTGGGATATCTGCGCCGCCGGCTCACCGGCGAAGTGCTCGATTTCGTCGACCTCGAACTCCCGGCGCAGACCCTGGACACCGTCTCGGTCATGTACACCATCACTCCAGAGGCCCTGCACCGCAACGGTATCGACACGCAACGCATTCCGGGCTCGCTGCATGCTGCCGAGCACGCGGCGATAGGACTGCTGCCCCTGGTGGCCAGCTGCGACCGCGGCGACATCGGTGGAGTGTCCACCGCGACTGGCCTGGATCCGGTTGCACCGCTGCCCAGTGTCTTCGTCTACGACGGTTATCCGGGCGGCGCCGGCTTCGCCGAACGCGGATTCAATCAGGCGGGTACTTGGCTGGCCGCCACCGCTGCGGCGATCGAGGCGTGTGAATGCCCGCGCGGCTGCCCGTCGTGCGTGCAGTCCCCCAAATGCGGAAGCGGCAACGAGCCGCTGGACAAAGCGGGCGCTGTTGGGGTGTTACGCCTGGTAATCCGCCAGTTGGAAACGAACGCGTCGCGATCCATTGGCGGATGACGACCGACCCCTCGACGGTCGCCTTCGCCTGTTCCGGCCGGAAAGTCTTCTCGCTTCTCCTGTTTCTGCAGCCAGCAGGAATGCGTGATCGGAACACAGGGGCAACGTACGGCCCAACCAGGGGATCCGCTGCCCGCCCGACTAGCCCGACAAGCCGGGGGTGCAGCAGGAAGCTACCTGGCACAGATGGCGTTGTGCAAGGGGAATCGTCTCACTTGTCCAATTCACCGGAGGCTTTGTCGGAGAAGTCAGACATTCAGCCGGGGCTACCGCTTAGCGCGTCGGTAGAGTGTGGCATGACCCACGACTGGCTGCTCGTGGAGACGCTCGGCGCTGACCCCGCCGTCGTAGCGCAGGGATCTCAGCTGAGGAGCCTCGTCCCGCTCACCGCCTTCCTGCGACGTAATCCTCGGATCGCAGCGATCCGTACGGCGATCGCGGAGTCGGTGCAGACCGGGCAGAGTCTGGCGAGCATCACCCCTAAGCGGGATCGGGTGATCCGCACCGAGCCGGTGCTGATGTCGGACGGGCAGGTGCACGGGGTGCACGTGTGGAGCGGCCCCGCCGACGCCGAGCCGCCCGAGCGGCCGACGCCTGGCGCACTGAAGTGGGACCTCACCCTCGGCGCGGCCACCGACACCAGGGAGTCGTTGCTCAACAACGGGAAGAACCCCGACGTGGAGGCTGCCCAGGGCCGGGCGTTCGCCGCGAACTGGCCACCTCGGGTTCTCAAGCCAAACGAAGGCAAGGTCCTTGCCAGGGTGGTCAAGCCGGAACCCGGTCAGACTCTGTGCATCGCATGGGATGCCAGTGACTGGGAGGGCACACCCATCACAGTGGGCTTCGTCGCGCGGCACTGCCTGGAACCGGGGCCTGACGGCCCCGACCACCTCGTCGCACGAGGGATGAACTGGCGGATGGAACGGGACAGCGCTGCGGAGCCCGGCGAGTGCCTGGCGCAGAAGATACTCAGCGGCCTGGCCCAACCGGGCGTCCACCGCGCGCTGTTCGACCTCAAGACCTGGACTCTGCTCAAATGGCTTGATGAGCCCTGCCCCTTTTACGACTGGCATAACGTGGCGGGTTCTTCGCGGGTGCATCCCGAAGACGAACCGTTAATGCTCTCGATGACTTCGGAAGTCGCCAACGGTGCCACCGCACGGGTGTTGCGCCTGCCTGGTGCGGGCGGCTCTTGGGTACCGGTGCACGTGACCGTGAGCCGGGTGGAACTCGAAGAGCAGACGTTCGCCGGGCTGATTTCGTTGCGATTGCCCACCGACCACGAACTGGCCGAAGCGGGGTTGCCGACCGACGACTGAGCGCCGCCGAATTCCTCAGGCCGGTCCCGCCCGCGCGGCCGACCGGGCGCTGAACCGTCCGGCTATAGGCACCGCTATCCGGACGGTCACCACCACGTCCAGGCCCTCGACCACGCACTCCGCGTCGTCGGCGCGCATCTGGTGGGTCAGTCTCGTCGCC
>NZ_JBARMY010000547.1:0-2141 GCF_049802695.1 Mycobacterium sp.
GCGTCACCCAAGCCGATGTGGTTCAGCGCGGCTAGTGCGTTGGGCCAGATACTGATTGCAGCACCCGTCGAGGTGTCGGTTCGCTCCTCGACGACGGTGACCTCATACCCACGCTGTTGCAGTCCGACAGCGGTGGCCAGTCCTGCAATCCCCGCGCCCACCACAACGATCCGTTGGCCCATGCGCCTGAACCTAACAAGGCCATGTGCCCGGGACCGGTTGTGGCGCAGGTGGCGCTGGCCAAAATGACGACCTGACCCACTGCGTCACTCCGGTAATTCAACGGGGCTCAGCCAAGTCACCCAGAACGCAAAGGTCACCCGAGTCAGACGAGTTAGGGTGAAAAACATGCACAGCGACCGGCATAAATCTGCCTTCCGTGCGCTGTGCCGGAGCCGCCCGGTGATTTCGAATGGGTGAGCAGCTTGACGAGCTGCGGGCCGCTCGCGACCAGTTGGAACAACTGGTGCAGGTCATCGTCGAGATCGGGTCGAATCTAGACCTGAATGTGACGTTGCATCGAATCGTCAAAGCGGCGATGGACCTGACCGGCGTGCGCTACGGAGCGTTGGGGATCCGGGGGCCCGACGGCGCCCTGGTCTCGTTCATCTCGGCGGGCATGGCCGACGACACAGCGTGGCGGCTCGGCGATCTGCCGGTCGGCGACGGTCTCCGCTTAGCGGATCTGAGCGCACATCCGCAGGCCGCCAGACTGCACGCACACCAACCGCAGGTACGGGCACTGCTCGGTATACCGATCACCGTCCGTGCCGCTGATTTCGGCAACCTCTACCTGGCCGACGACCGGCCCGGTCGAGTTTTCTCCGATTCGCAGGAGGGCGCCGTGCGGGCGTTGGCCTCGGCTGCGGCGGTCGCCATCGACAACGCGAGAATGTTCGAGCGGGAACGCGAATCGGCGAAATGGACCAAGGCCAGTCGTGAGATTACGACAGCGCTGCTTTCCGGCGACCCCCAGACCGGACCATTGCAGCTCATCGTGAATCGGGCGCTGGAGTTGGCTGAAGCCGAGCAGGCCATTCTGTTGGTTCCGAACGAGTCCGATGTGCCCGCCGACGAAGTCGACACCCTCGTCGTGGCCGCCACCGCGGGCCGTTACTCCTCGGAGGTGATTGGCCGGCAGGTTCCGATGGACGGCTCCACCACGGGCGGTGTTGCGCGTCGCGGTATACCGCTGATCACTGATTCCTTCCAGTATCCGATCGAGGGGTTTACCGATGTCGGTGAACGCTCAGCGATCGTCATGCCGCTGATCGCGGACGACGCGGTGCTTGGAGTTATTGCCGTCGCACGCAACCCGCAGCAGCCGGCATTCGGCAACGATTACCTCGAGCTCGTCAGTGACTTCGCCCGGCATGCTGCCATTGCGCTGGCGCTGACGGCGGGTCGCGAACACGCGCTCAACCAGCAACTCGCCCAAGCCGACACTGTCGACGAGGCAGTGCAAGCCGCAGCTGAGGAATTACGTCGACTATGGCGGGCCCGCCGCGTCATGGCCGTCACCTTTCCCGTTCACGGCTCTTCTGCCCAAAGCACGCCCGGCGCACCGGGCCTGGTGTCGGTCGGCGAGCCGGCGCACTGGGACGACCTGCCGTCTGACATACGACAGCTGCTCACTTCGGTGCGTGACGGTGACCTACTCACTCCCTACATCACCAAGCCCGGGACGGCGGGCATAGCCCTGCAGCATCCCGAGGGTGTGCTCGTCGTCTGGATCGACCTGACCGAGCGCCGGCCGTTCACCCTCGAGGACCAGACTCTGCTGACCGTATTGGCAGGCCGCCTCGGCCAGGGCCTGCACCGTGTGCACCAGGTTGACCAGCAGCGCGAAACCGCGCTCGCGCTTCAGCACGCGATCCTCGGCCCCGCTTACCTACCGCACGGGTTCGCGGTGCGCTACCAGGCGGCCAGCCGTCCCCTACAGGTGGGCGGAGACTGGTACGACATCGTCGACCTGGAGGACGGGCGCATCGCTTTGATCGTCGGCGACTGTGTCGGCCACGGCCTCGCTGCGGCCACCGTGATGGGACAGTTGCGCAGCGCCTGCCGCGCGCTGCTGCTCGATCACCCCAGCCCGCGCGCCGCTCTTGCGGGGCTGGACCGGTTCGCCGCGCGGCTACCCG
>NZ_JBARMY010000548.1:0-14142 GCF_049802695.1 Mycobacterium sp.
GGCGTGCGGCGCGGTGCGCGCGTCGTCGTCGCAGCGCCTTGGGAGGGCCCCTTGCGGGACACTACGGCCGGCCGGGTGGCAGTGCTCGAACCGCGGGTTCGCGTGCCCGACGAATTCCGGCTGTCCCGCTATCTGGCTGCCGGGCTGGCGGTGTTGCACAGCGTCGATGCCGGCCTGAAGACCGACTTGGCGACGCTCGCCGACGAGCTGGACAACGAAGCGCTGCAAAACAGTGCAGGCCGCGAAGTATTCACCAATCCGGCCAAGGCGCTCGCCGAGCGGGTCTCGGGGCATCGGGTCGCGCTGGCCGGTGACTGCGCTGGCACCTTGGCCCTGGCCAGACACGGGTCATCGGTCCTGCTGCGAATCGGCCACCAGGTCGCCGCGGCCAGCGGGCTGGCGGACGCCTTGCTGGCCGTGCAGGAGACCGCTGCGTTCGGCGACCCGGCTGACGCGCTGTTCCATGACGAGGAGATCGACGGCCCGCTGCCTGAGCGGTTGCGGGTGTTGGCCCTGACGTTGGCCGCCGAGCGTCCCGTGGTGGCGGCCCGGATCGCCGGGCTGACCGGCGTCGACCTGGTCGGTGTCGAGGACATATCGCAACTCACCGACGGCCCGGCGGGAGCCTCAACTCCTGCCGGTGTGCGACGTGCCGAGCAGCAACTGGCAATATTGGCCGTTCGGCTGGAGATGGCCGCCGTTTACGTGCGACTGTTACGGGGATAACTAGGACGTGGAACTGCTACGCGGAGCGATTCGGACATACGCTTGGGGATCGCGTACCGCTATTGCTGAATTCACCGGCCGGCCGGTGCCGGCGGCTCATCCGGAGGCCGAGCTGTGGCTGGGCGCGCACCCGCAAGATCCGGCCCGACTCGAGACCGACCGGGGTGATGTCTCCTTACTGGAAACGCTGGTCGCCGACCCCGACGGACAGCTGGGCCCAGCGGCACGCTGCCGGTTCGGTGATGCGCTGCCGTTCCTTGTCAAAGTGCTCGCGGCGGACGAGCCGCTGTCGCTGCAGGCCCATCCGAGCAGACAACAGGCGGCCGAGGGATATCTGCGGGAGGAGAAGCTGGGCATCCCGGTCACCTCTCCGGTGCGCAACTACCGCGATGGCAGTCACAAACCCGAATTGCTGGTCGCTTTGCAGCCGTTTGAAGCGCTGGCCGGCTTCCGGCCGGCGGCACTGACCGTTGAGCTGCTTCATGCGCTGGCCATCGCCGAGCTCGACCCTTACATCGACTTGCTGAACGATCAATCCGACGCCGACGGTCTGCGCGCACTGTTCACCACCTGGATCACCGCTCCCCAGCCGCACATCGACGTGCTGGTGCCAGCGGTGCTTGACGGTGCGATCCACTACATTACTTCGCGTGCAACGCGATTCGTCGCTGAAGCCAAGACGGTGCTGGAACTGGGGGAGAGTTACCCGGGCGACGCGGGTGTACTCGCATCCCTGCTGCTGAATCGAATCACGCTGGCGCCGGGGGAGTCGATTTTCCTGCCGGCAGGCAACTTGCACACCTATCTGCGCGGCGTCGCACTCGAAGTGATGGCCAACTCCGACAACGTCTTACGGGGAGGGTTGACACCCAAACACGTCGACGTGCCGGAGCTGTTGCGGGTGCTGGACTTCACACCGACCACCGAGGCGCAGCTCAGGCCCCCCACCCACCACGACGGCATCAGCCTCGTATTCGACACGCCCGCTGACGAATTCGCCGCATCAATGTTGACACTCGACGGCGATAACCTCGGCCACGAAGTCGATGCGCCCTCGCGGCACGACGGTCCGCAGATCCTGCTGTGTGTCGAGGGCGCAACGAGCGTGCACGGAAAATCCAAGACACTCTTGCTCAACCGCGGAATGGCTGCCTGGGTGGGTGCAGACGACGGCCCGATCCGGCTGCTTGCGCGCGAGCCGGCGCAGCTGTTCCGCGCCACTGTGGGCTTGTAGTTACCTTGCGGCCGAAGGCGTTTGCAGCTTTTCGCGGCGCGACCGTCGCCGCTCCCGCCGCAGTTGCCGGCGCTCGCCGAGCCACAGTCGCATGTTGTGCCGAATCGTGCGGCCGACCAGCGCCGGCGACGGCGTCATGTAGAGGCTGTCCAGCAGGCTGAACCGACGCAAAAACCACTCGGCCAGAACAGGATCGGTCTCCGCCGCGCCAAGGAATTGGTCGAACAGGCTGCCGACCGGCCGGTACCACCACGGCTGCGGCCCGGTGGCGTGATGGAAACTGAAGTCGCCGATCGTGTTCATCACCCACACCGGGTAGGTGGTTTTCGCGGTGGCCCGGTTGAGTTCGCGGGCCGGGTCCTCGGGCGCGGACTCCAGCGCCCGGCGCAGGTGCCCAGCCTGCAGTGACGTCATCGTCATACCCTGCCCGTAAGTCGGATCGAAGCTGGCGACTGCGTCGCCCAACGGCAGAATGCCGGCCGGGAAGCGATCCAACTTGTCGTAGCGCCGCCAACGGGTGGTCGGATAGCGGTGAAAGGCGACATCGCCGATCGGCTCGGCCTGCTTGACCGCGGCGGCCAGCTGCTCGGGCAACAGCTTCTCGGCCAGCACCCGCATCTCGGCAAAGGTGTGCGGCGGCTCGACTTTGGCCACCCCGAACGTTGTCAACACCCAGATGCCGTCTTCATAGCAGAGCAGGCCCAGCCCCAGTGGCTGCTCTCGGGACGCCCCGGCCACGACGACCTTCTGATCGATCAGTCCGTCGGGGATGCGCAGTTGGTGCGACGCGTAGCCGATTCCGACGTCGACGGAGTCTTCTCGGGGCCGCTCGAAACCCCACTGCTCCAGCCACACCGGCAATCTGGTACCCCGACCGGTCGCGTCGACGACCAAGTCGGCCCTGATCTGCTCGGGTTGCGCGGCGTCGGGCAGATTCAGCAGCACCCCGGTCACCCGCTGGGCGCCGGCGTCGAACAGCGGTTCGCGTACCGAACCGCCGCGGATCTCGACATTCGGGATGCCCGCAACGCGGCGCCGGATCTGCCATTCGAGGTGTGGGCGGCTGGGCACGTAGGCGGTGAACTCATCTTGCAGCCGGTGTGCGGTGCCCAGCACATGACCGGCGGCGCCGAAGTAGATGCAGTCCGGGCGATTCTCCAGAATCGGAACTCCGGCCGCCACCATCTCGTCGAGGATGCCGGGGAACAGCGTGTCGAACTCCGCTGCGCCGCGCGCCATCAGCAGGTGCACGTGCTTGCCCTGCGGGACGGCCGCACGGTTGTCCGGTGTGCTCGGCAGCTCGTCACGCTCGAAGATCGTGACCCTGTCGTAGAAGTCGGAGAGTACGCGCGCGGCACACAGCCCGGCGATACTGGCTCCGATGACTATGGCGTGTTGACGGGTATTCCCCACCGCCTCATCCCCGCGCTCATGCATCTCCCGCACGGTACTCTCCTACCTTGCCGTACTCGGTAAACCTTGCCGTTCACGGGAGGAAGGAACGGTCGGATGGCCGGTAGACGGCGCACGAAGACGGTAGAGCAGTCGATCGCCGACACCGACGAGCCGGATACCCGGTTACGCAAGGATTTGCATTGGTGGGACCTGACTGTGTTCGGCGTGTCGGTGGTCATCGGAGCCGGCATCTTCACCGTCACGGCGTCGACTGCGGGGAACGTCACCGGCCCGGCGATCTGGGTCTCCTTTCTCATCGCGGCGACGACGTGTGGTCTGGCGGCGCTGTGTTACGCCGAGTTCTCCTCGACAGTGCCGGTGGCGGGCAGCGCCTACACCTTCTCCTACGCGACGTTCGGTGAAACCTGGGCGTGGACCATCGGTTGGAACCTGGTATTGGAGTTGGCGATCGGTGCCGCCGTGGTAGCCAAGGGCTGGTCGACGTATCTGGGCACGGTGTTCCCGTTTGCCCCTGGCACGCTGGCCGTCGGCTCGTTCAACCTCGACTGGGGTGCGCTGCTGATCGTCGCCGTGGTGGCGACCGTGCTTGCCCTGGGCACCAAGCTGTCGTCGAAATTCTCCATGGTGGTCACCGCGATAAAGGTGTCGGTGGTGCTGCTGGTGGTGATCGTGGGCTCCTTCTACGTCAAGGCGGCCAACTATTCACCGTTCATTCCGCCGCCGGAAGCCGGCCGCAGTGGATCAGGCGTCAACCAGTCGGTGTTGTCGCTGCTGACCGGCGCGCACACCAGTCACTACGGCTGGTACGGCGTGTTAGCCGGGGCATCGATCGTGTTCTTCGCGTTCATCGGATTCGACATCGTCGCGACCATGGCCGAGGAGACCAAGCACCCGCAGCGCGATCTTCCGCGTGGCATCCTCGCGACGCTGGGCATCGTGACGTTTCTCTACGTCGCTGTCGCGGTTGTGTTATCGGGGATGGTGTCCTACACCAAGCTGCGGGACACGCCCAACGGGAGTCAGGCGAACCTGGCGACCGCGTTCACCGCCAACGGCGTGCACTGGGCCAGCAGCATCATCTCCGTCGGCGCGTTGGCTGGGTTGACCACCTTGGTCATGGTGCTGATGCTCGGCCAGTGCCGGGTGCTGTTCGCGATGTCCCGCGACGGGCTGCTGCCGCGGCAGTTGGCCAGAACCGGATCACGCGGCACTCCGGTGCGGATCACCGTGCTGGTCGCGGGGGTGATTGCCGTGACGGCGTTGGTGTTTCCAATGGACAAGCTCGAAGAGATGGTCAACGTTGGGACGCTGTTCGCCTTCCTGTTGGTGTCAGCGGGCGTGATTGTGCTGCGGCGGAACCGGCCGGACCTGCCGCGCGGTTTCCGGGCGCCCTGGGTGCCGGTGCTGCCGGTCGCATCGGTTGCGGCGTGCCTGTGGCTGATGCTGAACCTGACCGGGGTGACTTGGATCCGGTTCGCCGTGTGGATGGCGATAGGCGCGGTCATCTACCTCGGCTATGGACGTCGGCATTCGGTGGTGGCCGGTCGGCAAGCCGCAGCGGACGCCGAAGCCCCGGCCGGCGCGGAACTCAACGTGACGTAGCCAGTGGTTTACATTGGTCGCTACTTTGTCTAGACATAAGACGTTGCGGTCGGTATTGTCCAACTCGATGGCGCGTAACTGACCAAGGAGGTTGGCGATATGAGCACCGAGGTTGCTGGCGAGATCTGGCGGGACAAGAAACGTCACCTGTGGCTGATGGGACTGATCGCGCCGACGGCGCTGCTGGTGATCCTGCCGGTCGTGTGGGCTTTGAACCTTGCCGGCTGGCAGACCGCCTCCCAGGCGCTGTTCTGGATCGGGCCGATTCTGGTTTACCTCGTGCTGCCGGTGCTCGACCTGCGCTTCGGACCGGACGGGCAGAACCCGCCCGAGGAGGTGATGGAGCGACTGGAAAACGACAGGTACTACCGCTACTGCACCTACATCTACATTCCGTTCCAGTACGTCAGCGTTGTTGTCGGCGCCTATCTGTTCACCGCGTCTGATCTGAGCTGGCTCGGTTATCACGGCGGGCTGAGTTGGCCGGCGAAGATCGGGCTGGCGCTGTCGGTCGGCGTGCTGGGCGGCGTCGGGATCAACACCGCCCACGAGATGGGGCACAAGAAGGATTCGCTGGAGCGGTGGCTCTCGAAAATCACGCTGGCGCAGAGTTGCTACGGACACTTCTACGTCGAGCACAACCGCGGGCACCACGTGCGGGTGGCGACCCCGGAAGACCCCGCGTCGGCTCGTTTCGGCGAAACGTTCTGGGAATTCTTGCCGCGCAGCGTCGTCGGCAGCGTGCGTTCAGCGTGGCGGCTGGAGGCACAGCGGCTGCGCCGGCTGAAAAACAATCCCTGGCACCCGAAGACCTACTGGGACAACGACGTCCTCAACGCCTGGCTGATGTCCGTTGTGCTGTGGGGCGCGCTGATCGCCGTGTTCGGCCCCCGGCTGATCCCGTTCGTCATCATCCAGGCGGTGTACGGCTTTTCACTGCTGGAGACGGTCAACTACCTCGAGCACTATGGATTACTGCGGCAGAAGACGGCCAACCGGCGGTACGAGCGCTGCACCCACGAGCACAGCTGGAACTCCGATCACATCGTGACCAACCTGTTCCTCTACCACCTGCAGCGGCACAGCGACCATCATGCCAACCCGACTCGGCGTTACCAGACGCTGCGCAGCATCGACGGTTCGCCCAGTCTGCCCAGCGGGTACGCGTCGATGATCACGCTGGCCTACATCCCGCCGCTGTGGCGAAAGGTCATGGACCCTCGGGTGCTTGCGCACTACGACGGTGACATCAACCGCGTCAACGTACACCCGCGCCGCCGGCAAACGGTGCTGGATCGCTACGCGGCGGCGTGACCCGACTTCGACGGGACGGAGAGAACCGATGACCTACAAGCTGTTTCGTTGCATCCAGTGCGGCTTCGAATACGACGAGGCACTGGGCTGGCCGGAAGACGGCATCGCCGCCGGCACTCGGTGGGATGACATCCCCGACGACTGGAGCTGCCCGGATTGCGGCGCGGCGAAATCCGACTTCGAGATGGTGGAAGTGGCTCGGTCGTGATGGGTGCCCGGGTTCCGTATGCCGAGGCGTCCCGGGCCCTGTTGCGCGATTCGGTGCTCGACGCGATGCGCGAGCTGCTGCTCAGTCGCGACTGGTCGGCCATCACACTTGCCGACGTCGCCCGTGCCGCCACCATCAGCAGGCAGACCATCTACAACGAGTTCGGGTCCCGGCAGGGCCTGGCGCAGGGCTACGCGCTGCGGCTGGCCGACCGGTTGGCCAGTCTCGTCGACGGCGCGATTTACTCCAACGTCGGCGACATCCACGCCGCCTTCCTGCAGGGATTTCGGGAGTTCTTCACCGAGTCGGCCGCCGACCCGTTGGTGATCTCACTGCTGACCGGTGTCGCCAAACCCGATCTGCTGCAGCTGATCACCACCGACAGCGGCCCGATCATCACCCACTGTTCACAGCGGTTGACGTCGTCGTTCATGGACAGCTGGATCAAGGCGAGCGAAGCGGATGCGGGCATCCTGGCCAGGGCGATCGTGCGCCTGGCAATGAGTTACGTGTCGATGCCGCCGGAAGCCGATCATGATGTCGCCGCTGATCTGGCCCGGCTGATGACGCCTGCGGCCGAACGCTACGGGAAGCTCCGCGACGATGCGGGCCCGTGGGCCCGAGGAGAAGCGGAGTCATAAGCTGGGGCCTGAGGGAACTCGCTGACCCGGTTCCGGATGACCGCCGCGTCGGGGACTAATGTGTACCTAAGCTAACTAGTTGATTGAGAAGGATTGGGCCTGAAAATGACGACGACCGAACAATCGCCACGCACCGACGTCCGTAACGGCATCGAATTCAAGGTGGCCGACCTGTCGTTGGCTGATTACGGTCGCCGGGACATCGAGCTCTCCGAACACGAGATGCCGGGTCTGATGTCGCTGCGCCGTGAATACCACGACGTGCAGCCGCTCAAGGGCGCCCGCATCTCCGGTTCGCTGCATATGACGGTGCAAACCGCGGTGCTCATCGAAACCCTGGTTGCGCTGGGCGCCCAGGTCCGGTGGGCGTCGTGCAACATCTTCTCCACCCAGGACCATGCCGCCGCCGCCGTCGTCGTCGGCCCGCACGGCACTCCCGAGGAGCCCAAGGGTGTGCCGGTGTTCGCGTGGAAGGGCGAAACGCTCGACGAGTACTGGTGGGCCGCCGAACAGATGCTGACATGGCCAGATGAGCCGGCCAACATGATTCTCGACGACGGCGGCGATGCCACCACGTTGGTGTTGCGCGGTGCCCAGTACGAGAAGGCCGGCGTGGTGCCACCCGCCGAAGAGGACGACTCGGCCGAGCACAAGGTCTTCCTCGAACTGCTGCGCAAGCGCTTCGAGACCGACAAGGGCAAGTGGACGAAGATCTCCGAGTCGATCAAGGGCGTCAGCGAAGAGACCACCACCGGCGTGCTGCGGCTGTATCAGTTCGCCGCGGCCGGTGATCTGGCGTTCCCGGCGATCAACGTCAACGACTCGGTGACCAAATCGAAGTTCGACAACAAGTACGGCTGCCGGCACTCGCTCATCGACGGCATCAACCGGGGCACCGACGTGCTGATCGGCGGCAAAAACGTGCTGGTCTGTGGTTACGGCGACGTCGGCAAGGGCTCCGTGGAGTCGCTGGCGGGCCAGGGCGCCCGAGTCACCGTCACCGAGATCGACCCGATCAACGCCCTGCAGGCGCTCATGGAGGGCTTCGACGTCAAGCGGGTCGAAGAGTTCATCGGCGAGGCCGACATCGTCATTACCGCCACCGGCAACAAAGACATCATCACGCTCGAGCACATGAAAGCCATGAAGGACAAGGCGATCCTGGGCAACATCGGCCACTTCGACAACGAGATCCAGATCTCTAAGCTGGAGAAGTCCGGCGCCACCAAGGTCAACATCAGGCCGCAGGTGGACCTGTGGACCTTCGGCGACACCGGCAAGTCGATCATCGTGCTCTCCGAGGGCCGGCTGCTGAACCTCGGTAACGCCACCGGCCACCCATCGTTCGTGATGAGCAACAGCTTCTCCAACCAGGTGATCGCCCAGATCGAGCTGTGGACCAAGAACGATGAATACGACAACGAGGTCTACCGACTGCCCAAGCACCTCGACGAAAAGGTGGCCCGCGTGCACGTCGCGGCGCTCGGCGGTGAGTTGACGAAGCTGAGCAAAGAGCAGGCCGAGTACATCGGTGTCGAGGTCGACGGACCTTACAAGCCGGATCACTACCGCTACTGAGCGCCGGGATCAGCACGGCACGGCGATAGGCTCGCGCCGTGCTGATCGCGATCGAAGGTGTCGACGGCGCCGGCAAGCGAACGTTGTCCAACGGCCTGACCTCGGCCTTCGAGGCGGCCGGCAAGTCGGTGATCACCCTGGCGTTCCCGCGCTACGGACAGTCGATCGCCGCTGACGTGGCCAGCGAGGCGCTGCATGGCCGACACGGTGACCTCGCGGCGTCGGTGTATGCGATGGCGATGCTGTTCGCGTTGGACCGTGCGGCCGCCCGGGCCGAGATCGAAGCTCTCAGCCGCGACCACGACGTGGTCATCCTGGATCGCTACGTGGCCTCCAACGCCGCCTACAGTGCGGCCCGCCTGCACCAGGACGCGACCGGTGAGGTGGTGGCCTGGGTGCACGAGATGGAGTATCAGCGGCTGAGGCTGCCGGTGCCGAATCGGCAGTTGCTGCTTGACGTTTCAGTCGAACTGGCCGGGCAACGCGCCCGCCACCGGGCGAGTGTGGAAGCCGGCCGGGCGCGCGACGCCTATGAGCGCGACGACGGGTTGCAGCAGCGCACCGGCGCGGTGTACGCCGGGCTTGCGGCCGCTAAGTGGGGTGGGCGATGGGAGGTGGTCGGCGCTGACGTCGACCCCGGCAAACTGGCCGCGACGCTGACCTCCGGATCGTGACCTAACGGCATTACCACAAGAAACACCGTGTAGTAACCGAGTTTTGTCCCGTTGTGGTGACACCATGGACACCATGAGGCAAAGGATTCTCGTCGTCGATGACGACGCTTCGCTGGCCGAGATGCTCACCATCGTGCTGCGCGGTGAGGGCTTCGATACGGCGGTCATCGGTGACGGCAGCCAGGCGCTGACCGCGGTGCGTGAGCTCCGTCCCGATTTGGTGCTGCTCGACCTGATGTTGCCGGGCATGAACGGGATCGACGTTTGCCGGGTGCTGCGGGCCGACTCCGGTGTGCCGATCGTGATGCTGACCGCCAAGACCGACACCGTCGACGTCGTGCTGGGTTTGGAGTCCGGCGCCGACGACTACGTGATGAAGCCGTTCAAGCCCAAGGAGCTGGTCGCTCGGGTGCGGGCGCGGCTGCGCCGCAACGACGACGAGCCCGCTGAAATGCTGTCGATCGCCGATGTCGACATCGACGTGCCGGCCCACAAGGTGACCCGCAACGGCGAGCAGATTTCGCTGACGCCGCTGGAGTTCGACCTGTTGGTGGCGTTGGCGCGCAAACCGCGGCAGGTGTTTACTCGTGATGTGCTGCTTGAACAGGTGTGGGGATACCGCCACCCGGCAGACACCCGCTTGGTGAATGTGCATGTCCAGCGTCTACGGGCCAAGGTTGAGAAGGACCCGGAGAACCCGACTGTTGTGCTGACCGTTCGAGGAGTGGGTTACAAGGCCGGACCTCCGTAGCTCCGGCGACGAATGCATAGCGAAGCGATGCGAAGGAGCGGCGCATTCATCCGCACCGGCTACGACGCGATGCGTCGCCATAAGGACAAGCGGCAGCTGTGATGTGGGGCTCCCGGCAACGCACCCGAGGTCGTTGGGGGCGCTCTGGCCCAATGACGCGCGGGATGAGCGCGTTGAGCCGAGTCGTGGGCACGGCCTGGCGTCGCTCGCTGCAGCTGCGGGTGGTGGTACTCACCATCGGTCTTTCCTTCGCCGTCATCGTGGTGCTCGGCTTCGTATTGACCAGCCAGGTCACCAACCGGGTGCTCGACATCAAGGTTCACGCCGCCACTGAGCAGATCGAGCGGGCGCGCACCACTGTCAGCGGGATTGTCAGCGGTGAGGAGGCCCGTTCGCTGGACAGTAGCCTGCAACTGGCCCGCAACACATTGACGTCGAAAACCGAGGCGTCCTCGGGCGCGGGGCTGGCCGGTACGTTCGACGCGGTGCTGGTGGTGCCGGGCGACGGCCCTCGGGCCGCCACGGCGGCGGGGCCGGTCAACCAGATTCCGTTGACGCTCCGTGATTTCGTCAGGGCTGGTCAGGTGAGCTACCAGTACGCCACCGTCCATACCGACGGATTCTCCGGGCCGGCGCTGATCATCGGCACTCCGACGTCGTCCCGGGTGACCAACTTAGAGCTGTACCTAATCTTTCCGCTTGCCAGCGAGGCCAGCACCATCGCGCTGGTCCGCGGCACCATGGCTACCGGCGGGGTGGTGTTGCTGGTGCTGCTGGCCGGTATCGCGCTGCTGGTATCGCGCCAGGTGGTGGTGCCGGTGCGGTCGGCCTCGCGGATTGCCGAACAGTTCGCCGAAGGGCACTTGTCCGAACGGATGCCGGTGCGCGGCGAAGACGACATGGCGCGGTTGGCGGTGTCGTTCAACGACATGGCGGAAAGCCTGTCACGGCAGATCACTCAGCTCGAGGAGTTCGGAAATCTGCAGCGCCGCTTCACTTCTGACGTCAGCCACGAACTGCGAACGCCGCTGACGACGGTGCGGATGGCTGCCGACCTGATTTACGACCGCAGCGAGGAACTCGACCCGACGTTGCGGCGGTCCACCGAACTCATGGTCAACGAGCTGGACCGGTTCGAGTCTTTGCTCACCGACCTGCTGGAGATTTCGCGGCACGACGCCGGTGTCGCCGAGTTGTCGGTCGAGGCAGTCGATCTGCGGTTGACCGTCAACAGCGCGCTGTCCAGCGTGGGGCATCTCGCCGAGGAGGCCGGCATCGAGTTGGTGGTGGACATGCCGTCCGACGGGGTGATCGCCGAAGTCGATGCGCGCCGGGTGGAGCGGATCCTGCGGAATCTCATCGCCAACGCGATCGACCATGCCGAGGACAAGCCGGTGCGGATCCGGATGGCCGCGGACGACGACACAGTCGCGGTGACGGTGCGCGACTACGGGGTGGGTTTACGGCCCGGCGAGGAGAAGCTGGTGTTCAGCCGGTTCTGGCGTTCGGACCCGTCGCGGGTCCGGCAATCCGGCGGGACCGGCCTGGGCCTGGCCATCAGTGTCGAGGATGCGCGTCTGCACCAAGGCCGGCTCGAGGCGTGGGGTGAACCGGGTAGCGGCGCCTGCTTCCGGCTGACCCTTCCGTTGGTGCGCGGCCACAAGGTGACGACCAGTCCGCTGCCGATGAAACCCTTCACCGCCGAACGCACAGACCGCCAGCCACTGCAGCGCGAGCACGCCGAGCGGGGTGCCTGATGCGCCGGCTGGCGTTACTGCTGTTCGGTGTGGTGACACTGCTAGCGGGCTGCGCCGGCGTGCCCAGTTCGTCGGCGCCCCAGGCCGTCGGCACCATCGCGCGGGCGGCACCGTCGAATTTGCCCAAGCCGACGCCGGGCATGGATCCCGACGTGCTGCTGCGGGAATTCCTCAAAGCCACCGCTGATCCGGCGAACCGACACTTGGCGGCGCGGCAATTTCTCACCCAGTCGGCGTCTGACGCCTGGGACGACGGCGGTAGCGCACTGCTTATCGACCATGTCGTGTTCGTCGAAACCCGTAGTGCCGAGAGGGTTTTGGTCGCTATGCGAGCCGACATGCTGGGATCGCTGTCGGACATGGGCGTCTTCGAGACAGCCGACGGGATGCTTCCGGACCCAGGTTCGATCGAGTTGGTCAACACTGCGGGCGGATGGCGCATCGATCATCTGCCCAACGGAGTGTTCTTGGACTGGCAGCAGTTTCAGGCCACCTACAAACGCAACACGCTTTATTTCGCCGATCCGACCGGCAAGACCGTGGTCCCCGATCCGCGCTATGTTGCGGTGTCTGATTCCAATCAGCTGGCCACCGAACTGGTTTCGAAGTTGATTGCCGGGCCACGCCCGGAGATAGCGAAAGCTGTGCGCAACTTGCTGGGTCCGCCGTTGCGGCTGCGCGGCCCGGTGACCCGCGCCGACGGTGGCAAGAGCGGCGTCGGCCGCGGTTACGGCGGAGCGCGGATCGATTTGCAGAACCTGGCCACGACCGATCCGCACAGCAGGCAACTGGTTGCGGCGCAAATCATTTGGACTTTGGCTCGAGCCGACATCAAGGGACCGTACGTGATCAATGTGGACGGCACCGCGCTCGACGACAGATTCAGTGACGGCTGGACCACCTCCGATGTGGCCGCTACCGACCCAGGCGTCGCCGACGGCGCCGGCGCTGGTGTGCATGCCCTGGTCGGCGGGTCGTTGATGGCGCTGGACGGTCAGCATCCGACGGCGGTGGCAGGCCAATTCGGCGAGATGCGTGATCAGACCTCGGCGGCGTTGTCCCGCAGCGGGCAACGGGTGGCGTCGGTGGTGACGCTGCAGCCTGGGGGCCCGGACATGGCGGCGTCGCTGTGGATCGGTGACCTTGGCGGCGGGGCGGTGCAATCGGCGGACGGGCACAGCATGTCGCGGCCGAGTTGGTCGCTTGACGACACGGTGTGGGTGGTGGTCGACGGGGCCAATGTGCTTCGTGCCATTGAGGAACCGGCGTCCGGGCAGCCCGCCCGGATTCCGGTCGATTCGAGCGCGGTGTCCAGCCGCTTCCCCGGTGTGATCAATGACCTGCAGCTGTCTCGTGACGGAACCCGCGCTGCGATGGTCATCGAAGGGCGCGTCATCCTCGCCAGCATTGAGCAGACGCAGGCCGGCCAGTTCGCCCTGACCTATCCGCGCCGGCTGGGTTTCGGACTGGGGTCTTCAGTGGTGTCGCTGGCGTGGCGAACTGATGACGACATCGCGGTGACCCGCACCGACCCGCAGCATCCGGTGTCGTATGTGAATCTCGATGGCGTGAACTCGGATGCGCCGAGCCGCGGTTTGCTGATCCCGATGTTGGGGATCGCCGCCAACTCTTCGACGGTGTACGTTGCTGACCCGCGTGGGGTGCTGCAGCTGTCGGGCTCGGCGGCCGAGAACGGGCAGAGTTGGGCGGCAGTGGAACCTTTCATGGTGGCCGGCGCGGTGCCCGTGCTGCCCGGGTGAGTGGTGGGTACCGGCCCAAGTCGTTAGGCTTCCTGGCGTGGTTGCGAAGGATACTGAGGCGCAACTGAGGTGGAGTCGGCGCTGCCGATTTCTGGCCAAACTGGTCGGTCAGGCCGATCTGGATTTATGTCACCCCGTCACGCCACACTGCATCTGTGCTTGACCTCGTCCTGCCGCTGGAATGCGGCGGCTGCGGCGCACCGTCCACCCGCTGGTGCGACGTCTGCGCCAAGGAGCTGGCCATCAACATGGGCGAGCCGCATGTGGTCAACCCCCGCATCGACCCGGGCGTGCCGGTGTTCGCACTCGGGCGCTATGCCGGCGCGCGTCGCCGAGCCGTCATCGCCATGAAGGACCACGGCCGCACCGACCTCATCGCGCCTCTGTCGCGCGCCTTGGCGGCAGGCATTCACCGAATGCTGACGTGGGGCATGCTCGACGTCCCGCTGACCATCGTGCCGGCCCCGACGCGGCGCTCGGC
>NZ_JBARMY010000549.1:0-17613 GCF_049802695.1 Mycobacterium sp.
AACCCCTTGACCAGAATCGGTAGCGTCGTCCGCTCCCGCAGCCCGGCGATGTCGTTCCACGTCAGCGACGGCCGCGAGTAGGTGTCGAGGAAGGTTTCGACACTCGCCCGTGGTAGCGGAGACACGAAATTGCGGACGAAACTGCCGGGCACGTTGCGCGCCAGCGACAGCAAAGTCTTCACCGCGGCCCGTGTGACCTGCACCGGTGGCCGTTGGCCGGCCGCCTTCGCTGCCGCGACCCGGTCGCGCACGGATGCCATGAACTGCTTGTCGGAGGTGTACTGCGCGATGCCGATCGCCTGCGTGAACGGTAGCGAACCGATGTTGAGGTCCTGGGGACGCCAGCCGAGCAGGGTGGTGTCAACGGTGACCACCAGGGCGTCGGCGGAGATGGCCTCGGCGCGTTGGATGAAGCTCTCGACCACGGCGTCGTTGGTCGACCAGTACAGCTGAAACCAGCGTGGAGCCCTGCCGGAACTCTCAGCGGCCACCTGGTCCATCGCGGCGGCGGTGTCTTCCATCGACGCCGAGCCTTGATTGGAAAAGATGTAGGGCAGGCCGACGGACGCGGCGGCAGCACCGATTTCGACGTCGGCGTGTGGGTAGACGAGTCCGGCGGCGCCGACCGGCGCCACGAGTATCGGGGCCGGCAGTCGGCGACCGAACAGTTCGACCGTCAGGTCGCGTTGCGAACAGTCCCGCAGCATGCGCGGCACGATGGCCCACTTGTCCAGTGCGGCGCGGTTGTTGGTGATACCGGCGCCTTCACCGGCTCCTCCGGCGACGTACGCCCACGCCTGTCTGGTCATCTTCGACTTCGCCGCCCGCTCCAACGCGACGAAGTTTGTGGGCACCGCCGGCGTGCGGCCGAATACGCCGTTGCGGTAGATCGTTTCCTGGCGCTGCCGCCCCGGCTGCCCTTCGGCTGTTGTCATCGCCGTCCAATCCGTCCCAGTACGAAGCCGATCGTGAGCCACGCTAGTCCGCACGGGACGGACCCGGTTATCCGGCGAAGCCGAGCAGTCAGTGACTAGTTACTGCGGGCCGCCCAGCGGGCGAAGGCAATCAGGTGCCGGGTGCGCTCGGTGTCCTCAGTGAGGTCGTGCAGTCGGGCGGCGAGCAGGTCGTGCCAAAGCAGGTGGCCCTGCTCCGCGCCGTCCGGCGACACGACCCGCAGTGGGCGCCCGTCGCATTCGGCAAAGACATTCGCGGCGTGACGCAACGTGTCGCGGGTGCCGGCGGTGCCGCCCACAGCATCCTGTGACGGCTCGGGGTGCATCACGTCCGCCACGAAGAACGTCTCCAGTGGGTCGGTGGTGTACTCGTACGTCAGATGCAGACCCCGGCGCGCAATCTTTTCGGTCAAGATCGATCGGTCAAGCAGCAGTACCGAGGCGGCGTAGGCGGTGACCGAGGCGATGATCAGCGGAAACAGGGCCGGCCATGCTCGGGTCAGTTCGAGAGTGAACACCACCCCGGTCAGCGGCCAACGCAGGACACCGCCGATCACCGCCGCCAAGCCCAGCAGCGCCCAGAATCCCGGAAAGACTGTCGGCAGCCAGTGCCCGACCAAAGCGCCCAGCGCGCCGCCGATCATGAAGACCGGTGCCAGTACACCGCCCGAGGTTCCTGAGCCCAACGACAACGACCAGATCAGGGTCTTGACCAAGAGAATGCCGACGATCAGGGACAGGGCGGCTTTGGCCGGTGAGGAGCGCGTCGATGACGTCGTAGCCGACACCCAGAGCGCGTGGCTGGACCAGCCCACCCAGACCCGATGATCAGACTGCCGATCGCGGGCCACCACATCCAGTGGATCGGAAGATGCGCGAAGGCATCTTCGGCCAGGTACACCAGCCGGGTGGCCACGATGGACACCACGGCGCCGCACATACCGATGACGAGTGCCAACACGTCGATGTGCCAGCGGATGTCGCTGACTGACGCAACGACGGGAAACACCGGCGCGGCACCCAGAATGAATTGGCGCACCACGGTCGCCACCGTCACCGCGGCGGTCACCGGAACCAGGCTGCGGGGACGCCATTCGAACAACAACAGCTCGACCGCCAGCAGAACGGATGCCAGCGGCGAATTGAACGTGGCCGCCATGCCGCCGGCGGCGCCGGAGACGAGCAGGACCTTGCGTTCATCGGCGGTCAGATGCAGGTATTGAGCCAGAATCGAGCCGAGCGCTCCGCCCGTCATAATGATCGGGCGCTCGGCGCCGAACGGGCCACCGGTACCGATGCTGATCGCCGCTGAAACAGGTTTCAGTACTGCAACATTGGGATCGACGCGACTGCCCAGGGTGAGAATCGCCTCGATCGCCTCCGGCATGCCGTGACCACGGATCTTGTCCGACCCGAACCGGGCCATCACGCCGACCACCAGACCGCCGGCCACCGGCGCGCCCAACACCAACCACCACGGATGGTGACGCGCTCCCGGCGCCACCAGGTCGACGGCCCAGCGCTGATAGAACGACAGGTTGGTCACCAGCCCGATCAGCCGCAGCAAGCACCACGCCGCGGCCGCCGACAGCGCACCGATGGGCAGTGCCAGCGCCGTCGTGATCAGCATCCGCCGGTCAACGGAGAAGTCCGCCAAGCGCCCGCTCATACCCGCGCCTCGTCATCGATCCGATCGATGATGCGCGTCAGGCCGAGCGCAGTGGCCGAGCCTGTCGCCGCATCCGTTCGGGCGAGCGCGGCACGCAGCACCGAGCATGGCGAAAGTTCGCACGCGCGCAGGTAGACGGCCAGATCACCCTCACTGAGGTGGTCGATCATCTCTGCAATATTGCACTATGCAAAGCTCGACTTGGACGGTGTCCGGACATACGCGATCCGCCCCCTTTCCGCCACCGTGCAACGGACGAGCGCAGCCACCACCGGGCGGGCATCCGTTACATCACTATGGTGTGAGGGATTGCGACTCCTGTGGCAATGGGGCCTGGGCGCGGCTACCAATGGACCGAGGATCCGATGAGTGACAACTTCGATGAGCGTCCACTGACCGCCTTCATCATCAGCGATAGCGCACCGCCGGTCAGCCCGGCGCCGCTCAACCGGACATGGATGGCGGCAACCCGTAGAGGTTGGGCGAATCGGTGTCTGCCGATGCTGATCGCCAATCAAAGCGGGTGGGTGGTGCACAATCCGTGCGCGTTCAGCGCGACTTGGCTCGGTCAAGAAGATCGCACTGGTGTGATGATCAACCCGGACAAGCGAGACAGCGGTCAGTTTCTGCCCAGCAGTCATTTCGGTTACGGCATTTTGACCTGGCATCTGCCGTTCCTGTTTCGCACTCCGCCCGGCTACAACCTCCTGGTCCGCGGACCGGCGAATTATCCGAAGGACGCGGTATATCCGTTGGAGGGCGTGGTCGAAACCGACTGGTCGGCAGCAAGTTTCACCATGAATTGGAAATTCACCCGCAAACTGATGCCGGTGCGGTTCGAGGTCGACGAGCCCGTCTGCATGATCGTCCCGCAACGACGGGGCGAGTTAGAAGCCTTCACCCCAGAGCTCCGCCATATCGACTCTGACGACGAGCTGCGCCGCAAGCACGAGATCTTCATTCGCTCCCGTGATGAGCTGGGGCAAATTCAGGCCGCGACAGACACCGCCGCGGCAGCGCGACTGCCGTGGCAAGGCGACTACACCCGCGGCACCCACACCGACGGCGAGGTCGGGCCGCAGGATCACCAAACCCGCCGCCATCTTCGTTCGTTCATCGATCGTCAACACGAGACGCAGTAGTCAGGCGGAACGCCAGCTGAGGGCTGGGAGTATGTGCCGTTCGCCACGCTCCGCTGCTGGCAGGACAGGCGGGCGGTAGTGTCTCTGACGTAAAAATCGCATTCGCGCGCTCGACTAACCGTGGCGCCACTCCCACATTCGCGAACCCTAACGATCGCAGGAAACGAGTCCTAGATGAGCACGACCGCAGGCGCCCACTTGCCCACCTTGCTGACCCTGCGCCGCATCGGTGCCGGCGCCGTCCTGGCGGTCACGGCGATGACGGGTCCGCAGGCTCTGCACCGGGCAGGCGCTGATGTGTGCCCCAACATCGATGTGGTGTTCGCGCGCGGAACACTCGAGCCACCGGGCGTTGGTGCGACTGGACAAGCATTCGTCGATGCACTGAACGCGCAGCTGGCCGGCAGGAACATCGGCGTCGACCCGGTGGACTACCCGGCGTCGCTGAACTTCCAGACAGCTGCTGACGGCGTGGCGGACGCCGCGAACAGAGTCACCTCGGTCGCCGCCAGTTGTCCGAGCACCCGGATCGTGCTCGGTGGTTACTCTCAGGGCGCTGCGGTCGCTGCTTACACCACGACCGACACCATTCCCGACGGATACCCGTTGCCCGACGGCATCACCGGACCCTTGCCGCCCGCAACCGCCGCCCATGTCGCAGCCGTGGCGCTGTTCGGCAAACCCTCGAGCGGCTTCCTCGACCTGGTCGACCGCAACGCGCCGCCCATCGTCATCGGGCAGAACTATGCGGGCAAGACGATCGAGCTGTGCGCACCAGGCGACCCGGTCTGCGACCCGGGTGGTCGGGACCGAGCCGCGCACAGCGCCTACAAGAGCAACGGGATGGCCGACCAGGCTGCTGAGTTCGTTGTCAACGAGGTCACTCCGCGCGACTGAGTCGTCCGGTCATCTGCGCGAAATAGCTCACGATAGCGGGGGGTGCTACTTCGCGTCGAGCTCGATGCGCGGGCGTGCGTCGCCGGCAATCATTCGTGCGTACGCCGCTGGGGCCTCATCGAGAGGCATCACTTCGATCGGCTCGGTCGGGTCAGCTGAATGCCGCGCTGTTCGCTTTGATGAACGCCTCGACCGTTGTCGGCTTCTTTCCGCCTATCGTTCGACGATGTCGTTGGTGCCGGCGAAGATTCCGTTGCGATAGTCGACGGCGACGTTGCTCAAATGCTGCGCCAGATATTCGGAACCCTTGAGATTGCAGGTCGTTCGCCCACGCCGGGATGTCCGCCGGCTCGTATCGGACAGGTTGCCTGAGTGCGTTGGAGATCGCTTCGGCGAGTTCGTAGTGATTCATTTCGACCGCGCCGGAAAACGTGGGCCGCAGATGTGTGGCGGCTTTCCGTTGCGGCTCAACTCATCGGTGAAGAAGCGACAGTTCTACCATCCCCCCTAACCCCACTTAAGTAAAGCCAAGGCTCAGAGACGTCGCAGTGGCCCCGTATTCGGGAGGGGACCAGATCGACCGCGCTATCCGAACTTTGGCCCGCGGGTGTGATGAAGGACGATCGAGTGAGGTGGTGCGGACATCCAGCAGTCAGCTGAGGGGTTCAATTCCACCGTTAGTTTTTGACACCTGGCTATGTGAAAGTGCTGTCAGCCGGTACCCTCGCGACATGGAAGCAGTTCCTGACGTGATGACGCTATCTGGGCGGCTGGCCACCGGTGACCGAACAGGCGCCCACGATTGGTGCCCCATCGAACGTGCGTTGGACACCATCGGAACACGTTCGGCTCTGCTGCTGCTGCGGGAAGCCTTTTACGGGACGAGAAGGTTCGAAGATTTCGCGCGACGAGCCGGAGTCACCGAACAAATCGCGGCGACTCGTCTCAAGCAGCTGGTCGATGCTGGAGTGCTGTCCAAGCAACCGTATAAGACACCGGGGCAGCGCACTCGCTACGAATATGTCTTGACCGGGCGTGGTCGGCAACTCTTTCCCGTGCTCGTCAGTCTGGTCGAGTTCGGCTTGCTGCTGCAGGGGGACGCCAGCCGACTCGAACTCGTGCACGGCGGGGGTTGTGGGGCACCGGTGGTCACCCACGTGCAGTGCGCCGAAGGCCACAGCGTCCCTCTGGCGCAAACTCAGGCCCGCACCCGCGCGAGAAAGCAGCGTTGAGGCTCGGCCTGCAGAAACTAGTTCTTCATCGCCTCGGCACCCGGGTGCGACCTGGTGATCAAGGATTCAGACGTGTCCGATACGCATCCTTTCGACCGTGCCATCCGCCTGGAAACCATCGATGACGTGACACGCCGCGGCTGGACCCAGCACGAGTGGGCCAACATGGGCGGTCCCTTCGGGGGTATCACCGCCGCCACGATGGTGCGCGCCATCGAGGCCCACCCCGACCGCCTCGGCGAGCCGCTGGTGATGACCGTCAATTTCGCTGCGCCCCTCGTCGACGGCGAGTTCGACATCACTCTTCGAGCACGGCGCACCAATCGCACCAATCACCACTGGATCGTCGAGCTCAGCCAGGAAGATGCGGTGAAAACCACCGCCACTGCGGTGTTCGGAATTCGCCGCAACACCTGGGCCGACATTCAGGCGACCCCTCCGAATACGACGCCGCCCGAGCGCATCACATCGAGCCAACAGTAAGGCCTTCCCGTCTGGGTATCGTGTTACGACATGCGTTTTGCCGATGGCGGTTTTCCCGGCGCAGACCGGCAGGTCAGTTCGTCATCGACGTCCACCGTATGGGTGCGGGACCGCGCGCTTCGCCTGGTCGACTATCCGGGCACTAGCTGCCCTCTGCGACGTCTTCTTTCCGCGAATCTTCCTGCGCCGCGGCCAGTTTGTCCCAGCAGGGACGATCTCGTTGACAACCTATTTTCATGCCGACCGGCAGCAGCTCGATGCACTGGGTAGCGACTTCGTACTGGGGAGTGCATGGGCCAACCGCTTCTCCGGTGGTTACTTCGACCAGAGCGTGCAGATGTGGACCCGCGACGGCAGTCTGCTGGCCACCACTCATCAGATCGTCTATTACAAGGCGTAGCTGCAGTTCTCGAAGAAGTGAGCGGCAACGACTCAGCGCAATAGGGCGTTAGTCATTGAAGCAGGTTTCAGCGATGCGGGCTTCGAGCGTGTTGCCGTCGCGGAGCTCGGCCACGTCGATTCCGAATGTGTCTTCCAGCACCTCAACGACCGCCGCCGCGTCCTCGAGCCGGATTTTTCTGGTCGCGCCGCCGCGGTGGATCGTCAAGTCGCGGCCGTTCAAATTCCAGCGGCCACCGTTGATGACCAACGCGACCGTCAAGCTGGTGACGAAGATCGAGGAAGGATACGTCGAGACGTACCAACTGCCGACTGTCAGATCGATCTGCGGCTGGGGGCGGGTGGACAACTGGTACAGCGCCCGCCACTCGTCACGAACCAACGCTCGCAACACCAACCGATCACCGCGGTCATCGAGGCGATACGGTTCGTGAGCCGTGTGCTGAACGACGCCGGATTCCAAACGAAGCGGCGAGGTTGGCGTCTGGCCGCCGAAACCGACATCAACCAGATAAGCGCCCTCGGTGTCCGGAACCGTCACCGCCAGCACCGTGTGCGTCTGCGCGGGCAGCGGTGCACCCGGTTCCAGCATCCAGACCACCCGGCCGGCCAGGCGCTGTACGCCGTAGCCCAGTTCCGCCAGCACGTACCCCATCAGCCCGTTCTGCTCGTAGCAGTAGCCACCCCGCCGCCGCCGCACCAACTTATCGATCAAAGCCCCCGGGCCCAGGTCGTCAACCGGCATACCTAGCAGCGGATCCAGGTTCTCAAAAGGAATCGTCTGGCTATGCGCAGTGACCAGCCCCTGCAACACCTCCACGGTCGGGGCGGTATCACCGCGATAACCGACGCGCTCGAGGTATCCGGCTACATCCGGCGCCATGGGCCCATTGTGGCCCTGCTATTAACCGAACACGCGGTGTCGTTGAAGCTCGTGAAGCGTGTTGCCGACGCCGGCCTTGCTTTGACGTTTGCCGCACCCAGCAACGGAACCGACTGGGCAGGGCCATGGCGCGCCGCTGTGGCAACGCCGCGTGACGGTCGTGTAAACACACTCACTTCGCCGGGATGGCAGGAAGCAGCGCGTTGGCCTCCGCGCGCGAACGGAAGGCGTCTGCTATCGAGCAAACGTTTCACCGGTGATGCGGCATTCGCCGCCTCAAGGCGTTCGCAGTTGCTAATCTCATGCGGTTCCCGCACTTCCGGGCAGCCGTCGTTACCCAGCACTGGGGGTTTTTTGTCAGCAGTAACGCCGAGGCCGTGGAGGGCGGCGTGCGCGGTGGCGCTCGTCGGCCTGTGTCTCGCGAGCGGCGCCGGTCTTGCGGTGTCGTCGTTCGCGGGGTTGGGCGGGCCGCGGGTAGCCGATGGGTGCAGAGCTATCGGCTTGCTGATTTTCGCAGTGTTCGCCACCGTCTGTGCCGGGCTGGCCGCAAATAAGGCACGGGGTCGACAACGACGGGCATGGGTCTTCCTGACCATCGGGCTGGCCGGCGAGATAGTCGCACTGACGATGTCGACCTATTACGTCGTGGAACGCGGCATCGATGAGGCCCCGTTCCCGCTGCCCGCGGTCTTCGGATTCCTGCTGCCGGCTGTCGGTTGCGTGGCGTTGGTGTCGTTTCCCGTCGGATACGAGGGTCTGTCTCAAGCGCGTCTACTGCTCGACGCGCTGATCGTCGAAGGGTCGACGTTTTTGGTGGCCTGGGTGGTTGTGCTGGATCGGGTGTACGCCGAGACCCGGGCGAACCACGTCGCTCTGAGCTTGTCGGTGGCGCTGGCGCTTGCGGCCATGGCGACGTTCACTACGGCGGTCCTGGTCCTGGCGCGGGCCCGCACCCAGCAGCGCCTGACGTTGACGCTGCTCACCGCGGGGCTCGCGCTGATGGCGGCATCAGACACGGGTCTGGTGGTATTCATCGCCAGCCATAAGGGCATAGATTTCCCCGTTGCCGGATGGGCCGTGGCCCTGCTGACATTGGGCCTGGCGGCGCTGTCGAGCCTGCGAGCGTTACCAGCCACCCGCGCGCCCGCGGTGCCGCTGCCGGCGCCAGTGCAGGTGTGGTTGCCCTACGTGCCGCTGATCGTGGCCGCCGTGATCATCAGCCTCGAATACCGGTCCAGCTTGCAAACCGGTTTAGTGCTCGGCACCGGAGTGCTGGTAGTGATGGTCGTCCTGACGCGTCAATTCCTGGTCGTAACCGACAATCGACGGCTGTTGGGCATGCTGGCCGATCAGGCACTGCACGACCCGATGACCGGCTTGGCCAACCGCACTTTGTTCGACGACCGGCTCGCACACGCCGTGCAGATGCACCGGCGCGATCAGCGCCCCGTCGCTGTGATTTCGCTGGATCTGGACGATTTCAAAGTCATCAACGACAGCATGGGGCATTCGGCCGGTGACGAGTTGCTCAAAGCCGCGGCGCAACGGCTTAAGGGCTGTGTCCGGATGGGCGACACAGTGGCCCGGGTCGGCGGTGACGAGTTCGCCGTGGTGATCGAGACAGCAGACGAGGACTGCCACCTGGTCGCACGCCGGATCACCGAGGCTTTCACCACACCGTTCGATGTCTCCGGCCAGCAGTTGGTAGTGCGGCCCAGTGTCGGGCTTGTCGTCGCCCCGCCCGACGGTGCGCAGCTGAGCGCCGAAGCGTTGCTCAAACAAGCGGACGCGGCCATGTACGCGGCTAAACGCCTGCGCAGCGGCGGTCTGCAAACATTTCGCGCAGGCATGGAACTTGCCAACGGCGACGAGCGCGATTCACCCGACCGTTCCGACAGAAAATCAGCGCGCGACGGCGCCGTCGTCGTGCGACTACTCGGCGAACTACGGCAGGCGATCGAGCGGCGCGAGTTGGTCACGGTGTATCAGCCGAAGTTCGACCTGCACAGCCAGGAGATCGTCGGTGCGGAAGCACTGGTGCGCTGGCCTCATCCCGACCGTGGTCTGCTGTGCCCGGAGCAGTTCCTGCCCTTGGTGCGCCAGCACGGTCTGATGCGCGCGGTCACCGAAAGCGTATTGGCGCAGGCGCTCGATGACGCCGTCGCCTGGCACCGTCAAGGTGCACGAATACCAGTGTGCGTCAACCTTTTTGCAGCATCGCTTGAAGACGTGTTCCTGCCGGCGCACATCGTGGAGGCTCTTAACAACCGTGAGCTGCCCGCGGATCGCTTGATCGTCGAGATCACTGAAGACCTGCTGGTGGAGGACATCGCAGTGGCCCGCACGATGCTTACCACGTTGCGCGGCAACGGCGTCCGCATCGCCCTCGACGACTTCGGAAGCGGCTACTCGGCCCTGCGCAACCTGCGAGAGTTGCCCATCGACGAGGTGAAGCTCGACAGCGACTTCATCGCGCCGATCCTGGTCGACGAGCGCGCGGCCGCGATCGTCCGCGCGGTCATCGACCTCGCCCACATGCTGGGTGTGATAACGGTCGCTGAAGGTGTGGAGAGCGCAGAAACCGCGGCCGCGCTGCGCGACTACGGCTGCGAAGTCGCTCAAGGCTTCTACTACAGTCCGCCGATCGCAGCGCCCGCGGTGCTCGAACTGTTGACGTGTTGCCCTAACGCCTGACCGACGCTGAATGCCGCATGGTGCAAAAGCGGCTTGCTAGCCCGTGGCCGACCGGCCCTTGCGGCGCTCACGAGGGCCGACGAGACCCGATTGCACAAGCGCATCGTCGATGAAGCGCGCAACTGGTCGAGACCGGATGAATCCGGCGTGCCCGCCCTGATACCACAGGATCTCAGGTTGACCCCAGTGCTCCCAAAGGGGAATGGTCTGCTCACGCGGATCCACCACCTGGTCCGCGACGCCCGCGTAGAAGAACCGGCCCCGTTCGGGTATTCGCGGCGTGAGGGACAACGGCGAGGTCATGCGGCCGAGGGGCTCGGCAAGGGTCAACGTGCGCCTGCGCGGGTCGTCGCGCTTGAGGCCGGCGTGCCGGGAAAGTAGCGTCACCAGGTCGGCGACGGGTACGCCGAGGATGGCGCAGGTGAGGTCGGACTCCAAGCTGGCGACGAGCGCGGCGATGTAGCCGCCCAGTGACATGCCGTTCAGGCCGATGGGTGAGTCAGGCTCCTGGCCGCGTACCCAGGACAGCAGTCGCCGGATATCCCATACCGCCTGTGCGGTGGCATGGACGTCATCGAGCGCGTCTTCGCCGGGGAACACCGCACCCGGGGGTAGGCCACGCGCCCGTGGGCCGTGCATGGGCAGCACCGGCAGCAGGACGTTCAGGCCAAGCTTCTCGTGTAGGTGCCAGGCGCGAAACAGAGCCAAATCCACTGCCGCGCGGCCCATCTCGGTGCCGTGGACACATATCAGCCACGGCGCCGGTTCGGGGTGGCGTAGCAGCAGCGCATAACCGCTTTTGATGCCCGGATAATGCAACCAGCGCTGCCGGCCCGGTTCCCCAGGATGTGGCGAGTACCCGCTGTCGAAGGTGATGCGGCGATAGGAACGTCGCCGACGCTGGACCGGGACGACCGTCGCGTCGTTCATGGCCGGCGGTGCGGTGAAGAATCCGAGGGGATTATCCAACCAACCGCGGCGCTCGTAGAGCTTCTGTGCCGCGATGACTTCAGTTGTGATGCGTTCGAAGGATTTCGGGCCGCTTACCGGGCGACGCAGTCCCAGACCCATCAGGACGACCTCGTCGCGAAACGCTTGCGCAACCAGTGCAGCGGTCGGCCGAGTGGGCGGTAGACCCTGCACTGCGCCGTCTCGGTAATCGCGCCGCGCATGACTGTAGTAGCGGCCCGTTCGTCTCAAAGGCCTGAGGGCCAGCCCTAGGGCACCGGCGCCCGGCACACGCAAGCCAGACCCGCGCCTGCCTGGCTTGACGGCGCTGTCCCGGGAGGTTGCCATATTTGCAGGCTAGTGCCCAATGTCCTGGTGGCCGACCCAAAAGGGCGTGGTAGTTCTCACCGTGCCCCGTCCGGGTGATCCACATCACAGTCCCGGGTTGTGCCACGGGAGCGCATAGGGAGCACGCATCCGTGTCATCCGATTTGGTCGTCTCCATCAAGCGAGTGATTGGTGAGACGATACGTCGCAGCGGCAACCTGGATGATCTCCGGACGATCGGCCGTCATGATGAATCCCGCTTGAATCGCTGTGTCCAGGGCCGTGGTGAAGCGGTGCAGGTAATCCTTCGCCCCGCCGGGGTAGAGCCTGCGCAGGGCGGCCGCGTCAAACAGTTCGCCGGAGCCGAAAAGAGTGGATAGCGCGCTGTCCTCGCTGCCGACACCGGATGTCCGTGCAATCGGTACGTCTACCCAGGGGGTCCTGATGCCGCCCTGCGCAATTCCGTTCTCGTCCGGAATCGGGTGGGGCGGGTCGGTATCGTCTAATGCAATGGGCGCGGCACTCGGCGCGGGTTGACCCGTTCGGACCCATTGGCACAGCTTCGACAACGCCGCCTGCAGAACATAGTGATGTTGTGGAGCGAAGTTGATGTAGTGCTCTAGTTGCTGACCCATCAGGATGTTGGTCGGCGCATACGCCGCGACGATCTCGTTCAGTGGTGTGGAGGCGGTGTCGATCGGTGCCACTTGGATCGTGTAGTTGTCGGCATGAGCGGTGCCGGTAATCTCCCACACCCGCAGCCAAGGATTGTCCGGCTGCCTGGCGAGGCGATATCCGAGTCGCGGGCCGCCCAAAAGGTCGGTCTCGGTGATGACGGCGATGACCGGGACGCGCAGGTCGGAACGAAATCTGACCGCTTGAGGTGTGCTGGTCGGTGATTCTTCGAATATGGAGCTGCCGTCCAGTGGCGCAGCAGGCCCGAACCGTGAATGCACCAGGAAGCCGTCGTAGACGTGGGCGAGCGGATCGACGGCGTTGACGTAGGTCGTCAAGAACAGAGCAGACTGGGACTCGCCCACAGCGACGACGTGTTTTGGGCGCAGCTCGCGCAGAACACCGTTGCGCTCAGCATCCTTGATGAGCAGGCCGGCCTGGCTGAAGATGTCGTAAGAGAACGCGTCGCCCGGGTGGTGGAGGGATGCATACCGGAGCGGATCCTGGCTCTTCAGGGACATATCCGCGCCCATCAGGCTTGCGCCGCCCTGAACGCCCACCCGCTGGACCGAGACTGCGACGTAAGCACAGCCAGCGCGCACCATTTCACGATGCGCCATGAACCACACCGCCGGAGCATCGATTCCGCCGCTCACGTTGAGCCACTCGACGAGCACCGTCCCACTGAAAGCCGCGTGATCCGCCGGCGTCAGCACCACCAACCGCGTGGTGTAATCAGCAACGCCTGAGGGCTTTACGAGCCACTGGCCGTCTGGACCGAGCGCCGCCGCGGGAGTATGGGACGACGCTGTTCCGGAGATGAAGAATTCCGCTGCGATGTAACCCATTTCGGAAACGTCGAAAGCTCCCAGCAGCAGCGCAGGCCTCCCGGGCGCCGGTGTGACGCGAGGAGCCGTCACGGCGTTCTGCCGTCGAGGGATGAAGAAGGCGTCGCCGGAACGGTGCTCACGGGCACCCGTACGTCAGCCTCAGGCGACGCTCAAGCTGCTGAGACACGGTTACTTTCGTACACGCACTGACGACAAGATGTTGCGGATTGGTGAGCGATTCTAAAGAGATGAACCTCCGCGACGTCCGGCTCCTCCGTCATAATCGGCCAGTGACAGCACCCGCCGCAACGGCGAACGAATGATGACCGCGAGCGTGCTGTTGGGAGCGGTCGCCTTGGTCGAACTCGCCGGCATCGTCGCCCTCGGTGTTCTGCTCATCGTGTCACGACGGCAGCTGAAGGGAGCACGAGCCGAACTCGAGCGCAGCCGCAAACGCGTAATTAGCCGGCGCCGACGGCGGCCGGGGGTCGCGCCTTTTGTGATCAGGACGGCTTGGAAGACGGCCGATTCGCTGAGGACGAAAGGCATTGGCGCCACGGTCCGAAACTCAGTCGAAGTCGACCTGTTTCGGATAAGGGAGCATTACGGTGGGACACGAAGACCTCCGGTGATGAGTAGTGCGTTCCTCGACAGCTCGCACTTCACTCGGAGGTCTTCGTCATGTCACCACGCCACGCCGTCACCAACGTCCATGGTCGGAACAGCTAGTTCAGGGTCGCCGAAAGGTAGCCCGAGTTGGCGCCGAATGACGCCAGCTCGTCGTCGGGCAACTCGAAGCCGTTGACGGCGTACGCCTGCTGGGTTGTCCGAATGTCGATCTGCCAACCGTGGGCGGCGAGGTAGTCGGCGGCGGTATTGCGGTCACCGGTGTAGAACAGCTCGGCGAGGTTGATGTTGGAGCCGATGCGTCGGGACCGCTCCGTGAGGCGCTCCGCCCAGTCCGACGGGATGCCGCGCAGGTCCAAATGTTCGGTGGCGATCCGGCTGCCCGGCGCCGACAAGGCGGCGATGTTGTCGAACAAGCGGTCCTGCGCCTCAGGCGGCAGGTAGACCAGCAGCCCTTCGGCGCTCCAGGCAGTCGGCTGGCTGGTGTCCAACCCGGCCTCCTTGAGTGCCGAAGGCCAGTCGTCACGGAGGTCGACCGCGATCGTGCGGCGCTGCGCGGTGGGCTCGGCGCCCAGCCCGGCCAGGGTCGTCGTCTTGAACTCGATGACCTCCGGTTGATCGATTTCGAATACGACCGTGCGGGCGGGCCACGGCAACCGGTAGGCCCTGGTGTCCAGGCCGGAGGCCAGGATCACAGCCTGTCGGATGCCCGAACCGGTCGCCTGACGGAAGAAGTCATCAAAGAAGCGGGTGCGCACGGCGATCTGCTCGTTCATGGCCCGGCGATTGAGCAGTGGATCGTCGGTCTGACCGATCTCGCCGTCGATCAGCTTGACGAAGGTGTCGATGCCCACCGCCCGGACGAGCGGGTCAGCCCACGGGTCGTCGAGCAGCGGATCCGGAGCCTTTGAGGCCATCGCGCGCGATGCGGCGACTGCAGTTGCGGTCGCGCCAACACTGGATGCCAGATCCCAGCTGTCGTTGTCGGTGCGGGTCATTCGTCGAGCCCCTCTCTGCGCAAACTGCGCATTACTTAGCCTAATTAATCACTTCGCCCCAACCGTACACCTGCCGCCGCGAGGCGCTTGCGGCCGCAGTTCGCGGGGTACATGCCTGCGAATACCGGTGCAGGAGGAGGTGAGATGTCGGCGGATCCGGATTGCCCGAAACGGATGGAGTTCGGGCCCTGCGGCGGCGTGCGGCCCGACGGCCAGTGCGAGATGCGCCCCGGAGCGTGTGCCTTCGCCGACGTGGTGGCCTGGTCGGGTACGCCGATTGCACCCCGACCCGCCGCTGCGCCGTTGGTGCTCACCGATTTCAGCGCAACGCCGTTCGACCGTGACGACATCGCGGCGACCGCCGCCGTCTTGTCGGGGGGCTGCGACGCCGTCCTCGTCGGCGAGCATCAGAACAAACCCGACTTTCCACCCACGCTTTTGGGATCACTGCTGCTCGATGCGGGCGTGACGCCGTGGATCACGTTGTCGTGCCGGGACCGCAACCGCGTGGTCCTCGAGCAGGAACTGAGGGGTCTGCGCAGCATTGGCGTCGACACGGTGTTGTGTGTCACCGGTGACGGCCGCGGCTATGACGTCCGCCCCGACGTGACGCAGATCTTCGACCTCGACGGCTTGCGCCTGGTGTCGCTGGCCGCCTCGGTCGGCGTGATTCCGGCGGCGCCGGAAACGCCCACCGCCCCGCCCGTGCATGCCCGGCCGGCCCGATTGGTGGAAAAGCAGCGGGCCGGAGCGAGCCTGGCCGTGCTGAATCACGTGCCGTTTCCGGACATGGTCACCGGGTTCATGAAAACGGCGCGGTCGGCCGGCCTGTCGATTCCAGTGGTGGCCGCCGTGGCGGTATTCACCGACAGCGTCTCAGCGGCCGTGCTGCAGGGATTGCCCGGCCTCGAACTCGACGAGTCGGTGACCGAGCAGGTGCTCAGCGCAGCGGACCCGGTGGCTGCCGGCATCGCGGCGGCAGTCACCGAAGCCCGGGCGCTGCTGGCGATCGAGGGTGTCGAGGGCGTGAACGTGTCCGGGCTCGCATCAGCGTCGGGCACCCGCATCGGCGCGGAGATCAAGGCAGAGGTGGGTCGTCGGATCAGGGCGGAGGCAGCGTGATCGAAGCGATGGAGGCGGAGTTCGACACCGTCGCGGAATGGACGGCGCAAGTGGCCGCTGATCTCGGGCCGGAATTTCATGTGCCTGCGGGATGCCGGGGCAGCGGAAGTCCGGCGGCCCTGGACTGGCTCATGGAGCAGATGGGTCTGGCAGCAGGTGACGTGTTGCTGGACTGCGGGGCCGGCGTCGGCGGTCCGGCCGCCTACGCGGCCGGCAAACGTGAGGTGCAGCCGGTGCTCGTCGAGCCCGAAGCCGGCGCGTGCCGCGCAGCGCAGCGATTGTTCGGCTACCCAGTGCTCTGCGCTGACGGCTCGGCGCTGCCGGTGGCGGACGCGAGTTTCGACGCCGCCTGGGCGCTGGGGGTGCTGTGCACGACTCCTGACCAGTTGACGTTGCTACAGGAACTGCGGCGCATTGTGCGGCCTACCGGAAGCATCGGATTGCTCGCCTTTGTTGCGCGCCGCGACCTGCCAACCGACCGCACCGAAGGCAACCACTTCCCGACGTCCAGCCGCATTCGAGATCTGGTGCAGGAATCGTTGCTGCGCGTCGACCAGTGGCTTTGTACAGCTGATCTTCCCGCAATCCCCGAAGAGTGGAATGAGCGCGTCGACACAGTCACGAAGACTTTGGCTGACCGGTACGGGCACACGGAGGCTTGGCGATTGGCCGAACGGCAGAGTTCAGGAATCGCGCGGCTGCTCAAAGAAGGCGCCGTGACTGGCGAGTTGCTGGTGCTGCGTCATGCGTGACCGGCGGCCCGGAACGCGGCGGTAATCTCGGCGACCCTCGGGTCCTCGCGCAACTCCTCCAGGGTTTCCGGAAGCGGCAGCCGCCAGTTCGGGTATTCGTCGATGGTGCCGGGCAGGTTGGGTTGCCGAAGCTCGCCGACCACGTCGTAGGGCGAGATCAGCTTGAGCCGGCTCGGCGTAGCCGCCAACAACCGATGCATTGCCAGGATGATGGCTGCCTCGTCCGGCTCCGAGGAGCTTCTCTCGTCGAGCAGCTTTTCAGAGCGCAGCAGCGCCAGCCACTCTGCGCGCTCCTTCTCGGCGTTGGCCTGTTCGGCCGGCACGTCGTCGAGCAGACCGAGGTCGGCGCGGGCCCGTACGTGCTCGCCGCGTAGAAAGCCTGCCGCGGTGGGCAAGTCGTGGGTGGAGAGGCTGGCGGCTGCACGCGCCGGCCACTTCGCCGGGGGAAAGAGCGGCTCGTCGGGTGCGGACTGGTCCCGAGTGAACCAGGACACCGCACACCCGAGCATTCCCCGGTCGGCCAGCCCTTCGGTCACCTCCGGTTCGACGGTGCCCAGATCCTCGCCGACGACGACGGCTCCCGCCCGGTGCGCTTCCAGCGCCAACACCCCGAGCATCACGTCGGCGTCGTAGTGCACATAGGTGCCGCGGTCCGGACCGTCGCCGGGGGGAATCCACCACAGCCGCCACAACCCGGCGACGTGGTCGATCCGCAGACCGTCGGCGTAGGTGAGCACGGCGCGCAACATGTCCCGGAGTGCCGCGTACCCGGTGGCGGCCAGCCGGTCCGGCCGCCATGGCGGCAGCCCCCAGTCCTGCCCTCTCGGGGTGAAGTTGTCCGGCGGGGCCCCGACCCGCACCCCGGCGGCGAGCACGTCGGCAAGCGCCCAGGAGTCGGCGCCGTCGGCGTCGACTCCGACCGGAAGGTCGTGCAACACGCCCAATGCCATGCCGGCGTCTCGTGCGGCACTGCGCACGGCGG
>NZ_JBARMY010000550.1:0-10413 GCF_049802695.1 Mycobacterium sp.
TCGTCGACTTCGGTCATCTGCGCCGCTCCTCGATCCCGGCCGAGCCGGCATCTTCGTCGTCGACGCGGCAGATCGCGGTGCCGGCGTGGACCAAAATCAACTCGCCGACGGCGACCGGGTCGATCAGCGTCGTCACCACGTTCTCGACACCCCGTCCGGTGCGCACCGCCGCCAACCCGTCACCCGATACCGTCAGCACCTCGGCCAGCCGACCCTCGTCGCCGCAGGTGATACAGGTGTCGTCCTCACAAGCAGTGCTTTTCGGGTCCGGCTTGAGCAAGCCGGAATGCTCGAAACACACGTGGGTGAGTTCCCACAGCAGGTGGTAGAACAGCACGAAGCCACCCGTTGCAGGCACTCTCGGGTCCGGGTCGTCGAGCCACAGCACGTGATCGGCCATCCCCGGTTTCGGTCGTTCCCCGCTGCCGATCCAGATCGTGGTGACGCCCCATGCCCGGCTTCGGCGCATCACCGAGCACACGTCGCGACCATCCGCGCCGGAAACCGCGACCACGATGTCGCCGGGCCGCACCGAAACCCGCACCAAATCAACCAAATCCGATCCGGTCAGCGCCACCGCCGGCAATGCCCGCTTCCCCACGATCACCGGGTGCACGAACTCCACCGCGACGTGCAAGGCATGCGGCTCCCACGACGGCGCGATCGACCACATGGTCGCACCCGCGGCGAATCGCTTGGCCAGTGTAAAAGCAGCGGCGGCCAAATCCTCGGCCAGCTCGGCGCCGAGTCCACGATCGATCGCTGTGATAGCGGTAGTGTCAAAGCCAGAAGTCAACACTGCACCTCCTGAAGTGCGGTCAGCATGGAGATCGCGGCCTGCCCCAGTGCGAGTCCGCCATCGTTGGGCGGAACGATGTGGTGGGTCAGCACTTCGAAGCCGGCCAGCTGCAACTGCGTACGGCATGCGCGTAGCAGCAGCACGTTCTGGAACACCCCGCCGGTGAGGCCGACCAGACGCACCGCGCCGGCCACCTGACCGACCACCTTGGCGACCGCAGTAGCGACGGCCCGGTGGAACTCCGCCGCCAGCAGCGCCGGTTGCGTGCCGGCATACAGGGCCGACACCATCGTTTGCACCATTGTGGCGGGTTCGATCACACCGTCAGCCCGCACGGTGAGTGGCAAAGACGGTCCGGGCCCGTCCCCGGCCGATTCGGCAAGCGCCTCGAGTTCGATGGCGGCCTGACCTTCATAGTCGATCCTGTGCCGCACGCCGAGTAGGGAGGCGACCGCGTCGAACAGCCGGCCCATGCTCGAACACGGCACACAACCCGCGCCGCTTTCCAGTTGAGAACGGACAAGACGTAATTCGTCTGGGGTCGCCGCGGTGACCGGTGCCAGATCCGGAGTCCAATCAATGTCGGCCGCCCACAACGCAGACAACGCCATCCGCCACGGGTTACGCACCGCGGCGTCACCGCCGGGCAGCGGTACCGGCAACAGGTGGCCGGCCCTTACGAAACGGTGACTGTCGGTCCCGAGGGTAAGGATCTCCCCACCCCAGATCGTCTGGTCGCAGCCATAGCCGGTGCCGTCGAAGGAGACTCCGACGATCGGTTCGCCGATGCGTCCATGCTCGGCGAGTAGCGACACCACATGCGCGTGGTGGTGCTGGACGAGATCCAGCGGCCGATCGGCCACGTGGCGCTCCGCCCAACTCCGGGTGTGATACCCGGGATGCAAGTCAGCGGCCAATCGTGCTGGTGCGCCGCGTATTCCGGTCAGCTGGCCTACCGCGCGCTCGAATGCGCGCAGCGTCTCCCAGGTGGCCATGTCACCGATGTGTCCGGACATGTAGGCGTGCGAGCCGTCGGTGAGGCAGAAGGTGTTCTTCAGCTCACCACCGACAGCCAACACCGCCGGACCCCTGCGCCCGATCGACCCGATATCGATAGGTAGCGGCGCAAAGCCACGGGAGCGGCGGATCGGCAGTTCCCGGCCGTCGATGACGCGTACCACCGAGTCGTCGCAGGGCACGTGGATCGGCCGGTCGTGGTCGAGCAGCGCGTCACATAATTCACCGGGCCCGGTAGTTCCCCAAAGCCGTTGCTTGACATTGTCGCCGGTAAAGCAAATGGGTTCATCGGAACGGTTGGCGCTGGTCAGCACGAGCGCGTCGGGGACCCGGCCGCCGCCCGGCACCGGCGCCAGCAGCAGGTGATGAACAGGTGAGTACGGCAGCATCAGTCCGAGCAGTGGACTGCCCGGCGCAACGGCATCGGCGACCGGCGCGCCGGGGCGGCGCCGCAGCAATACGATCGGGCGGGCAGGACTGGACAGCACCGCAGCCTCGGCCTCGTCGATACGGGCGTAGCGGCGGGCGACGTCAAGGTCGCGGACGAGCACCGCGAAAGGCTTGGCAAGACGGGCTTTTCGTGCCCGCAACGCGCCGACAGCCGTGTCGTTGTCGATGGCACATGCCAGGTGGTAGCCACCGATTCCCTTGATGGCGACCACTGCACCGGCCGCCAGCGCCCGTTGGGCGGCTGCCAGTGCGGCATCAGATCCGTTTATTTTTCTGGGCTGCCCAGCTGCTGCTGACCAGAACCACAGCGACGGACCGCAGGCCGGGCAAGCGATCGGCTGCGCGTGGAACCGGCGGTCGGCCGGATCGTGGTATTCCGCGGTGCATCTGTCACACATGGTGAATGCCGACATGGTGGTGGCCGGACGGTCGTATGGCAATTCGCGGATGATGGTGAACCGCGGCCCGCAGTTGGTACAGGTCACGAATGGGTGTCGGTAACGACGGTTGTGCGGGTCGAAAAGTTCAGCGAGGCAGTCGTCACAGATTGCGACGTCGGGTGGAATCGGTGTTCTGCCACCGGTGACGGTCTGGCTGGCGACGATCCGGAACTCGTGCCCGCAGGCGGCATCGGCCTGGATGTCGACAACGCGGATAGTGCTGATCCGCGCCAGCGGCGGAGCCTCGCTGTGCAGCCGACGACCGAATTCAGCCACGCGTGCTTGTTCACCCTGCACCTCGAGAAAAACTGAGCCCGAATCGTTGCCGACGAATCCGGCCAGGCCCAGCTCGCCGGCAATCCGGTGAACGAACGGACGAAAGCCGACGCCCTGGACGACACCGGTCACGGTGACGCGCTGCCGGACGTCATCAGACCGCAGCAGCAGGGGGGTGTCAGTCATCTCAACCGCCTTCGGGGCTGACCGTCGGATCGCCACCGCCCCGGCCCATCAGCTCCAGACCGGCCATCGCCTCTTCGGCCCCGGCCCGGTCCGTCTTGTCGACGACAAAGCCCATGTGAATGATCACCCAGTCGCCGGGCGCGAATGTCTCTTCCGGCAACATGCCGATATTGACCTTGCGCGGTTCGCCGGTTACGTCGACCAGTGCGAGCTGTCCTTCGTAGCCGTCCAGCGTCCTGATCACTTGTCCCGGTATACCCAGACACATAGTTAGCGCCCCTGTCGCATCGACGTTGCTGCGGAGGCGGTTTCCAAGGCTGCGACGATCTCCTCGACTGCTCGTGCGGCGCGGGGGACGGCGTTGGCTACGGGCTCGGTGAGACCGATGCCTTCCTCGACGCTTTGCGCCTCGCATCCCACCACGACCGTGTAGGGCGGGCTGCCGCCCAGGGCCCGCAGGCTGGCGAACACCGCCGCCGGGTCCATGCTGTGTGCGTCGACAGTGGCTGCGCTGGAATCGAATTCATGATCAGCCTGGAACACGTGCAAGGTGCCAGGGTTGCCGCGGCTGGGTATCGCGTCGACGAGGACAAGGGTGTCCCACCCTTCAAGCAGATCGTAGGCCAGGTGCATGCCCCGGATGCCATAGTCGATGACGCGCACGCTGGGATCCTCCGGTGAGATTGCGGCGATTCGGACTACTTCTGAGCCGAATCCGTCGTCTCCCAGAAAGATATTGCCGATTCCGGCTACCAGGATGCGCGCTGCCATCGGGCTGCCTGTGATGGCTACATCCGCCTGAGTTTGAGGTAGCGGCGGGCATCCGGCAGGGACGTAATCCCCAGAATCAAGCCCAGTCCAACAATCAGTGTGATGAAGGCTAAGAAGATCCAGCCCAAGATTGCCATGTCGCACTCCTTTCAGTGATTTGTCTTTTGTCGAGTTTCTAGTGGCTCGATTTCGTCGGGAGAGAAGTACAGATAGCGGCCGTACCAGTCGTGCAGGTCGGCGGCTGGGTCGTCGTCGACGACGACCCCTACGTGCTTGTTGCCCTCGACGTCCTCATGTACCGACGTGACGCGGGCGGTCTTGCCGGCGACGAAGATGTCCTGTGCGTCGGCGTTGCGTCGCGGGCGCAACCGGACCTGGCTGCCCCGTGCAACCCGCACCCCGTTGATCAGTACCGCGTCGATTTCGGGACGTACCGCGTTGTCGGCCATCGGGTCCCACCAGTCAACCCCCTCGGGAATCTCGGGGACCAGTCCAGCGGCCGAGTGCGGATCCCGCAGCGCACCGTGCAGGCGGGCCATGGCATCGGGCGACATGTCGTCGCACTGGTCGATGATCTGCGCGGCCCGCGGATCGGTGGCGCGGGCCTGCGCCTTCTCTTCATCGGTCATCGTCATCACGCGCAGGGTCAGGATCTCGTCAATCTCCGTGCAGTCGAACAGCGCGGTGCTGCTCTGTTCGGCGATTTCGGGATGATCGTAGAGAATGATCGGCGAGACCAGCATTATGTCTTGCGCGCCCGGCGGGCCGGCCAGCACGGGGAAGCAGCGGTGCCGGCTACACCGCGCGACTGCGTCGGCCGCGGCGAGTGGTGGCTCGAGCAGCGAGATGAACCGACCACCGACGACTTCGGCGATGACGTGGGTTCCGATCATGGATCGCGCGATCACCGAATCTTTACCTTCGGCGTTGCGCTGGACGGCGGTGCCGACGTTGCTGACCCGTACTGAGACCCGGCGCAGGTCCCCGTCCTGCTCGATGGTCACAGCCAGTTCGCCGCGCACCTCATTCCGGTCGCGGACCAGGCGGCCGCCGTCGACCCGCTCGATATCGGTCGCCGCTGCTGCCGTCACCGGCAGCGTCCACGGCCCGTCAGTGAATGCCAATGGCCCGTACGACACTTCGCATTCAGCCGCCTCGTCCCAAGTCAGCCATGATCCAGACATGGTGGTCAGCTCGTCGACTGGGACGAATTTGCCGTCGGCGATTTCACGTTCAACCCGTCGCCGCTGTAGTTGCAGGAAGCGCACTACCAGGGTGATCGCCTGGGCTTCCTCGACCAGAAACTGCGCCGCCATGGTGTCGTCTTCGCCCAAGCCTGCGTCGGCCGCGCCGGGCGGGCCCAGAACCCCGAACTGCCAACGAGACTGGTTCTTGCTCGACGTCCCGCGGTACGGGTAGAGAAGATAGCCCTCATACAGCACGGCGTCGGCGACGGCGCGGGCGCGATCCCAGCTCGACAGCCCGGATGTCACTGGACCGTCTCCCACTCGGATGCTGCAGCCAGCAGCGAGGTGACCGCGTTGTCGAGGTCGAGCAGCGCGCGCGACGACTTGTAGGCGGCCAACGCGGCGATGGTTTCATGACTCAGCCTTACCCAGCCCCCGTTCGGATAGTGCTGGACGATCAGATCCCGCCAGACCGTGACCGGCATGTCCCAGCGATGTTCACAGTCCCAGGAAACCTGCTGAACGGAAAATCCGCGGTCGGATTTCACGAAGATCGTTCCGCTGAAGAGGAATTGGAGAGGTATTGCGCCGTCGCGCAGCGCATGTAGGTACTTGGCGGCGGCGACCTCGAAGTCGTAGGTGCAGTCCAGGGGAAGCGCCACGGTCGTGGCGCCGGCGAACCCCGGCACCATCGCCGTGCAGTGCTGCCACAAAAAGGTGCGCTGGGTGGTCGCCCAGCGTTCGCGAGGCCCGAATAAATCGGTCAGCCCGGCTGCCTCGTCGTCGGAGTAGGAACGTCGCAGCGGCTCGATGCGGACCTGGCTTCGCAGCGCAATGGCGTGCACCGGATCCTCACCGCCAGTGGTGACTTCGATGCGGGCGGTGAGCAACGGGGTGACGGCGTACGGCTCGGGCGTCACGTCCAGGACGGCGAAGTTCACGTCCATGTGCCGATCGTTCATCGCGGCGTCTCCCGAGCGCGGGCCGCAACCTGCGCGAAGAAGCCGTCGATGTACGCCCGGGCCTCCTGGCCGCCGTCGAAACCGCGCCACAACATGCGCAAGCGTCCGACGAACTCATAGCAGGCGTCGATCGGAACGAGATAGCTTTGCGGGCCGGCGTCTTCGTCTTCCGGAACCCGGACCAGCAGCGCCTCCACATCGTCGGCCAGCAGGCCGACCCGCGGGTCGGCGCCGCTGATGGCGCTCCACGCGGCCAGGTCCAGCTCGGATTCGCATGCGCCGGCCGGTCCGGGATAGAAGGCGACCGTGCGCCCGAGTTCGGAGTTGGCGAAGAAGAAGGCCATGCCAACCGGGATTTGCAGTGCTGTCCATGCGCGGCGGTCGAGCGCAAAATCCGGAAACGCCAAATAACGGTCGGGCACCGCGCGGTAGCGCAACTGGGCTTGGGAGTCGGTGAACAACAGATAGCAGCCGCGGCATACGCACATCAGTTGTCGCGCAGCCACATTCACCACATGTTGATGCTCGTCCGCGATCAGTTCGCTGCACATCTCGCACCGCTCGCCGACCGGTTCCGGGGGCGGCCGGCTGCTGGTGATACGCGCCAGCACGTCATACGGACTCGTCATGCCGGAGCCCCCAGCGCTTCGGCCGGCACCGCGACGCACAACACTCCGTCACGGGTCAGCAGCGGGATGGGATCGAGGTGGCAGTCGGCATCGTGGTCGATGCATGCGCCGGCATGCACGACGTCGAAATGTGCGTGGCACCGAGGACAACGCAGCACCGGTTTGGCGCCACCCATCGGGCGGTGCAGTACTGCCCCGGCCAACGATCTCTCGCACGCCGGGCAGTTGTCCCGGTAGGCATAGAGCTGGTCGTCGATGCGACACGCCAGGACGGTCAGGCCGGACATCCCTTCGATCAGAAAGCCGCCGACTTCACCAGGGGACAAATCGTTCAGACCGGGCACTGGATGCCAGGCTGCCCCGGCGTTGAGATGGGCCTCTGAATTGGCCCTAGAATTGGCCTCCGTCTTGATCCTGGCCAGCAGTGCTTCGGCCGGAATCACCGCGGGCGCCGTGGGTTCAGCGGTCACGACTTCGATCGACGAGATCTCCGGCGCAGCCGCGCGGATCGCATCTTCGACGGCCAACTCCAGGGTCACTGCTGACGACGGACAACTCTTGCAGCTGCCCGCGAACTGGAGCCAAACGGTGTCCCCCTCTGGTCCGCTGACGATGTCGACCAGGTGCACGTCGCCACCGTGGGAGCCCAAATACGGCCGCACGCTGTCCAGCGCGTCGTTCACCCGCCGGTGTACGTCATGCGGGTGCAGGCCGTGTACCAGGAGCAGGCTGGCCACCAGGTCGTCGGTGGCCAGCCGCTCGGCCATGCCCAAGTCGCCGGACGACTGCGACAGCTGGATGATCCGTTCCAGTCCGGCTCCGTAAAGCCCGACTACCTCGCGAACCAGCTGCTGGGCACGTTCATGCGCGGCCGCCCCACCCGCCGCGCAGGAATCCAAAAGTGTCTGAATCCGATCGCCCGCCGTGCGCCACTGCGCCTCGGTCTGGGGGTTCTCCGAGGGGGTGGTCGGGCGATCCGCCATGTCACTCCCCGGCAGGTGACTGGGTCGGCGTATGCAATCTCTCCAGCGTCTTGCCCTTCCCCAAATACATGTGAACACCACAGGGCAGGCACGGATCGAAGCTGCGCACCGTGCGCATGATGTCGATGCCTTTGAAGTTCTCCCGGCCATTCTCCTCGAAGATCGGCTGCCCCTGCACCGCGTCCTCGTAGGGGCCCGGCGTGCCGTAGCTGTCGCGCGGACTCGCGTTCCACGGGGTGGGCGGGTACGGGTGGTAGTTGGCGATTTTGCCGTCCCGGATCACCAGATGGTGGCTCAGCACACCGCGCACCGCCTCGGTGAAGCCACAGCCGATGCCCTCGTCGGGCACCTCGAACTTCTCCCAGGTCTTGGTGCGTCCGGCCCGGATCTCGGCGAGTGCCTTCTCGGCGAAGTGTAGGGCGCACGCTGCCGCATATGCCTGGAAATAGGTACGGGCCCGGTCGCGTTCGATGGTGTTGCTGCCGTGCTTGGGTATCTTCCACTCCAGTTCCACCGGGCCCTTCAGGACGGTCTTGGGGAGGTTGATCTTCACGCTTTGACCGGTGGCCTGGACGTAGCCGATGTCGACCAGGCCGGCGAGTGCGGTCGCCCACAGCCGGGCCAGCGGACCGCCGCCGGTGTCCAGCGCCAGGTGATCCTTGCCGTCGAACCAGCGTGGCGACATCACCCAGGTGTACTTTCCACCGTCCAGGTCTCGCTTCTGCGGGTGCGGGTTGGTGTGCTGGTTCCACGGGTGGCGCCGGTCCACCGGGTTGCCCAGCGGATCGGTCTTGACGAACATCTCCTGGTCGGTCCAGTCGTCGTAATACGAGCTGCCCAACAGGATTCGGAGGCCCAGGTTGATGTCCACCAGCGAGTGGGTGACCAGCTTGCCGTCGACGACCACACCCGGGGTGACGAACATCGCGTTACCCCAACGCTCCATGTCCTTGTACTCGAAGTTGCACACCTCCGGGTCCTGGAAGGAGCCCCAGCAGCCGAGCAGGGTGCGGCGCAGGCCGACCTTCTCATAACCTGGCAGCGCCTCGTAGAAGAAGTCGAACAGGTCGTCGTGCATAGGCACGACCTTCTTCATGAACTCGACATAGCGCATCAACCGCGTCATGTAGTCAGTCATCAGCTGAATGGTCGCCACTGTGCCGACGCCGCCGGGGTAGAGGGTGGAGGGGTGCACGTGGCGACCCTCCATGAGGCAAAACATTTCCCGCGTCGTCCGGCTCACCTGCAGCGCTTCGCGGTAAAATTCGCCGCTGAACGGATTGAGCGACCGCATGATGTCGGCGATCGTCCGGTACCCGTGCGCTCCGGCGTGCGGTGCCGCGGTCTTTTCCGCCAGCGAAAGCACGCTCGGGTTGGTCTCGGCGACCATCTTCTCGCAGAAGTCCACGCCGACCAGGTTCTCCTGAAAGATGTTGTGGTCGAACATGTATTCCGCGGCCTCGCCGAGATTGACGATCCACTCGCCGAGGTGCGGCGGCTGGACCCCATAGGCCATGTTCTGCGCGTAGCACGAGCAGGTGGCGTGGTTGTCACCGCAGATGCCGCAAATGCGGCTGGTGATGAAGTGTGCGTCGCGCGGATCTTTGCCCTTCATGAAGATCGAGTAGCCACGGAAGATCGACGAGGTGCTGTGGCACTCGACGACTTCCCTGTTCTCGAAGTCGATCTTGGTGTAGATGCCGAGGCTGCCCACGATCCTGGTGATGGGGTCCCAGGCCATTTCGACGAGTTGGCCGGGTTCCCGCTTGGTTTGTGTCGGCTCGGGAATGATAGTTGTCATCGAAATACTGCTCTCCGCTCTGGGGCTCTGAAGTGGAATGGGGCGCGCGACCTGGCAGGTGCGCTACCAGGTGCGGCGTGCCCCGGTGGTGAGTTCGTTGCCGCTGTGGCGCCAGCGCGGTTCCTTGTCGACGGTGCGCCCCGTGATACCCCTCAGGCTTCGAATCACGGACCCGTACAGACCCGACGCGGTGGTGGAGACCTTGCCGCCCGGCGGCTCGTCCATGAAAGGCATGAATTTGTCCGGGAAACCCGGCATGGTGCATCCGATGCAAATTCCGCCGACGTTAGGGCAGCCGCCGATGCCGTTGATCCATCCCCGCTTGGGCACGTTGCACTTCACGACCGGGCCCCAACAGCCGAGCTTGACAATGCATTTGGGCGAACCGTACTCGGTGGCGAAGTCACCCTGCTCGTAATAGCCGGCCCGGTCACAGCCTTCGTGCACGGTGTTGCCGAACAACCACTTGGGGCGCAGCGCGTCGTCGAGCGGAATCATCGGAGCCTGGCCGGTCGCCATGTAGAGCAGGTAGGTGAGCGTCTCCGACAGGTTGTCCGGATGGATCGGGCAGCCGGGAACGCAGACGATCGGGATGCCGGCCTTGCTCTTCCATTCCCATCCCAGGTAGTCGGGAACGCCCATGGCGCCGGTGGGATTGCCGGCCATGGCGTGGATGCCGCCATAGGTCGCGCACGTTCCGACCGCCACGATTGCGGTGGCTTTGGGCGCCAGCCGGTCGAGCCACTCACTGGTGGTCATCGGCTGGCCGGTGGCCGGGTCGTTGCCGAACCCGCACCAATAACCCTCGTCCTTGATCTTTTCATTGGGGATGGAACCTTCGACGACGAGCACGAATGGTTCCAACTCGCCGCGATCGGCCTTGAAGAACCACTCGAGGAAATCGTCGGCGCC
>NZ_JBARMY010000551.1:0-7793 GCF_049802695.1 Mycobacterium sp.
CTCCGAGCCCACGGTGGCGGTGTCGGTGCCGACGCTGCCGTCGCCGACCCCGGCCGGCATGCAGGAGTTGGCGCCGCAGGCAGCGCGCGTTCCGGAACGCTCGGGTGATGACTGCAACCCGACCGCCAGCTTGCGTCCATTCCCCACTAAAGCCGACGCCGACGCCGCGGTGGCCGACATCCGTGCCCGCGGCAGACTGATCGTCGGGCTCGACATCGGCAGCAACCTGTTCAGCTTCCGGGACCCGATCACCGGGGAGATCACCGGGTTCGACGTCGACATCGCCGGCGAGGTGGCGCGCGACATCTTCGGATCACCGGCTCAGGTGGAGTACCGCATCCTGTCGTCGGCCGAGCGCATCACCGAACTGCAGAAGTCGCACGTCGACATCGTCGTCAAGACCATGACGATCACCTGCGAGCGGCGCAAGCTGGTGGACTTCTCCACCGTCTATCTCGATGCCGCGCAGCGCATTCTGGCCCCGCGTGACTCGTCGATCGTCAAGCCGTCTGACTTGTCCGGTAAACGGGTCTGCGTGGCCGAGGGCACGACGTCGCTGCGCCGGATCCGCGAGATCGCCCCGCCGCCCACCATCGTGTCGGTGGTGAATTGGGCTGACTGCTTGGTGACGCTGCAACAGCGGGAGGTCGACGCGGTCAGCACCGATGATTCGATTCTGGCCGGGCTGGTGTCGCAGGACCCCTATCTGCACATCGTCGGACCGAACATGGACAGCCAGCCTTATGGCATCGGAGTGAACCAGAACAACAGCGGCCTGGTCCGCTTCGTCAATGGCACTTTGGACCGTATCCGTCGCGACGGCACCTGGAACACGTTGTACCGCAAATGGTTGACGGTCCTCGGCCCGGCCCCGACACCTCCCGAACCGAGGTACGTGGACTAGGTGGGTGAGTTCGTGAGCGAGCGCGATATCGAACACGACGAGGACGTCGGGTCCCGTACTCAGCCGGTCGACGCCCGCGTCGATTCCTCTTCGGTGCGGCGCGCGATGCCGACCCAGGCGTTGTTCCGTCCGGATTTTGACGACGATGATGACGACATCACGTTCGGGACGGTGTTCACCGAACCGCACGAGCGCACGACGACGGCCACCCGGACGATTCAGCCGGTGCGACGGCTGGGCAGCGGGCTGGTGGAGATTCCGCGGGTGCCTGACACCGACCCGCTCGAGGCATTGATGACCGACCCGGTCGTCCCGGAGTCCAAGCGCTTCTGCTGGAACTGCGGAAGACCGGTGGGCCGGTCCAGCAAGGACGGCCAGGCGGTCTCCGAGGGCTGGTGCCCGCACTGCGGTAGCCCGTTTTCATTTCTGCCGCAGCTGAAACCGGGCGACGTTGTCGCGGGACAGTACGAGATCAAGGGCTGCATAGCGCACGGCGGTCTGGGCTGGGTTTACCTGGCGTTCGACCACAACGTCAACGACCGCCCCGTCGTGCTCAAAGGTCTGGTGCATTCCGGTGACGCCGAGGCGCAGGCGATCGCGATGGCCGAACGGCAATTCCTCGCCGAGGTGGTGCATCCGTCGATCGTGCAGATCTTCAACTTCGTCGAGCACACCGACCGGCACGGCGAACCCGTCGGCTACATCGTGATGGAGTATGTCGGCGGTCGGTCACTGAAGCGGGGCAGAGACAAGAAGCTGCCGGTCGCCGAGGCCATCGCATATGTGCTCGAAATCCTGCCCGCCATGGCCTATCTGCATTCGGTCGGTCTGGTCTACAACGACCTGAAGCCGGAGAACATCATGCTTACCGAGGAGCAGCTCAAGCTGATCGACCTCGGGGCGGTGTCGCGGGTCAACTCGTTCGGCTACCTGTATGGCACCCCCGGCTACCAGGCACCGGAGATCGTCCGGACCGGCCCTACGGTGGCGACCGACATCTACACCGTGGGACGCACCCTGGCGGCGCTGACGTTGAAGCTGCGCACCCGCAACGGCCGCTACGTCGACGGCCTGCCCGAAGACGATCCTGTGCTGGCCGACTACGACTCGTTCGGCCGCCTGTTGCGCCGCGCCATCGACCCGGATCCGCTGCGGCGGTTCGGTAGCGCCGAGGAGATGTCGGGGCAGTTGATGGGCGTGCTGAGGGAGGTGGTCGCGCAGGACAGCGGCGTGCCCCGGCCGGGGTTGTCGACGATCTTCAGCCGGTCGAGGTCGACGTTCGGGGTGGACCTGCTGGTGGCGCACACCGATGTGTATCTGGACGGGAAGGTGCACGCCGAGAAGTTGACCGCCCGCGAGATCGTCACCGCACTGCAGGTGCCGCTGGTCGACCCGGCCGACGTCGCGGCTCCCCTGTTGCAGGCCACCGTGCTGTCCCAGCCGGTGCAGACGCTGGATTCGCTGCGCGCCTTCCGGCACGGCTCACTGGACGCCGAAGGCATCGACTTGTCGGAGTCGGTCGAGTTGCCGCTGATGGAGGTTCGCGCGCTGCTCGACCTGGGCGACGTGGGCAACGCCACCCGCAAACTCGATGACCTCGCCGAACGCGTCGGATGGCGCTGGCGGCTGGTGTGGTATCGCGCCGTCTCGGAACTGCTCACTGGTGACTTCGATTCCGCCATCAAGCATTTCACCGAAGTGTTGGACACGTTTCCTGGCGAGTTGGCGCCCAAGATGGCCCTGGCCGCCACCGCTGAACTGGCCGGCAATTCCGACGAGCACAAGTTTTACCGGACTGTGTGGAACACCGACGACGGCGTCATCTCAGCTGCTTTCGGGTTGGCCAGGGCGCTGTCGGCCACCGGTAACCGCGAGGGTGCGGTGCGTGTCCTTGACAAGGTACCGCCCAGCTCAAGGCATTTCACCACCGCGCGGTTGACCAGTGCGGTCACGTTGCTGTCGGGCCGGTCGATCAAGGAGATCACCGAGGAGAACATCCGCGACGCGGCGCGACGGGTTGAGGCGTTGCCGCCCACCGAACCTCGCGTGCTGCAGATCCGGGCTCTTGTGCTCGGCGGCGCGATGGACTGGCTGCAGGACCACGAGGCCAGCACCAACCACATCCTCGGATTCCCGTTCAGCAAACATGGTGTAGCTCTTGGGGTTGAGGCGTCGCTGCGCGGGTTGGCACGGGTTGCTCCCACCCAGGCGCACCGCTACACGCTGGTCGACATGGCAAACCGGGTGCGGCCTTCCAGCACGTTCTAGAGCTCTGCACTTTCGTCCACTGTGCGTCCCGGGCGGAAAACTCGCCGCATTCCCGCCCTCAGTGCACAGCGGAAGCCCCGGCCGCACACTCGAAGCCCCGGAGCGTCAACGCGCGCCGCACCCGGCGGGCAATCTCGGCAGGGCGGTCCTCGGCGACTACCCGGACTATCAGCCAGCCCCTCCGCTCGAGTATCTCCAGCCTCCGAATGTCCTTGACGTATTGCCACCGGTCGACCCGATGGTGGTCGCCGTCGTATTCCACGGCGACCAGGTGCTCCGGCCAACCCATGTCGAGGTAGGCAATCGGAAGACCGTCTGGGCCCAGCACGGGGATCTGAGTTTGCGGCCGCGGAAAACCGGCGTCGACGAGCAGCAGCCGCAGATAGCTTTCTCGAGGCGACTGCGCGCCCGGATCAACCAGTTCCAACGCCGTCTCCAAACGGCGCAGCCCGTGAGCGCCGCGATGACGCTGCGCTATGGCCAAAACGTCGTCGACCTTGCAGCCTGTGGCCCGCGCGAGCGCGTCCAGTCGGGCAACCGCCGTGCGGAGCGTCGCTCGGCGACCGATGTCGAAAGCGGTGCGCTCCGGTGTGGTGACCGCGAACCCGGCCACAGCCATCACTTCGCCGTCGAGCACTACGTCGCGCCGGGTTAGCACCCCCCGCGGTGCGCGAGCATTGGGGTGGACCAGCTCGATGGTGACGTTGTCGTCGATCCACTTGGCGCCGTGCAGGGCGGCGGCTGCCGTTCCGGCGATAGTTGCCTCGCGGTGCGACCACAGCCACGCCGCAGCGATGCGCTGTTCAAGCGATGGCTGGGCTTGCTTCGGTAGATAGACATTCGGGAACACCGCTCGATAACGCGTCCGCAATCGGTGTCGGCTCACCACGCCGCTGGCCAGCGCCTCGCTTCCGATGAACGGCCCGCCCGCCTCGCCCATAGTTTGAAGATTCCCACGGCGACACGGCACCGCGCGTCACGGCTTCCACAAGAGAACGGCTTGCGCAGGGCGCTTGATCGACTGAAAACTTTCTAAGTGAAATGCTTCCTCTCTCAGCCTAGTCTCAGTTACAGGCTGACGACTGTTACAGCCGTGAAAGAAGGAGTCGACCATGCAGCGCGCCCTTCGTCCCTGGATCACCGCCAGTGTGGCTTTGACCGGTGCCAGCATCGTCGCTGTTACCCCGGTCGCCCCGCCGCGGCCCGACGTTCAGGAACGATCGGTCCGACTCACCTCCGGCTCGAGTGCGATCTTCGGCGATCTCACCGGTGCGGTTGACCAAGCACTCGGCAAGCCAGCCCGCACACCGCGTCGCGCCGCACCATTGGGTATTTCAGCGATGACGACCCGGATTTGATGACCAGGACGACGCGGTCTCCCGTCACTGTTGTGCCTGAATCGCTGTGATCGCGACGGTGTCGACGATGTCTTCGACCAGCGCGCCGCGCGACAGGTCGTTCGCCGGCTCGTTCAGCCACCCACTTCAGCACAATCTGGACAGATTTACTTGCCCTGTTCTGATCGGGAGTAGCTTCGGTAGCTCGGGCGCATGGCGCCGGCGGTCCTTCGCCGCCGGCGCCATGCCCGGCATTCGCCCCCCGACGCTCACAGGTTAGTCTCAGGTTAGCGATCGCCGGTGGTCATGTCCCGGCGTCGTCATTCGCTCGTCCGAGCTAGGCCGCTGCACGTCTGACGTGGGCGGACTCCGCCCCCACGCCAGCGCACGCGTCCAGCCCGGCCAGCTGAATATTGAATAAGCCGAAACCTGTTTTCTCAGCGAAAATCTAGTTATGGTGGAGTCCAGCACTAGACGCGGGTGCAAGAAAGCGGGTCATCGAGGTTGTCGAAGTTCGCCGACGAAACGGTGACACCTTGCACACCCTTCCAGACCTCCGCGCGGCGCCAGCGGTTCCTCCCCGTCTGGCGTCGCGCGGAACTCACCGTCACGAGCACTAATCCGGCCTTCGGCGCGGCGTCAGATCACCTGTAGGCAGTCGCGAGCGATCGCCAGCTCTTCATTGGTTGGGACCACCAGCACGGTGATCGGTGAGTCATCGCCCGAGATGCGCCGAGCACCCTCGCCCGGGCCGGCATTGCGGTCTTCGTCGATCTGCAAGCCCAGCCCCGCCAGCCCGCACACCGCATCGCGCCGCACCAATGGGTCGTTCTCGCCGATGCCGGCGGTGAACGTCAGCACATCGGTGTGGCCCAGCACCGCCAGGTAGGCGCCGATGTACTTGCGCAGCCGGTGGATGAACACGTCGTGCGCCAGTTGCGCTGCTTTGTCGCCGGATTCGATCTTCTCTCGAAGCCGACGGAAGTCGAGGTCACCGGCCAGCCCCAGCATTCCCGCGTGGTGATTGAGCATCGACTCGATTTCCTCGACACCCATCTTCGCCGCACGCCACAAATAGCTGATGACGCCCGGGTCGATGTCACCACTGCGGGTGCCCATCACCAGGCCCTCCAGTGGTGTCAGACCCATCGAAGTGTCGACGGGCCGCCCTTTCGCGATCGCCGACGCCGATGCGCCGTTACCCAGATGCAGCACAATCTGATTCAGATCCGCCAGCGGCCTGCCGAGGAACAACGCAGCTTGTTCGCTGACGTACCGGTGCGACGTGCCGTGAAAACCGTACCGGCGGATGTGCCACTTCTCGGCCAGCTTCCGATCGATCGCGTACGTCGCCGCCGCGGCAGGCAAGTCGTGAAAGAACGCCGTGTCGAATACCGCGACGTGCGGAATGTCGGGCAGCATTCGGCGCGCCACTTCGACGCCTTGCACTGCGGGCGGATTGTGCAGCGGCGCCAGCAACGACAACTCTTTGATTTTCGCAATCACATCATCGTCGATCAGCGTAGGTCGGTAAAAGGTATTGCCGCCATGCACAATTCGGTGACCGACCGCTGCCAGACCACACGTCTTCAAGTCGATGCCTGCCTCGGAGATCTGGTCGAATGCCGACCGCAGCGCCGCGTCGTGGTCAGCGACCGGCGACGACTGCTCGCCGATCTGCTGCACCACGCCATCAGCCAGCGATGTTCCCGAATCAGGTTCAACCAGTCGGCATTTCAGCGATGACGATCCGGAGTTGAGCACCAGCACGACAGTATTAGGGGCCATGGTGGCCCTGCGCTTGGATTGCGGTGATGGCGACGGTGTTGACGATGTCCTCGACCAGCGCGCCGCGGGACAAGTCGTTGACCGGCTTGTTCAGCCCTTGGAGCACCGGACCGATTGCGATCGCGCCGGCACTGCGCTGCACCGCCTTGTAGGTGTTGTTGCCGGTATTGAGATCCGGGAAGATCAACACCGTCGCGCGTCCGGCGACCGGCGAGTCGCCCAGCTTTGTGGCCGCGACGGAGGGCTCCACCGCCGCGTCGTACTGGATGGGCCCCTCTACCAGCAGGTCCGGGGCCCGTCTGCGCACCAAATCGGTTGCCGAGCGGACCTTTTCGACGTCGGCACCGCTGCCGGAGTCGCCGGTCGAGTAAGACAGCATCGCCACCCTCGGCTCGATGCCGAACTGCGCGGCGGTCTGCGCCGAGCTGATCGCGATGTCGGCGAGCTGCTCGACAGTCGGATCCGGAACGATGGCGCAGTCACCATAGGCCAGCACCCGGTCGGGCAGGCACATCAGGAACACGCTCGACACGGTGGAGATGCCGGGCGCGGTCCTGACGATTTCGAACGCCGGACGCACAGTGTGCGCGGTGGTGTGCGCGGCACCGGATACCATCCCGTCGACCATGTCGTTGTACACCAGCATGGTACCGAAGTAGGAAACGTCGGAGATGATCTCTCGGGCGTGCTCGACGCTGACCCCCTTGTTCTTGCGCAGCTCCGCGTACTGCTCGGCGAATTGGTCGCACACCTTGGCGGTTCGTGGGTCGAGGACCGTCGCCGCATCCAGGTCGAGACCGAGTTCGGCCGCGCGAGAACGGGTTCGAGCTTCATCGCCCAGAATGGTCAGGTCGGCCACGCCCCGCTGCAGCAGCCGGCCGGCGGCGCTCAGGATGCGGTCGTCGTCGCCTTCGGGGAGCACGACGTGCTTGCGATCCGACCGGGCTTGCTCGAGCAGCCGGTAAGTGAACATCTGCGGTGTGACGACTTCAGGAATCGTAACGGCGAACCGCGCCAGTAGTTCCGGGATGTCCACGTAACGGGCCATCAACTCAATCGCGGTGTCGATCTTACGCTGAGACGCCGCGGTGACTCGGCCGCGTGCCGAGCTGACGGCGCTTGCGGTGTCGTAGGTACCCGACGTCGTCGCGATGATCGGCAGCCGCAGTCCGAGCCCGGCCACCAGCGCCGCGATCGACGGGTGCAGGTGGAATCCGCCGTTGAGGATCACGCACGACAGCGACGGAAACCCTGCCGCTGCATGGGCGCTGGCGACGGCCAGCACGACGTCGGACCGGTCACCGGGCGTGACCACCGCGGCGCCCTCGCTCAGCCGTTCCAATACGTGGTCGGCCGTCATCCCGGCGACCACCACACCCGTCGCCTCACGTCCCAGCAGCGCGTCGTCCCCGCTGATCAGCGTCCCGTTCACGGCGGTCGCCAGATCGGCGACCGTGGGCGCGACCAGGGTCGGCGCATCGGGCACCGCATAGGCC
>NZ_JBARMY010000552.1:0-21920 GCF_049802695.1 Mycobacterium sp.
ACCGCGTATCCGAAGCCAGCCAGGTGAGCGGCCATGTCGTAGAAGGTGTCCCGCACTCCGCCGGCATCGGGATACATGACGAGACCGGGCCAGGGGCCGTCGCCGTCGGGGGTGAACAGGCAGACGGTGCAGTCGCCGTCTTGGGTGGTGACGCTGTCTGAGATGTTGGGCATGACCTCCGTTCTACTCCGCCCGACTGGCACGGGTTTTGTCGGCGGCGACCCGCCGCGCCCGGCTTCGCCGCGCTTGCGATCGCCGCTAAGCTGAGCGGCGTGCCGATCGCCACACCGTACGAGGATCTGTTGCGCCTGGTACTCGAGCAGGGCACGCCGAAAGCCGACCGTACCGGGACCGGGACCCGCAGCCTGTTCGGCCACCAGCTGCGCTATGACCTGGCGGCCGGCTTTCCGCTGATCACCACCAAGAGAGTGCACTTGAAGTCGGTGATCTACGAGTTGTTGTGGTTTTTGCGTGGCGACTCCAACGTCAGCTGGTTGCAGCAGCACGGCGTCACTATTTGGGATGAATGGGCAAGTGACACCGGCGAACTGGGTCCGATCTATGGTGTGCAATGGCGGTCCTGGCCGACTCCGGCGGGTGAGCACATCGACCAGATCAGCGCGGCGCTGCAACTGCTGCGCACCGATCCCGACTCGCGGCGCATCATCGTGTCGGCCTGGAATGTCGGTGACATCCCGGAGATGGCGTTGGCGCCGTGCCACGCGCTGTTCCAGTTCTATGTGGCCGACGGACGGCTCAGCTGTCAGCTCTACCAGCGCAGCGCCGACCTGTTCCTTGGCGTGCCGTTCAACATCGCCAGCTACGCGCTGTTGACCCACATGATGGCCGCCCAAGCCGGTCTGGATGTCGGTGAATTTATCTGGACCGGCGGTGACTGCCACATCTACGACAACCACGTCGAACAGGTCACTCAGCAGTTGAGTCGCGAGCCGCGGCCTTATCCGAAACTCGCCTTGAGGCAGCGTGATTCGATCTTCGATTACACCTACGACGACATCGTGGTGGAAAACTATGATCCGCACCCGCCGATCAAAGCTCCCGTCGCGGTATGACGCGCGCCGTCGACGATGCAGAGCGCAGCGATGAGGAGGAGCGGCGCCCATGACGCCGATGCCGGAGCTGAGCCTGGTGTGGGCTCAATCGACGTCGGGTGTCCTCGGCCGGGCCGGCGGCATTCCTTGGGACGTGCCTGAAGACCTGACGCACTTCAAGAACCTGACGATGGGTCACACGGTGGTGATGGGCCGTCGCACCTGGGAGTCGTTGCCCGCCGGTGTTCGGCCGTTGCCGGGCCGCCGAAACGTCGTGCTGACCCGGCAAGCGGACTTCACCGCCGAAGGCGCGACCGTGGTGCAGACTTTCGACGAAGCGCTGACCGCTGCGGACACCTGGGTTGTCGGTGGCGAACAGGTCTACACGCTGGCGATGCCGCTGGCCAACCGCTGCGAGATCACCGAGGTTGAAATCGACTTGCCCCGCGACGACAGTGACGTCGTTGCGCCGGTGCTCGACGAGTCGTGGGTCGGTGTCGCGGGGGACTGGCGGATCAGCCGATCCGGGCTGCGCTACCGAATGCACAGCTACCGGCGGGTGTGAGCGCTGGCATCCGCGCCAACGGCATGACCGTGACATACTCGTTTGGTGGTCGGTTTGAACGGGGTATCAGGCCTTTCGTCAGGAGGAGAATAGGCAGTGCAAACCGAGTCCGCGCAGACGTTCTCTCGCACGTTCAGGGGCTACGACCCGGCCGCGGTCGATGCCCAGATCGAGGCGTTGGCCATCAAGCAGGAGTTTCTGCTCCGCGACATCGAGAGCCTGAGGGCCCGGCTGAAGGAATCCGGCGACGAAACGGCCGCGCTGCGGAAGGAAGTCGCCGTTCTGGCAGACACCTCACCTTCGCCTCACGCGATGCAACAGCGGATGGCAAAGATGCTGCGGCGTGCGGTTGACGAGGTCGCCGAAATGCAGGCCGAGGCGCGAGCCGAGGCGGAGGCGCTGATGGCGGTGGCCAAAGCCGAGGTGGAGGCCGAGCAGCGGAAGCACGAGGAGCTGTTGGCGGACATGGTCGCTAATCGAAACGCCCTCCAAGCCGAGTACGACGAAGCCAAGAAAAATTTGGACGCCGAATTGGCGAGAATGCGCGCCGAAACACAATCCCAGATCGATGAGGCCTGGCAGGAAGCCGTGCAGCAGCGCGAGCAAATCCTCGCCGACGCGAAGCAGGAGGCTGATCATTATCGTGAGCAGGCCCAGCGGGCAGTGAACGAGGCGAGTCAGCGACGAGTCACGATCTTGGAGCAACTGATGGGCGTCTACCGCGACCTGGAAGGGGTGCCGGCCACTCTCGAGTCGGCATACCGGGAACAAAAGGAATCGCCGGAGGCGGGCGTCGCCGCGTCGTCGGACCGAACCAACGGCGTGAGCCCGAGGTAACTCGCCGCTGGGGGGAGCCACGCAGCATCGGTATCCTCGGCGCCGTGCCGATCCGACACCGCACGTTGACCGCCGCACAGGCTCGTCGGGTAGCCGTTGCAGCTCAAGGATTCAGCGACTTACGTTCCGCGGGGCCGTTCACGCGAGCGCAGCTGCGGCGGCTGATCTCCCGCATTCAGGTACTGCAACTGGATTCGGTGTCGGTGGCAGTGCGCGCCCACTACGCGCCGGTGTTCAGCCGTCTCGGGCCCTACGATCGCGACGTGCTCGACCGCGCCGCCTGGGGTCCGACGAAATCGCGACTGCTGGTCGAGTACTGGGCACACGAGGCCGCCCTGATGGCCGTCGACGACTGGCCGTTGCTGCGCTGGCGGATGCGCCAATTCCGCCACGGCCGTTGGGGAGTCCACATCGTCAAAGCCAACCCGGGACTGGTCGACGACGTTGTCGCCGCGGTCGCCGAGCTCGGGCCTTCCACCGCCGGACAGATCGAAGCCCACTTGGCCGCAGAACCGCGCCGGGCGAAAGGAGCCTGGTGGAATCGCACCGACACCAAGTGGGTGGCCGAGGCGTTGTTCGCTGCCGGGGTACTCACGACCGCCACTCGCGTCGGGTTCGCGCGGCACTACGACCTCGCCGAGAACGTGCTGCCGGCCGAGGTGCTGGCCAGGCAGGTCGACGATGACGAGGCGTTGCGCGAACTGACGTTGCGGGCGGCGTCTGCGCTCGGGGTGGGCACCGAAGCCGACATTCGGGATTACTTCCGGTTGGCCGCCGGACAAGTCAAGCCAGCGATCGCCGAACTGGTCGCGGACGGGCAACTCGAACGCGTCGACGTCGACGGCTGGTCGGCGCCGGCGTACCTGCGCGCCGGTCAATCCTTGCCCCGACGCGACCAAGGCACGGCGCTGCTGTGCCCGTTCGACCCGTTGATCTTCTTCCGGCCGCGGGTGCAGCGACTCTTCGATTTTCACTATCGCATCGAGATCTACACGCCCGCGACTCAGCGCCGGTACGGCTATTACGTATGGCCGTTTCTGCTCGATGGTGAACTGGTCGGACGGGTGGACCTCAAAGCGGACCGGGAGGGCGACGCGCTGCACATCGTCGGCGCATTCGCTGAACCTGGCCGCAAGCCGGCGCGGGTGGCTGCGGCGCTGACCGCCGAACTCGCGTCGATGGCATCTTGGCTCAAATTGGGCAGCGTCAGCATCGGCGAGCGGGGCGACCTGGCCGGCGAGCTGAAAGCAGTCAGGCGTTGATGTTGACCTTCAAATCGCGCGGGTAGATGCGCCATACCGCACCGGGTGAGCTGTCCATCTTGACCTCCAGCTCGGCGAGATTTCTTTGAAAATTCAACATGGCGGCCTTGGCGCGGTAGTCAAGCCCGAAGCGATTGAAGTCATCCATCAGTGCGCGTCGGTGCACATTCAGGATGTAGTTCGCGTTCACCAGCCGCTGGTAGACGTCCAACGGCTCTGACTGAAAATCGTCGTATATCCGCGCCGGCTGGCGTTGCGTCCACAGTTGATAATTCCACATGGCACCGCCGAGTATCTCGTGCTGCACGGTCACCAGATACAGCTGGCCGGCCACCATCCGCGCGAACTCGTCCCACGTGAATGTTCGTGGGTCCACGCCAACGCCGTTGGGAACGCAGTCGTTGAGTTCGTTGAGCCAAACGAGTATCTCTCGGTCCCGGCGAATGTCGTTGCTGCCGGGCGCGTAATAGATCTTCAGATAGTCGCACACGAAGCCGTATATGACTTTGAACAGGTCCTCGAGGTTCTGCTGCGTCGGTGTGTCGAAGCCGGCGTCGCGAATCTGGCGTGAATTGCCGTCCTCCACAGGGTTGTTGACGGTGTGCTGGTATTGCGGGTAGGTGTCGTCGAATAGGCGGCACATGCCGTCGAACGTAAAGCTGAAGGTTGTCTCGAAGTCACCACCGCGAACCATCTGCCCACGGGTCACCATGTCGTTGCTCTGCTGAGTGCCAAAGATGAAGGGCCACAGCAACCTGCACACCGGATGATCAGCCGAGAGGCTGTTCCGCGTCGTAATCGCCAACTGAGCGCCGCCCGCCAGATGCACCCAGTTGAAGTGGCGTACCAGCGAGAGGTGCGTCGAGGCGGCGCACAAGGCGATCTTGCAAGCCTGGTCCCATCGGGGATCGGTGGGTTCAATCGCGTCGTCGTCCAGCGCGCATTCGATGCGATAGGGCTCTAGCGAACGTCGCGCCGTATCCAGGCGGAATAACACGCGCGCACCGATCTGCACCAGCCCGGGGTGGTGCTCATACTTGTTGAGGCTGAGCAGGTCCCACTCAAAATTGCCATCCTTGGCGCGCCTGGTGTAGCAGGCGAAGGGACCGCGCACCGCCAGCGAGCCCAGATCTGGACTGCCCAAATATTCGGCCGGCCTTTCGGGCGCACGGAAGCGGGCGAGACGCCGCCCGTTGAAAGCTTTTTTCAACGCCACCTGCGGGTCGCCGTCTATTCGCGGCAAGCCTGGCTGCATGGGCGACCAGACGGTGTACAGCCAGACCTGGAAGTCGTAGAACACAGTGTGCAGCAAGCTGCGTTCATCGCGCGGAATGTCGGAGCGAGGGCATACCATCACCTTGCGTAGCGGTATCTGGGGAATCGCATCGATCATCGGCTTGCGTTCGATGCGGCGCTGCTTGGTCGGTGGCAGCGGGATGGTGACCGGCTTACTGGCAGTGAATTTCCCCAGAGTGATCAGGTTCCATAACGCACGTCGGACATACCATCTCAGCATTCGCGCTCCCGAAGATGCTCAGACATGGCGATACGCGTCGCCGCGCCAGGGGTCATGCTTTAGTTCGGCGTCCCACTCCCGCAGTGGATGGCGGTCGGGATCCAGCTCGGGCCCTTCGTCCCAGGGCTCGAAAGCGTTCTTGATATTGGCGAGGCCACTGTCCGCGAGGTCAGGGTAGTGGCGCAGGATCACCGCCTTGAGGTCGCTCCGATCGATCCAGCGCAGGCCTTCCGGGGTGTAGACATCCTCGTTGTAGCAGTCGGTGTAAAAGCGGTCAGCCTGCAGGCGGCGGCTGGCGTTGAGGATGAAGATCTGAAACAGGGTCTCACCGAAGCCAAAGCCGTTGGGCCGGTGGCCTTCGGCGAGTGTGCCGATCAGCAGGTCGAGCTTCTCCACGTCGTCTTCGTACAGGGCCTTCAGCTTTTTTCGGAGGGTGGGGCAGTCGGTGAGGTCGTCGAAGCTCCGGATCTCATTCAGTCCCAGCTGCCGACGGAACTCGTTGTAGCGCGGCACGCCACGTTCTCGCGCGCGCAGGATGTCTACGGTGCCCACGTCGAGAAACGATTTCCCCGAGACGCTGAGCTCTTGCAAGAAGCGTGGATAGTTGTTGAGCACCAGGGCGCCGGGATGCTGGTTGCCGAACGAGTAGAAGAGGTTGGACAGTCCGTATTCCGTCGTCATGCCGGGCGAGCCGCTTTGACGGGTCTGGGGTAAGAAAACCTTCTCGGCGGGATCTTGGCGCCGCTTGTGCAGCAGCAGTTGCTCGGGCAGTAGTGAGTGCAGGCGGTAGACTTCGACGAATTCCTCGGTCAGCCCAAATGGGCAGTTGTGCTTGTTGATCGGGTTGCCGACGATGCCGCCGATCTCCGGGTTGCGGATGTTCACCTTGGACAGGGTTTTGCGCGCCGCGCCCTTACTGGTCAGGAAGGTGAGCAAGCCGTACCAGTTCGTGTTCAAACCGAGGTCGAGCGCTCGGTTGGGCAGAATCGCCGGAGTCCACTCGACGGAGTGGATCTTGGCCATCACCGCGGCGTTGATGAGGCGCGCGACGTTGAACAGGCGGTTGTCGTCCCACGGGGGGTAGGCCTCGTACAACATGTCGCAGATGGCGTTGTGTTCGCGGACGAAAAGGGTGTGCAACATGGAGAGCCCCACCCACCAACTGCGGCGGAAGCCGGCCTCCTCGACCTCCGTGCCGGGCTCCACCGGCAGGGTGCCGTCGCTGTTCAATCGCATCTTGCCGAATCGGTGGCTGCGCAGACGGTTCTGCGTTTCCTGGTCGCTGCCGTAGATCTGCGACCCGTCCCACCAATGGGTGACCTCGTTGATGAAACTAGTGTCGGCCGGCTTTTCCCTGGTGGGACTCGTGGCGGGCGGCTCTTCGTCGGTGGGACCCGCGGCGGGCGGCTCTTCGCTGGTGGAGGTCGTGGCGGCGGGCTCCTCGTCGATGGGATCCGCGGCGGCCGGCTGCTCCGGACCCGGGGGCGTCGGGTCCGCCTGGGTCCTGCCGATTTCCATTTCGCTTTGCAGGTAACGATCGCGGGCAGGGTCGTCGCGCTCCAGCGGCACCTTGATGACGCCGACACGCGCGACCTCGCCGTGGTTGACCCAGTCGTGAATCATGAACTGGATCCACGATGCGGCCAACAGATTGAGAAATTTGACCTCGGTCACCTCTGGTTGCCCATCAGCACCGTCCGGGCGCGTCAGCAGGCTCAAACTGACCTCGCGGGGGTTCGGCGCCAGCAACTCCGGCTCCTTCTCGGGGCGAATCGCTGACAGCTCGACGTTGCGCAGAAAGCGCGTGCCCGCAGCGCCTTCCTTGGGATCGGCGAGATTGTTCCAGCTTCCGTCGGCGGTGCGAAAACAGCTGACGCCTACGGGCGGTCTCTGTCCTTTTTCCTGAAAGCCGATCAGCGTCCCGGCCGGATACGTGTTTTTCAAGTTGTGAGCGTTCAGCTCATCACGCATGTAGGCCAATGTCAGGACTTCCAGCGGCAGCCAGCGACCGTACCATTTGGTCCAAACCCTGCCGCGATAGCCGAAGGTCCGGCCGACCCAGTTGATGGCCCAATTCATCAACACCGTCAATCCTGCGCCGAGCACCTTCCCCAGAAACAGCCGCAGTCGCCTGAAGCAATCAGGCCGCGGCGAGTGCGGCGGCCGGGGTAGGTCGCCGTCATGCACCCGAGGAGGCGCCACCAGGGCCTTCCCGTCGAAGTAATCCGGTTTGGGGACAGCTTGGTTGATCTTGGCGGTGGCATTGGCCTGCGCGAGGTCGCGCATTTCGCGCCAGTCGTTGCGCTGAGTGTCGGCTTTCGTCGCCTGCTCGTAGCATCGCGCGGCCGTGCCATAGCGCTCGAGCTTGAAGCAGGCCAGGCCCGCCAGCGCGCACCCTTCGCCGTCGGGTTGCTTTTTGAGCTCCGCCCTCAGCAATTTCAAGGCGTGCTTGTAGTCGCCCTCTCTCAGGGCTTCTCGTGCCTCTTCGTACGACATGTAAAGCTCCTCGCACGGCAAACGCCGAAACCAGAACCTACTCGCGTGGGCGAAACATATGGTCCGATTCTCCGCAATTGATCAGTGGAAATTTGATTACCGTCAATTCGTTTTCTCGACGCTGAATAGGATAGGCAGTCGTCGCACAGTTGCTGGTCGGATAACGGGTGCTGAGCGCAACTGAAGGCCGCCGACGCGTGTCGCGGTCTTCAAAATGGTTCCCCGCACGGCGCCGACGGTCGATAATCGCTTAGTTGCTGCTTGAGGCTTCAGGTTGCGGTGGGCGTTCGAAACCACTGATCAGCGGCGGGAGAGGCGGATGGGACCACTGGGCGCGGTGTGCCGAGGGTGCGGCACCGAACTTCGCCACGGCGCCCGGTTCTGCGACGCATGCGGGGCGCCCGCGCCAGCTGCAGGACAGCAGCCGGAGTTCAAGCAGGTGACTGTGTTGTTCGCCGATGTGGTGAATTCCCTGGCGATCGCCTCGATGTTGGGCGCGGAGCGGTTACGCGAGATAATGGCGGACGTCTTCGGCTGTGCGGGCACGATTACCCGGCGCTATGGCGGCACGGTGGACAAGTTCACCGGCGATGGCATCATGGCCCTGTTCGGGGCGCCGCTGGCATTGGAGGACCACGCGTTTCGGGCCTGTTTGGCAGCGTTGGACATCCAACAGCAAATCGCACAGCTGGCCGATGAAGTGGAGTCCCGCGATGGCATCGTCCTGCGGCTGCGGGTGGGGCTGAACTCGGGCCGGGTGATCGCCGGGGAAATAAGCTCGAGCGCGAGGGCCTACACCGCTGTCGGTGATCAGGTCGGCTTAGCCCAGCGGATGGAATCGGTTGCCCCGCCCGGCGGGGTGATGCTCAGTGAGTCCACCGCGCGGCTGGTTGAACACGCCACAGTGCTGGGGGCGACCGAGTGGGTGAAGGTCAAGGGCGCCGAGGAGCCGTTGCCCGCCCGGCGGCTGCTGAGGGTCGCTGCTCAGCGCGCAAGGATCGGCCGGCGGGAGCCGACCCTGGTCGGTCGCGCTTGGGAGATGAACACCGTCGCCGGGACCCTCGAGCAGGCGATCGGCGGTGCCGGACATGTGGTCGCGGTGGTCGGACCACCCGGTATCGGCAAGAGCCGCATCATGGGCGAAGCGGTGACGTTGGCTACCGGTCGCGGGGTCGAGGTGTCCACCGTAGCCTGCGAGTCCCATACTCGCGATGTCCCGTTCCACGTGGTGGCGCGACTGCTGCGCACGGTGTTCGGGGTCACCGACCTCGACGAGCAGGCGGGCCGGGCGCAGGTGCGAGCCCGCATACCCGATGCCAACCCCGAGGACCTGCTGCTGCTCGACGACCTGCTCGGAATCGGGGATCCCGACGCCGCGCTGCCCGCCATCACCGCCGATGCGCGTCGGCGCCGGCTGGCAGCACTGCTGAACGCCGTGGCTCTGGCCAGGACCGCACCGGCGCAATATGTCATCGAGGACGTGCACTGGATCGACGAGGTCAGTGAAGCCATGCTCGCTGAGCTCGTCAACGTGGTGCCGCAAATCCCGGCGCTGATGTTGATCACCTACCGCCCCGAATACCGCGGTGCGCTGTCGCGGACACCGGGTGGCCAGACGATATCCCTGGCGCCGTTGACTTCGGCGCAGACCGCGGCGTTGACAACCGAGCTGCTGGGTCCTGACCCGTCGGTGCGTGCTCTGGCCGCACGGATCGCCGAGCGGGCCGCCGGAAACCCGTTCTTCGCCGAGGAGATGGTCCGCGATCTGGCTCAGCGCGGTGTGCTCGACGGCGATCGCGGCGCCTACCTCTGCCGTGATGACGCCGCCGACATCAGTGTGCCGGGCACTCTGCAGGCCACTATCGCCGCCCGCGTCGATCGTCTCGGTCGGCCGGCCAAATACTTCTTGTATGCGGCCGCGGTCGTCGGTGCGCGGTTCAGGTCTGACCTGGTGGCCGCCTTGCTGGAGGACGACAGCGAGGGACCGGAGGCGATCGCTGAGTTGCTGCAGGTCGAGTTAGTGGACCAGGTGATGATCACCCCGCGCGCCGAGTATGCGTTTCGGCACCCGTTGATCCGAGCGGTTGCCTACGAGTCTCAGCTGAAGTCCGGGCGCGCCCAGCTGCACCGGCGGTTGGCCGTAGCGATTGAACAGCAGGACCCCGGGGCGGCCGACGAGAACGCCGCCCTGATCGCCGAAAACCTGGAGGCCGCCGGGGATTTGCGTGCGGCGTTCGACTGGCATATGCGCGCCGGCGCCTGGTCGGCTTTCCGCGACATTCGGGCGGCGCGCACCAATTGGCAAGGGGCCCGCCAGGTCGCCGACCGGCTACAGGCCGACGCCCCAGATCGGGCGTCGTTGCAGATAGCGGCCCGAACCCTGCTGTGCGGCACTCTGTGGCAGGTGGGTGGCAGCATCGCCGACACGGGTTTCGACGAACTGCGGGATCTGTGCACAGCGGCTGACGACAAAGTGTCGCTGGCGATTGCCATGACCGGTTTCATCATGGCATTGACCTTCCACAACCGTTTCCGCCAGGCGGCCCAGGTGGCTTCGGAGCAAAGCGAGCTGCTCGAATCGATTCAAGATCCGACGTTGACGGTGGGTCTGCTGTTCGCGGCGATCTACGCCAAATGCCAGGCCGGCGAGATGACCGAGGCGCTGCGATTGGCGGATCGACTCATCGACCTGGCCGACGGCGACCCCACCAAGGGCAACTTGATCTTCGGCTCACCGCTGAGTACGGCGATCGCGATGCGGGGCCACATCAAGATGTGCCTGGGAATCCGGGATTGGAAAGACGACGCCGCCACGTCAATCGCGATGGCTGCTCCTCTCGACGCGACGAGTTACGTCTTCGCGCTCCTGTGGAAGTACGTGGCCTCCATACCGTTCGGGGCGCTGCCGCCTGACGCGACCGCCATGCGCGAGACGGCCGAGGCGCTGCGCATCGCCGAGCGTTCCGGCGAAGACTTCGTTCTCAGCATGGGCCGGCTCAGCCGCGGCCTTGTTCTGGTCAGTCGCGACGGCCCGCAACGGGAGGCGGGCCTCGACCTGTTCACCCAAGCCCGCGATGCCGTTCTGGAGGAGCGGTTTTCGCTGAGCGCGCTGACGATTGTCGAGCCCGAGTTCGCCCTGGAGAAGGCCCGCACCGGTGACCTCGATGGCGGCATCGAAATGGTTCGGGCAGTCGTCGACGGCGCCTACGAAAGCGGCGACATGATATGGCGCGGAAGGGCCACCGAAGTCCTGGTGAAATTACTGGTCCGACGCGGATCCGTTGGCGACCAGGACGAAGCTCAGGCGGCGATCGACCGACTGGCCGCCGTGCCCACCGATCCCGGCTTCGTGTTAAACGAACTTCCACTCTTGCGTTCGCGGGCGCTGCTTTCGCTCGCGCGCGGCGACGAAGACAGCTATCGGGACTTCCTACAACAACACCGCGCCCGGGCGGCAGCCGCTGGCTTCGACGCTCTGGTGGCCGCTGCCGACGCGGCTGCCGCTGCGTCGCAACATGATTCGGTGGGCACCAAGTTCTGAAAACCCCAACAACGTTCGACTTCCACGCAGGAGTTCCGCCATGGCAGGACCGGGTCAGCGCGCGGTCGTTCTCGGCGCGAGCATGGGCGGAATGCTTGCCGCGCGGGTCCTGGCCGATTTTTTCGACCTCGTCACTGTGGTCGAGCGAGATTTATTACCTGACGGCTCCGCTGTCCGGCGAGGGGTACCACAGGGTCGTCACGTTCATGCTCTGCTGGCCCGCGGTGGGCAGGTGCTGGATGAACTTTTTCCCGGGTTCCTCGGTGAACTGGTAGCCGACGGTGCTCCCGTCTGGGACGACGGAGAGCTGTCCAAGCTGCGCTTGTCTTTCGGCGGCCACGACATACTCCGCTCCGGCAAGGTAACGAAGGAGCCGAAAGCGCTGGCTTTGCATATGCCGAGCAGGCCGTTCCTGGAGTGGCATGTGCGTCAGCGCCTGCAGGCGATCAGCAACGTGACCATCATCAGCGGCCACGACGTCGCCGAGTTGACGGCCACACCGGATCGACGTCGCGTTACCGGAGTGCGGGTCATCAACCGGAACGACGGCGCCGAACAGGAGTTGACCGGCGATGTAGTCATGGACGCGATGGGTCGCGGTGCGCACACGCCGGCTTTGCTGGAAAGCCTCGGCTATCGACGACCCGTCGAAGACCACATCGTCATGCATACGAACTACGTGAGCCAACTGCTGCGAATTCCGCCGGGCACGCTGACCGAGATGCTGGTCAACATCGGCCCCGCGCCGGAGCGGCCAACCGGCATGTTTCTGAGCGGCTACGAGAACGACACCTGGATGTTCACGGTCTTCGGGATGGTGGGGCACCAGCCGCCCCGCGACCTGGCCGGCATGCTGTCATTCGCCGAAACGTATTGCCCCGCGCATCTGATTGCCGCGATCCGGGCGGCGGAGCCGATTGGCAGGGTGGCCCAGCACCGCATGCCGTTCAGCCAGTGGCGACGCTACGACAAGATGTCGCGGCTACCCGATGGTCTGCTGATTTGCGGCGACGCAAACTGCAGCCTCAACCCCGTTTACGGGCAAGGCATGACGGTGGCCGCGCTGGGAGCCGCCGCGCTGCGGGATTGTCTGCGCAGTGGCGACACGGATTTGTCCCGGCGATACTTTCGCGCCTCCGCCAAACCGATCGGCGTGGCGTGGCAGATGGTGGCGAGCTCAGACCTGGCCATTCCGGGGGTGACCGGGCGACGGTCGAGATGGATGCGCGTGGCGACCCGGCTTGCAGATTGGGCGCTGACAGCCTCAGAGTCCGATCTTGTAGTGGCCGTGCGCTTCTTCCGAGTCAACAGCCTCGTCGACCCACCCATTCGCCTGCTTCACCCGGCCTTTGTCTACCGGGTGGCGCTGGGCAACCTGCGCCGCCGCCGAGCCGGAGTGGCCGGCCGAGCCGGTAACCGCAAGGCGTCACCGGACACCTTATCGAGATAACGGTTGACGGCAACGGTGTCAGCAACGGCTGACTGGCCCGCTTGCGATGCGGGCCGTTTCGGCCCCCATCGTGGCGGGCTAAGGTGATCGCCGTGGCCGAGACGGCGCCATTACGCGTGCAACTGATCGCCAGAACCGACTTCGTCGCACCCCGGGGTGTGCCGTGGAGCACGGACGCCGACGGCGGCCAGGCGCTCGTGGAGTTCGCCGGGCGGGCCTGCTATCAGAGCTGGTCGAAGCCCAACCCGAAAACCGCGACCAACACCGGATACCTGCGGCACATCATTGACGTCGGGCATTTTTCGGTGCTCGAACACGCCAGTGTGTCGTTCTACATCACCGGCATCTCGCGATCGTGCACGCACGAGCTGATCCGGCACAGACACTTCTCCTACTCCCAGCTCTCGCAGCGTTACATCCCGAACGACGACTCTAGGGTCGTCGTCCCGCCCGGCATGGAGGACGACGCCGAACTACAACAGCTGCTGATCGCCGCCGCCGATGCCAGCCGCGTGGCCTACACCGAGTTGCTGGCCAAGCTGGAAGCTAAATTCGCCGGTCAGCCGAACGCGGTGTTGCGCCGAAAGCAGGCGCGCCAGGTCGCCCGCGCCGTGTTGCCGAATGCCACCGAGACCCGCATCGTCGTAACCGGCAATTACCGCGCCTGGCGGCATTTCATCGCGATGCGTGCCAGCGAACACGCCGATGTGGAGATCCGCCGGCTGGCCATCGCCTGCCTGCGCGAACTCGTCGATGTTGCACCCGCGGCGTTCGCCGACTTCGAGATCGCCACACTGTCCGACGGCACCGAGGTGGCGATCAGCCCGTTGGCCACCGAAGCCTGAACCCGTCGTCGACTGGTCCAGGCTAGCTGCGGTTTCGGCGCGAAGCGCGTGCCATGTGTGCATAGTTTGAGCCGTGGTCACTTCGGTTGAGCAAACCGGCTCACTGCTCTGGCATGGCGTCTCGCTTGACGAAGACCCGATCAGGCTGATGCTCGACCGCCGGGTGCCGTGGAGTACCCGCGGCGAGATGTTCGTTCACCAATCGATCGGAACCGGGCCATGGCCGGACCAAGGCTGGAAACTGCATTTGTCGGCGACGCCGCGGTCCGCAGCCGACGTGCTGGCCGCCGCACTGGACGTGCTACTGGCCGAAGGGGTGCGGTTCAAAGTCGTCGGCTCACTTCACGAGCTGGCCGCCATGAATTCCGGCGTCTTCGCGACTTCGCAGATCGGCAAGTTCATCACTGTCTATCCCAGCGACCAGTCGCAGGCCGTGAGTCTGGCCGTCGAACTCGACCGGGTCACCCGCGGTCACAGCGGTCCGCGAATCCCGACTGATCGCGTGCTGGGCCCTGGCAGCGTCGTTCACTACCGCTACGGGTCGATCCGCCGGCGAACTGGGCCCGACGTCGCGGGCGACATCGTCTACGACCTACTCGATCCCGCCGGCCGGCTCACCCAAGACGTGCGGCTGAATTTCTATCAACCGCCACACCCGGATATCGCCGATCCATTCGAAGCCGCCGGGGTCCGAGTGCCTCCGCCTGCGCGGAGCCGGCTCCTTAACGGCCGTTACCTTGTGACCGATGCGCTGGCACAGAGCAGCCGAGGAGGAGTGTTCCGGGCGGTCGATGTCGCATCACAGCCGCCTCGGCTGTGCCTGGTCAAAGAGTCATGGCACGACGTCGCGCTGGACCCGTTCGGCCGGGACGCGCGCGACTGGGCACGCAACGAGCAAGCGATTCTCATGGCTTACCTCGACGATCCGCTGTTGCCTAATTTCATCGACAGCTTCGACCTCGATGGCGACCGCTATTTGGTGATCGAATACATCGAGGGGATCACCTTGGAGAGCCTACTCGTCGATCAGTCAGCCGAACGCCAGGTTGACCGGTCGGAAATCGTCGCCGTCGGCCTGGCCACAGCCAAGATGCTGGCTCACCTGCACGAGATTGGGTTGGTGTTCCGCGATTTCAAACCGGCCAACGTGGTGAAGACTCCCGAGGGTGGCTATCGCCTAATCGATTTCGGCATCGCCTATCAGTACCGCACCAACGATGCCCCGCCGCTGAGTATCGGAACCCCGCCTTTCCACTCCAGAGATCAGTTCGCAGGCCGAAATCCCAGCCCGGCAGATGATGTTTTTGCCTGGGGGGCAGTGCTCCACTACCTCCTCGCCGGCCCGGCTGCGCGGGCGGACATGCCCCAAGGCGACGACTTTCTTCGGCCGTACCAACGCCGGCCACTGGCAGAGCTTTGTCCCGTACCGGCAGAGCTGGCCGATGTGGTCGATCGGGCCGTGGCATGGGAACCCGGTGACCGCTATGCCACGATGCGGCAGGCGGCATGTGCGCTGGCCGAAGTAGCAGGTCAGCTCTCAAGCGCCGGGTCTATGAGCCCCCAACCCAAGGCGGGGTCGGGAGACCACCCGGTTACGCCTGCGAGTGCCCGGATGCTGGGTTGCGACGAAGCGCTTGCACTCGCGCGGGAAGTCGGTGACGCACTGTGCGCCGACGCTGAGGAGCACGCGGGCGGGTTGCGCTGGAAGCGCCGCTTCGAGTACGGCGATGACACCGAATACAGCCCGGACCTTTACGCCGGCGCGGCGGGCATCGGTCTGTTCCTCGCCGAACTCGCGGCGACAACCGGGGATGATCGTTACGCGGAGGCGGCCCGCGGGGCAGCGCGCTGGGTAGCCGGACCGGTATGGGGCGAGGGCCGAGCACAACACGGGTTTCACGCCGGGGAGGCCGGTCTCGCGTACTTTTTCGTCCGGATCGCCGAGCTTTTGGCCGCACCCCGGTACGTCGACGCCGCGGCAATGCGTTTCCGGCGGCTGCGCGGAGCGTCGTGGCACACGACCGATGTCATTTACGGGGTCGCGGGCACGTTGTTGGGAGCGTTGGCGCTGCACTCGGCGACCGGCGCGAGCGAGTTCCTGGACGACGCCTGGGCCGCGGCGGAACACCTCGTCTCGGCCCGTATTCCGCGGTCCAGGAAGGGATGCTTCTGGGAGGTCGCTTCCCCGGCACCCGGCGGACCGGTGGCGGCTTACCTTGGACTACTGCACGGATCGGCCGGCATCGGCCTCGCCCTGGCACATTTCGCTGACGTGACGGGTGAGGAACACTATCTCGATATCGCGGCGGATGCTGCCGAATTGCTGCTGGACCAGGCAACGCCGGCGCCGGACTCGCCGGGCCTGACATGGCCGCGACGGCTGGGAGATACGGACCATGGCGTGCAAGCCCACTGCCACGGTGCCGGAGGAATCGGTCAGTTCCTTCTGTGGCTCGACCGCCTGCGCCCGGATCAACGGTATCGGCAGGCGGCAGAGGGTGCGGCAATGACGGTGATGCAACGTAGTGCCCGTGAATCGCGGCCCGGGTTCTGCCACGGACTGAGCGGCGCCGGCCATTTCTTGCTCGACATCTACCAGTGCGGTCATGAGGCCCGCTGGCTGCAGGCCGCCCGCGAATGTGGCGAACGGGTCATCGAATGCCGCGTGTCCGGACACCCTGGCTTATACCACATCAATCCGGAAAAAGCAGTCTCACCCGACCTCATGCTCGGATACGCTGGTGTCGGCAGTTTGCTACTGCGCCTGAAAACCCCAACGGGTGTGCCGGATCTCGTCCTCGGCCGCTTGCTGGCCGCACCGAAGGGATAGACCGATGTCGGAAGAGACGCTTCGGCAAGTCCTCGAACGACTGCACGAAGACAAAGAGTTTCGCCGCTCACTGCAGGACGACTGGGAGGCTGCCCTCAGAGATCTTGACCTGAGTCCTGCCGAGCTCATCGCCCTCGCCGCTCGCGACGAGGACTCACTGCGTCGTCTTGCTGCCACTGACGTGGCGAGCCAGGGACTCGGCTTCTGGGGAACTGATTTCATCTGCAGCTTGGCGTGCACCATTGTCTGGAAGACCGTCCCGGTCGACACTCCCGGCAGCGGAAGGGACACTTGCCCCGGAGGCAAAGGGCAATGCGGCACTGGTGGCGGCGAAACATGGTGCCGATTGAACTGCTAGTCGCGAAAGAAACGTGACGGGGCAATCGATCGGCTGGAGGAGCCAACCGTTACGTGCTGCCTAATACGCTTGAACCGCCGGGTAATCTGGGCAGGGTGAGCACCGGCGGATTCGACGCCCACGCGCGCTTGGGCACCGTACTGACCGCGATGGTGACCCCGTTCCGCCCTGACGGCTCCCTGGACACGGCCGCCGCGGCACGGCTGGCGAACCATCTGGTCGATGCGGGTAGCGACGGCCTGGTGATCTCGGGCACCACCGGCGAGTCGCCGACGACCACCGACCAGGAGAAGCTGACGCTGTTGCGGGCGGTGTTGGAGGCGGTCGGCGACCGGGCCCGGGTCGTCGCCGGCGCCGGCTCCTATGACACCGCGCACAGCGTGCACCTGGCCAAGGCGTGCGCCGCCGAAGGGGCGCACGGACTGCTGGTCGTCACCCCTTACTACTCCCGACCGCCCCAGTCGGGTCTGGTTGCGCACTTCAGCGCCGTCGCCGATGCGACCCCGCTACCGGTGTTGCTCTACGACATCCCGCCGCGCTCCGTGATCCCGATCCTTCCGGACACCATCCGCACCCTGGCGTCACACCCCAATATCGTTGGAATCAAGGACGCCAAGGGAGATCTGCACACCGGCGGGCAGATCATGGCCGAGACCGGTCTGGTGTACTACTCCGGCGACGACCCACTCAACTTGCCCTGGCTGTCGGTGGGCGCCGCCGGATTCATCAGTGTGATCTCGCACCTGGCCGCAGGTCAGCTGCGGGAGATGTTGTCGGCGTTCCAGTCCGGTGACACTGCGACCGCCCGCAAGATCAACGTGACGATCAGCCCGCTGTGTGACGCGATGAGCCGTACCGGCGGGGTGACGATGGTGAAGGCGGGCCTGCGCCTCCAGGGCGTCGACGTTGGCGATCCCCGGCTGCCGCAGATGCCCGCCACGCGCGCGGAAGTCGATGCGTTGGCCGCCGACATGCGCGCGGCGTCGGTGCTCGCATGAGTCAACAGGTGGCCGAAAAGTGAATGCGCAACTGGCTCCACCCGGTCCATTGGCTCCTGGCGGGCTGCGGGTCACCGCGCTGGGCGGCATCAGCGAGATCGGCCGGAATTTGACGGTTTTCGAGCACCTGGGCCGGCTGTTACTCATCGACTGCGGCGTGCTGTTCCCCGGCCATGACGAGCCGGGCGTGGATCTGATCCTGCCCGACCTGCGTCACATCGAACACCGGCTCGACGACATCGACGCGCTGGTGCTCACCCATGCGCACGAAGACCACATCGGAGCGATCCCCTTCCTGCTTAGACTCCGACCCGACATCGAAGTCGTCGGTTCCAAATTCACGCTTGCGCTGGTCGCCGCCAAATGCCGTGAGCACCGCATTAAACCGAAGTTCGTCGAGGTCAGTGACGGCCGGCGCAGCATCCACGGTGTGTTCGAGTGCGAGTTCTTCGCCGTCAATCACTCCGTTCCCGACGCGCTCGCGGTGGCGGTGTACACCGGCGCAGGCACGGTGCTGCACACCGGCGACATCAAGCTCGACCAGCTTCCGCTCGACGGGCGTCCTACCGATCTGCCGGGCTTGTCGCGGCTCGGCGACGCCGGCGTCGACCTGTTCCTATGCGACTCGACGAATGCCGAGCATCCGGGCGTCGGGCCGTCGGAGAGCGAGATCGGCCCAACCCTGCACCGGCTGATCAGGGGCGCCGACGGGCGAGTCATCGTGGCGTGTTTCGCGTCCAACGTCGACCGCGTGCAGCAGATCGTCGACGCCGCGGTGGCGTTGGGCCGGCGGGTGTCGTTCGTCGGCCGGTCGATGGTGCGCAACATGGGCATTGCGCGCGAACTCGGCTTTTTGCAGATCGACGACTCGGACCTGATCGACATCGGCGCCGCAGAGATGATGCCGCCCGAACGAGTGGTCCTGATCACCACCGGGACTCAGGGCGAACCGATGTCGGCGCTGGCCCGGATGTCGCGCGGTGAGCACCGCAGCATCACGTTGACCTCCGGTGACCTCATCGTGTTGTCGTCGTCGCTGATACCGGGCAACGAAGAAGCCGTCTACGGCGTGATCGACGCGCTGTCCAAGATCGGGGCTCGAGTCGTCACCAATGCTCAAGCGCGCGTTCACGTTTCAGGTCACGCTTACGCCGGCGAACTGCTTTTTCTCTACAACGGCGTACGACCACGCCACGTCATGCCGGTGCACGGCACCTGGCGGCATCTGCGCGCCAACGCCGCCCTGGCCGCCAGCACCGGGATCCCGCTTGAGCGAATCTTGTTGGCCGAGAACGGTGTCAGTGTCGACCTGGTCGACGGGACAGCGCGCATCTCCGGCGCGGTGCCGGTCGGCAAGATGTTCGTCGACGGCCTGATCACCGGGGACGTCGGCGACATCACGTTGGGTGAGCGGCTCATCCTTTCGTCGGGATTCGTTGCGGTCACCGTGGTGGTGCGGCGCGGCACCGGGCAGCCGGCCGCCCCGCCGCATCTGCACTCGCGCGGATTCTCCGAAGATCCCAAGGCGCTGGAACCAGCTGTGCGCAAAGTCGAGGCTGAGCTGGAATCACTTGCGGCCGAGAAGGTCACCGATCCGTTCCGGATCGCTCAGGCGGTGCGCCGCACCGTCGGCAAATGGGTGGGCGAAACCTACCGCCGTCAGCCGATGATCGTGCCGACCGTCCTGGAAATTTAGGGCGCGGTGAGCCGGACCGCGACGGAGGCGGCCGGGCTGAACATCCGGACATCACAGCTCACGCCGCAATGACAGCGTCAGGTCTTCTCCGCGTGAGCGGACCATTCGATCTGTGATGCCCCCAAGTCGCGACCGGTCGGCAAGACGTAGCGCTGCATCAATTCGTCGGGCCCGAGCTGCTGCACCAGCCGCCAACCGAATTCGGCGACGAACTCTGCGACGTGCTCAGGCAGCAGTCCGAAGTGCCACAGCTGGCGGCGCCGCCGCACCCTGCGGTACAGCGTCGGCGTGCCGTAGAGATTAGTTCCGTCGATGAAATCGCGGCGCACATAGGTGAACACCAGTTGGCTTCCCGGCGCGACAGGTTCCAGGCCGGCCAGCGTCTCGCGGATGGTCTCCTCGGTCAGGTACTGCGTGACGCCCTCCCAGATGAAGAACGTCCGGTAGTCCGGGCGGTAACCGTGCCCGGCCAATGTGCTGAGCAGGTCGTCACGGTCGAAGTCCAGCGCCACCAAGCGAACCGATCGCGGCACCTCACCGAGGGCTCGGCGCACGATTGCTGCCTTGCGGGCGATGTTGATCGGAAGGTCGACTTCGAATACCGGGATGGGACTGCTGCGTGCCAGATGGTAGGCGCGGGTGTCCATCCCGGCACCGAGAACAACGACCGCGTCGATTCTGCCGAATGTCTCGCTGAGCACATCGGAGACGAAATGCTTGCGGCACGTCAGGTTAGCCCACAACCCAGGACCGGACCGGTCCAGCGCGGAGATGAACAACCGGCGCAGCGCCGAGAAGCGTGTTGCGGCGACCAGCAACCGAGCGCTCGCCGGCACGAACCTTGCTGCCAGGTCGTCGTCCACCAGTCGCCGTCCCGGCGGCTCGTTGTTTTCCACCGCTGCCAGCACCATCGGCCCGAAGGCGGTTCGCGCCACGGCGTTACGCGCCATCAGCTACCGCTTATTCAGGTAGCCGGCGTCGACGGGCAAAGTGATCCCGGTGATGTAGCGGGCCTGGTCGGACACCAGCCATGCCACTGCATTGGCAATGTCCTCGGGTTGCAGAACGCTAACCGGTAGCGCATTACCCAGATTCTGCGCCGAGCCGGGCCCGGCGACCTGAGCGAGCCAACTCCGAATGAACTCGTTGTTGATCATCGGTGTGTCGACGCCGGCCGGATGGACTGAGTTTACGCGGATACTCTGTGTTGCAAGCAGATTCGCATATACCCGCATCAATCCGACCATGCCATGCTTCGCCGCTGCGTATCCGATGGAGCCGGCGTCGGCGCTGCCGATGCCGGCCAGCCCCGCGGCCGAGCTGATCAGCACGATCGAACCGCCGTCGCCCTGCTCGATCATCGTCGGTATCGCGGCCTCGATTGTGTGATACACACCGGTGAGGTTGACGTCGATGACGTCGCGCCAGCCGTCGGCCCCGGCTTGCATCGGCGCGATTCCGGCGTTGGCGACGACGATGTCGAGCCGGCCGAAATCGTCCAGCCCGGCCTGCAGCGCAGCGGTCAGCGAAGCCCGATGGCGCACATCGCCCTGTCGCGCCACGATTCGCGCGCCGGCGTCTTCGGCCAGCTTCACCGTCGCCGCCAGGTCATCAGAGTTCGCCAGCGGGTACGGCACGCTGGCGATCTGCTCGCACAAGTCGACCGCGATGATCGCGGCGCCGTCGGCGGCCAGTCGCAGGGCATGCGCGCGCCCCTGGCCCCGGGCCGCTCCGGTGATCAACGCGACTTTCCCGCTCAGCGGACCGTCGGCTGCCGAGGCCATCAAGGACGCAGCCGCCCCTTGTCCGGGTCACCCGCCACGACCGGGGCGAGCATCTTGATGTCGGGTGCTCCGGCCAGATGCTCGCCGGCGTCTTTGAACAGCGTGGCGACCGCTGGTGCGGTGCTGTGCGTCTTGAGCGCGTCGGCGTCGGCCCACTGTTCGACGAAGACGAAGGTCTCGCCCGATTCGTGCAGGGAATACAGCTGGCAGCCCGGCTCCTGATGGACGTCCTGGATGGCGCGTTTGCAAATCTCGCGCACGGCGTCCACGGACTCGGGCTTGACCGTCAGGGTGGCAACGACGACAACGGGGGACATGCTGACGCTCCTGGTGAATGAGTAGCGGCGTGACGCTCGTCACCCTACTCAGGCCGGGGCACCGGCTGGGTACCTCGGATGTCTGCTGGTGACCGTGTGGCGGATGGTGCAGATGATGTCGTTGGGATTAGGCTTCTGCCATGGCAAACAAGACCGTCGCCCGATCCGCTGCCCGAAAGGGCAGGTCAAAGGGTACCCCGCGGAGCGGAACCAGGGCGGCGCGGTCAACGGCGCCTCGCAGAAAAGCCGGCGGGCCTGCCAAACGCCGTAACCAGTCGCTGGTCGTTTACGCCGGGCTCGGCTGCGGCCGGGCCGCTCGGGCGATCTGGCTGACGCTGGCCAGAGGCGCCGGCACCGCCGCGCGGTCGGTGGG
>NZ_JBARMY010000553.1:0-2408 GCF_049802695.1 Mycobacterium sp.
ACCGTGCGCACCGCCGTGGCCAACCCGGCGACGTCGCGGGGCCGGAAGGACGTCCCGGTTCGGCCGTCGATCACCGCCTCGCCCAGCCCGCCGGTGTTCGACGTCACCAGCGGGATGCCCGCGGCGGCGGCTTCCAGGGCGACGAGTCCGAACGGTTCGTAATGGCTCGGGAACACGGCGGCGTCGGCGCGGTGCAGCAGGGCCAGCAACTGCTCGTGGTCGACGTGCCCGATGAACTTTGTCGCTTTGATCACCCGGTGTTTGCGCGCCTGTTCGACCAGCCAATCCTGCTGGGTGCCGTCTCCGGCGATGGTCAGCGATGTTCCGGGGTGCGTGCGCCTGATCTGTGGCAGGGCCGCGATGGCGTCGTGGACACCCTTCTCGTATTCCAGCCGGCCGACGAACAGCAGCTCCGCCGGCTCGCTGCGGCGTCGGCGCAACGCGAACGGCCAGCGAGCCGCGTCGATACCGTTGCGAATAACGGTGATCTCGGCCAGACCCGGCCCGAACAGTTCGCTGATCTCGTCGCGCATCGACGCCGAACAGGTGATCAGCGAATCGGATTCGTGCACCAGCCACGACTCGATCGCGTGCACCTGACGGCTGATCGTGCCGGCGACCCAGCCCGAATGCCTGCCCGCTTCGGTGGCGTGCATGGTGGAGACCATTGGCACGTCGTAAAACTCGGACAGCGCTATGGCCGGATGGGCCACCAGCCAGTCGTGCGCGTGCACGACGTCGGGACGCCAGGGCCGCCCGGCGCTACGCCCGCCGATCTGCTTCACCGAGAGCCCGGCGCGCGTCATGGCGTGGCCCATGGCCAGCGTCCAGGCCATCATGTCGCGGCCGAAGGAGAACTCATGCGGATCATGCGCCGCGGCGATCACCCGGACGCCTTCGCTGATCTCCTCGGAAGTCGGATGGGTGCTCGGGTCGGTGCCGGTCGGGCGGCGGCACAACACGATGACTTCGTGCCCGGCCAACGCCAGCGCGGTCGACAGGTGATGGACGTGTCGGCCCAGCCCACCGATGACGACTGGCGGGTACTCCCACGACACCATCAGGATCTTCATGCGCGTGCCTCATCCAGCGGTGTTCGTCGGGCCTCGCCCGGCCACCGTGCACAGAATGCCGGGCGCGGCGACGTGTCGGGGTACAGGCACGCACGCTCGCTGTAAGGAGGGGAGGTCAGCATCACAGTCTTCGCGCGTCCAACGCCCCGAAGAGCCCGTCGGCCCGATTCCAGCCGTCGGCGAGCCGCTGCGCGGTATCGCGCCGGCCCGAGGCCAGCGCTCCGGCGATCTCCCGGGTGGCGTGAGCGTGCAGATGCGCGCGGTAGCGGGCGTAGTCGGCCGCCGAGTCCTTGCTCACCATGAACGGCCAGTCGCTGGACACCGTCAGCAGCGTTTCCCGCAGGATCTGGTCGGCGATCCGGTCGCGGGGGATGGGGCCGTCCAACGACGCGGGCTGGGCCAGCACCTTGTCGACCGTGCTCAGCGCCGTGTCGACCACCTCGACGTTGAGCTGCACCAGATCGGCGACCTTCTCGCCGGCCCACACCTGCCAGTCCTTGCCGGAACCCCAGGAGCTGGGCGGGATTTCGACCGCTGAGCCGACGAACCCACCCGCGACCGCGTCGCTCAGCGTACCCACCTGCACACCGGCCGCCGGCAGCGCGCGCAGCACCCGCTGCAGCCACACCGGTCCCTCGCACCACCAGTGACCGAAGAGCTCGGTGTCGAACGCCGCCACCACATGGGCGGGCCGGCCGATCCGCTCGGACTCGGCGAGCAACCGGCGGCGAACCACGTCGACGAAATCGTCCACGTGCATGTCGACCGCCCGGTCGGCGCGTTCGGGATCGTAGGGCGCCTTGTCTTCCGAGGGCACGTTGCGGCCGGTGACCCGGGCGGGCTTCAGGCCGGTGTGGTGATCGTAGGTGTGGAAGTCGCGATAGGCGGCATGGCCCGGGTAGCCGGACTTCGGCGACCACACCCGGTAGCTGACCTGGAGATCACGCCCGAACGCCACCACATCGGTGTCACCGACGGGCCGCCCCAACGCCGTGTCGCCGTGAAATGACGGTCCGTCGACCATGAAGTGACCGACGCCGGCGGCGGCATAGTCGCGTTCCATGCCCGGGGCGTACGCGCATTCCGGCGCCCAGATGCCGACCGGTGTGTGAGCCAGCCGCTGATGCGCGTCGGCCAGGCCCTCGCGCAACGCGAACTCGCGAAGCCTGGGCGTCAGCAGCGGCTGAAAGGGGTGCGCCAGCGGCCCGCCGAGCAGTTCCACCGTGCCGGCGTCGATCAAGCCGCGCAGCAGCGGGCTGGCACCGTGTCGCCAGAGTGTGGCGAAGTCGCCGAGCGCCTGATCGGCTTCGGCGTGCTCGCGAATGCCGAACGCGC
>NZ_JBARMY010000554.1:0-3790 GCF_049802695.1 Mycobacterium sp.
CCTGCGGGCCGACCAGATTCGGGCGGCGATCTACGTCGGCGGCGCCGAAAATGACCACTCGTTCACCCCCGAGCAGGCCGAACAGCTCGAGAAGGCGCTGACGGCGGCAGGGGTTGAGCACAAAATCGAGACCTACCCCGCCGGACACGGTTTCGCCGTCCCGGACAATCCGCCCTACGACGCCGCGGCCGCCGAGCGGCACTGGACAGCCACCCGGGACTTCTTTTAAGGCGAGCTGGCCGGCTGATCCGGTCTCGCCGATCCGGTCAGCCTCCCGTCCACCGCTGCACGAAGTCGGGGTACCGCGCGCCCTGCACCTCCATGCGACTGGTGGCGTCGTCGATAGTACGAAGGTCATCCGCCGTGAGCTCGAGATCGGCCGCCGCGAGATTCTCCTCGAGCCGTTGCAGCCGGCGGGTGCCGGGAATCGGCACGACCCACGGTTTCTGCGCGAGCAGCCAGGCCAGAGCAACCTGAGCGGGCGTGGCGTTCCTGCTCGCTGCAATCGTCTGAAGTAGGTCGACCACGACGCGATTCGCGTCGCGGGCATCGGTGGCGAACCGCGGAATGCTGTTCCGCATATCCATGCGGTCGAATTGTGTCTGCGCGCTGATGGTTCCAGTGAGAAAGCCCTTCCCGAGCGGGCTGTAAGGCACGAAGCCGATGCCCAGTTCTTCCAGGGTGGGCAGCACAGCGCTCTCGGGCTCCCGCCACCACAGCGAGTACTCACTCTGCACGGCGGTCACGGGTTGCACCGCGTGGGCTCGGCGGATGGTCTCCGCGGACGCTTCGGACATGCCGAAGTGCATTACCTTGCCCTCGTCGATCAGCTCCTTGACCGTCCCGGCGACCTCTTCGATCGGTACCCCACGGTCGACACGGTGCTGATAGAACAGGTCGATCGTTTCCACCCCGAGCCGACGCAGCGACGTGTCGGCGACATGCTTGATGTTCTCGGGCCGGCTGTTGAGTCCCCCGATGTTGCCCGTGTCGTCGAAGGCGAAACCGAACTTCGTCGCGATCACCACCTGCCCGGTGAACGGCGCCAGGGCCTCGCCGACGAGTTCTTCGTTGGGTCCGTACGCCTCAGCGGTGTCGAAGAGGGTGACGCCACGCTCGACGGCAGCGCGGATTACCGCGATCATCTCCGCTTTCTCCCCCGACGGGCCGAAACCACGGCTCATCCCCATGCAGCCCAGCCCGATCGCCGAGACCTCGAGGTCACCACCGAGTTGTCGCTTGTCCATCATCGACTCCTTTGTCTGGAAACCTCAGATACCGGCGTCCTTGGCGACCTCGCGGGCCTTCTGCACGAGCGCGTCGATGCGGTGCACGGTCGGGGTGCCGGAGGCCGCCTTGTTCTGCGGTTCGTCGATGGCGCGACGCATCACGCCTTCAGCGATCACCGCCACCTTCCACAACCCCAACGCGTACCAGTACTTCAGCGTCTCGGCGTCCCGCCCGGTCTCAGCCAGATACACCTGCGCCATCTCGGCGCGGTCCGGGAAACCATCGAGCGCAGCGGCGGCGAAATCGCCCGCAGTGTCCTCGCCGCGCGCCGGCCAGTACGCCAAGAGGCTGCCCATGTCGGCCAACGGGTCACCGAGCGTGGAGAGCTCCCAATCCAGGACGGCGATCACTTCGCCGGTCGTGTACGACGTGAGGACGTTGCGCAGGTGAAAGTCGCCGTGCACCAAGGTCAACTCCTGATGCGGCGGTGCGGCGGCAATCAGCCGTCGGGTCAGGTCGTCGAGATCAGGCAGCTCGCGGGTCTTCGACAGCTCCCACTGCCCGGCCCAACGTTTGAGCTGGCGCTGCGCATAAGGTTTGTGGCTGGCCAGATCGCTCAAGCCCACCTCGTCGATGTCAACGGCGTGGATTTTGGCCAGCGTTCGCGGCAAAGACAACCCGATCTGCCGCCGGTGCTGCGGCGTCAACGCTTCCGCGATCGGCATCCGGTCGACCACCAGGCCGTCGACGAACTCCATCAGCAACAGCGGAACGTCGGCGTCGTCGCGGGTGAGCCCGTACACCCGTGGCGTGGGCACAGCGGTGTCCTGCAGAGCGGCCAGTATTCGCGCTTCCCGGCCGACGTCGTGCGCTGACGCCAACAGCGTGCCCAGTGGCGGGCGGCGCAGCACCCATTCCTGATCCGAGGCGTCGCGCACCAGATAGGTCAGGTTCGACTGGCCCAGCCCAATGCGCTCGAAGCGCAGCGGACCGGTGACGGCCAAGCCAAGTTGCTCGAACCAGCCGGCGATCGCGAGCGGGTCGATCCCGACGACCTCGTTAGTCACCGGTGTCGGCCCCGGTCCGGAAGCCGAGCGCATTGCCGAGCACCTGTCCCCCGTCGATCACCATCGCTTCTCCGGTGATCCAGCTCGCCGCATCCGAAACCAGGAACGTCACCGCGCCGGCGACGTCGACGGGCTCGCCGATCCGGCCAAGAGCGGTCGTCGCCGCCACGCCCTCCTCATGCTCCTTCCACAGCGCTTCGGCGAGCCGGGTGCGGACCACCCCTGGGCAGATGGCGTTGACCCGCACGCGGGGGGACAGTTCGAGAGCCAGTTGTTTGGTGACGTGGATCAGTGCGGCCTTGGTGGCGTTGTACATGCCCATGTACGGCGAGTAGTGCAGGCCCCCGATCGACGCGGTGTTGACTACCGCACCGCCGTGCTCCCCCATCCACGCCTTGACCGCAAGTGACGTCCACAGCAGCGGCGCCCACAGGTTGACGTCGAAGGTCTTGGCGAAGCGGGCGTGATCCTGCTCGATCAGCGGGCCGTACGCCGGGTTGGTTCCGGCGTTGTTGATGAGGATGTCCACGCTGCCGAACCGCTGCACAGTCAGGTCGACGCAACGTTGCGCCGCCTCCTCGTCGACGGCGTGAGCGGCCACGCCGATCGCGTTTCCGACGACCTGGGCGGCAGCCGCGTCCGCAGCCTCCTGTTTGCGGGAGGTCAGCACGACGTTCGCACCGGCGCCGGCCAGCCCCTGCGCGATCGCGAGTCCGATGCCGCGCGAGGCGCCGGTGACGATCGCGGTGCGGCCGGCCAAGTGTTCGGCGGTCACTGCGCGTCCGCCTGCAGGCTGCGCTGGTAACGGCGCATACCGCGCAGCCAACGGTCGTAATCGCCGGCCTTGTGGCGATACATCTCGAGCACAATCGGGTGCGGCAGGATCAAGAACCGCTCATCGTCGATGGCTTCGAGCACCGCGTCGGCCACGGTGTCCGGCTCGAGCACCTCACCAGCGGTGGTGACGGCCCGGGTGGCCAACTCGCCCAGCGGGTGACCGGATTGGCCGCCGCCGTACAGCAACTTGGTGTTCACACCCATCGGGCACAAACAGCTCACCCGCACGCCCTGATCGCCGTAGGTGATGTTGAGCCACTCGGCGAAACCGACGGCGGCGTGCTTGGTGACCGAGTAGGTGGCCGAGCCCAGTTGGGTGAGCAGCCCGGCCGCTGAGGCGGTGCTGACGAAGTACCCCTCCCCGCGCTCGATCCAGCGTGGGACCAGCAGTTGTGCCGCGCGGATGTGGGCGCGCAGATTGACGTCGAACGACCGGTCCCAGTCGGCATCGCTGACGTCGAGACCGGCTACACCGGTGATGCCGGCATTGGCGAAATACAGGTCAACCGGACCGAATTCGCTTTCCGCCAGATCGATCAACCGCCGGATCTGCGCGGCGTCCGACACGTCAGCGCCCGCAGCGGCGGCTGCACCGGACCGCTCGGCGTTAATCTCGCCGGCCACCGCCGCCGCGAGCTGGGCGTCCAGGTCGGCGA
>NZ_JBARMY010000555.1:0-3168 GCF_049802695.1 Mycobacterium sp.
GGAGAGCCGCGCGTTCGGCATAGCCGTCACGCTGCACGAGGCCGGCGTGTTCAGCTGGCCGCAATTCCAGGCCGCGCTGATCGCCCACATCGCCGAATGGGAGTCCACCCGCACCGGGAGCTGGAGCTACTACCAGCACTGGCTCGGCGCGCTGGAGGACGTACTCGCCGACGCCGGCGCCGTCCGCACCGACGAGATCACCGAACGCGCACACGCCCTGTCCCGACGCCCCGCCGGCCACGACCACTGACCGTGGGTCCCCGCCACTCGGCGCATTCGCTGCGCAGATAGCTCACCGTCTTGAACCTGACCGCGTTCACCGGCAATTTCGTCCCAGGGGACTTCGGTTGGACCGCACCTTAAAATACCGCTGTAAATATGGCTCCAAGCACTCCGGCGACGGCGCTTATCCCTGTCAGGATCAGCATCCAGGTCTCGCGGGCAGCGTTTACCGCCGCAGCTGACTGTGCGGGCGTGGTTCGCGGCATAAAAGCGGGTGGTCGCCACCCGACTCGAAATACCATCCCCGGGTTTCGCAGGTTGAGCAAGTGGCGGTCTCAGCCGGTGGAAGCAATCGAGCTGGCCAGGAGGTCGGTGAAGACTTCTGCTGGGGTTCGGTAGCCGAGGATACGGCGTGGTCGGTTGTTGAGTTCGATGGCGACCATGTCGAGGTAGGTTTGGTCGTCGGTGATGTCGGTGCCCTTGGGGAAGTACTCGCGTAGCAGTCCGTTGATGCTTCTATGTCAAGTTGGCGGGTTGGTGGCGAGAGACATGGTGCCGCCAGGTCGCATGGTCGGCGGTCATGGCGCGGTGGATGACGTCGATGAGGTGGCGTTTGAGGATGCGGCGGGCTCCGCGTGAGCCCTTGGCGGGTTCGTGGCGGGCCAGCAGCGCTTGGGCGGCTGGGTGTCGGCGTTTCTGCACGATCGCGGCGGTGTAGAGGACGCTGTTGAGTCGGCGGTTGCCGCCTCGGTGCAGGCGGTGTCGTTCCTGGTCGGCCGAGTAGACGGGGATCGGTGCGCATCCGGTGTAGCGCGCGAGCTTGGCCGTGGTGGCGAACCGGGTGATGTCGCCGATCTCGGTGATCAGGACCGCTGCCGAGTTGTGGCTGATCCCGCTGATGTTCAGCAGCGCGGGCGCCAGGGGCGTCACCAGCTGCCTGATCATGATGTCGAGGTCGTGGACCCGGCGGTTGATCTCGGCGATCTCGGTAATCATGTCTTTCAGCGTTTGGCGGACGTGCGTCCTCATTGACGCGGTGTTCACCAGCGTGGTCACCGATGCCAGGCTCCGGGCGCGGGCCAGGTCGCCGGGGGTGTGGTCGAGCCACACGTGGAGCTGGGCTTTGAGCTGATTGATCGCCATTGTGCGGCGTTTGACGAGGTCGGTCCGGTAGTCGACCAGGACACGCAGCTCGCGCACACTCTCGTCGATGCGGTGCCGGTCCAGGCCTGGGGTGGCGATGGCGGCGTGGGCCACCGCGGCGGCGTCGATCTGGTCGGACTTGGCTCCGGTGGCCGCGTGCAGCTTGCGGTGGGCGGCGGCCAGCCGGGTGGGAACCCAGACCACCTCGTGGCCGGCGAGCAGCAGCCCGTCGGCCAAGCGGCGGGCAAAGCCCCGGCCGTCCTCGATGGCCCAGGTGACCGGTGTGTCCCCGGTGATCGATCTGATCCACTTGATCAGCGCGGCGATCAGGGACGCGTCGTTGCCGACGGTCAGCGGCTTGCCCAGACGCCTGCCTCCGGCGTCGACGACCACCGCGACGTGGACGTGCTTGTGCGGGTCGATCCCCACTGTCACCATCAGTGCTTGTCCTCGTTGTCTGTTGTCGCCGATGACGGGACAGACGCGAGCGCCCTGGCCGAGGGACAGACCTAGTGCGAGTTGACGGCTCAGCAGGCTTCTATCAAGTCACCCCGGTCAGGGCGCTCGCCCTGCGAGCTGCTGTGGACAGATCAACGGAAGGCCCTCGCGGGCACGCGTTCTCCGAGTCACTCAGCAACCCCACCGGCTCTCCTCCCGTCGAAGAAGAGCCGGCGGCGCTCACTCTGCACCACTAGGTGTTCTCGTTGGTGCCGCGTTCCCAGGGTGAGTGTGGGTGGGCGAAGTACACCGCAACGGTCGTTGCGAGGGTGAACGCGGCGTGGGCGGCCATCTCGCTGCCCTGGTCCCAGGTGAGGGTCTTGACCAGCGCGGTGGGCATGCCCGACACGGCGCCGATGAGGGCGTTGCAGGTGGTGGTGGCGTCGTGTTTCCCGGCGGGCAGCGCGACGGGCACGGTGTAGCGGCTGGTGCGTTCGACGAGGGTGGCCATGGCGGTCTTGCCGGCCTTGCCGATGATGGAGAGTCGGGGCGTGGCGCGGTACCAAAATTGCTTCTGGCCCGTTTCCACGCCCCGCTCACCGCACCGGACGTGCGTGTTTCCACGCATCCGGCGCTCCACGGATTCCCGCGTGTTCACTGGGCAGGTTGCAGTCTCCACGGAGAGGGGATGTTGTTCGAGCGCCACCGGTATCTGATGACCTCAACCGTTGCCGTGTCGAACATGACAGTGCCCCTCGCCTGCGGCCGGTTACCTGGCCTCCCGGTCAGGAATCGCCGGTACATCTCTTTCCATGTCATGCGAGGATGTCGTTTCCTCAGCCACTCGGTGATGCGCCGCCAAGCGAACGCATCGAGGTATCCGAATGTCGCCTTGGACACGCCGTGCCTGAAATAGGCACACCATCCTCGAAGAACCGGATTGAGTTGCTTCAGCAACTCTTCCAGTGAGGCTGCCTTGACCCTGTTCGTCAACGTTCGCACCTTTGCCATCACGGAAAGCAATGCCTTCTTCGATGGATAGGTGTAAACTGTCCACGTGTTCGTTCCCCTTCTCCGGCGCCTCTGTATGTGGAACCCGAGAAAGTCGAACCCCTCGGTGAAGTGGCAAACTCTGGTCTTGGATTCCGACAGGCGCAGCCCCAGCGGGGCCAACACCTGGCGTACCTCGCCCCAGAGCGCGTCGGCCTGCTCGCGTGATCCTTTGACCAGGATCACGAAATCGTCCGCATAGCGGACAATTCGATACAACGCACCGCCTTGTTTTCGATGCACTTCGCGACGCCACCTGGTTCCGTGATCGTCTTTTTCTGCGAAATGCTCGTCCAGCGTTGATAGTGCGATGTT
>NZ_JBARMY010000556.1:0-3266 GCF_049802695.1 Mycobacterium sp.
GCACATGGATCGGGAGCCGGCCCCGACCCTCACCGATCGCCGGGCGCCAGCCGCGGCCGTGTTTGCGGCGCATCAACGCATCGTCCCGATTGCCGCGCTGCGCGCGCACGCTGTTCAGTACCGAGGGACGGCCGACGGGCACCGGATGCTCGGTGTGCCGAGCGCCCTGGACAATTCGCCCGCCGGCCCGGGTCAGGCGCAGCGCGATGTCGGCGTCTTCGCGATAGGCCCGCGGGAAGCGTTCGTCGAATCCGCCGCACGACACCAGCGCCGAGCGCCGATAGGCCATATCGGCGGTGATCCACTGCGCGGTGGCCAGCCCCAGCGTGCGCCGCTCGTCGTCGGTGGGCCGTCGCGGGCTTCCCTGCCGTAGGGGCGCCGGGACGGTGATGGTGCCCTGTGACCCGACCACCGAATCGTCGACTTGCCGCAGATCGCTTGCCAATTCGTCGTACCAGTCCCGCCCCGGCACGACGTCGTCGTCGAGGAAGCAGACCCAGTCAGCAACAATGCTTCGCCAGCCGACATTGCGGGCCGCGGCCGGGCCACGGCCCCCCGAACGCAGCACTTTGACAGGCAGATCCGTGTCGGGCAGCGTCAACGGCTGCTTGGGCGCGGGACGATCGTCGACCACGACCACCGCGGCCGGTTGCGGTCCGGACTCGGCGTCCAGCGCGGACAGTAGCCGGTCCAATGAAGGTCGGCCGATCGTCGGAACCACCACCGCATACGCGGTCGTCATTGGGCGTGCCGCCGAATCATGAAGGGTCCGATGGCAAGTACGTCCAGCGGTGCGCTGCCGAAGCACTCCAGCGCGTCGCGCGGGCTGTCCACCATCGGCCGTCCCGCGGTGTTGAAGCTGGTGTTCACCACCACCGGAACGCCGGTGCGCTCGGCGAACGCCGAAATCATGCGGTGTAACAGCGGCCGATCGGCGTCCACCGTCTGGATGCGCGCCGTGCAGTCGACGTGAGTGACCGCCGGGATACGGTCGCGCCACTCCTCGGCCACGTCGTGCACGAACAGCATGTAGGGGCTCGGCAGAGGTCCGCGCGAGAAGATCTCCGCGGCATGCTCGACGAGCACCATCGGGGCCACCGGCCGGAACTGCTCGCGGCCTTTGACCCGGTTAAGGCGTTCCAGGTTGGCCGTGTCGCGCGGGTCGGCCAGCAGAGATCGGTTGCCCAGCGCCCGCGGACCGAATTCGGAGCGGCCCTGGAACCATCCGACCAGCGCGTTGCCGGCCAGCGCGTCGGCCACCGCGGTCGCGATGTCGGCTGGCCGCTCGTAGTTGATGTCGGCCTCGTCGAGAATGGCAGCCACCTCGTCGTCGGTCCAGCTCCGGCCCAGCGAAGCTGACGGCATCGGCGCGATCGGCTCGCGGTGCTCAGCGGCCAGCGCCAGCGCCGCTCCGAGCGCGGTGCCGGCGTCACCTGATGCGGGCTGAACCCAGATGTCGGTGAAACCGCCCTCGGCGAACAGCCGGGTGTTGGCCACGCAGTTCAGTGCCACACCGCCGGCCAGGCAGAGCGCGTCGGATGTGGTCCGAGTCCGTAGCCAGCCGACCAGCTCGAGCAACACCTCCTCGAGCACCCGCTGCACGCTGCAGGCCAGGTCGGCATGCGCCGGGTCCAAGCCGGTGTCGCCCGGGCCGCGGGGCGCGGTGAACTCAGCGAAGTCGATCGATTCGGTGCGGAACGTTCCGTCGCCGCAGGCGTACACCAGTTCGCGCAGCCGGTCGGCGTAGGAGGGACTCCCGTAGGAGCCCATCGCCATCACCTTGTACTCGTCACTGGACCGGTTGAAGCCCAGGTACTCGGTCAGATTCTCGTAGAGCAGGCCCAGTGAATGCGGAAGCTGTTGTGAAGCAAGGATATCGAGCTTTCCGTCGCGGTACTCTCCGGCCAGCATCGAGGTGGCCTCACCGCGTCCGTCGACGACCAGCACCGCGCTGTCGGGTTGCGGCGAAGCCAGCGACGTCGACGCCGCATGTGCGACGTGGTGGCGCACATGGCGGACGATCCCCGGATCCAGACCAGGCAGGGCCGCGGCCAGGAACCGCGGCGCGCGACGCGCGTAGAGGGTCCGCAGATACTCCCAATCCTTGTCCTGGCCGTCGATCACATCGCCGGCCACCTCGGCCAGCGCCGGGTCGTAGGAGTAGCCGACGGCGTCCAGGTCAGCTGCGGTGATCCCACCCTGCTGCAGGCACCATCGGGCAGCCGCGGTAGGCATCTCCCAGGTGGAGAAGGCGACTGCCTGTTTGCCGTGTTTACGCCGGGAGAACCGCTCCTCCTCGGCGGCTGCAACGACCTGTCCGTCGACGACGAGCGCCGCCGCCGGGTCATGGAAGACCGCGTTGATGCCGAGAATCCGCATCAAGCTCCCCTCGGGTCGCGGAGTCGGGTAGCAAACCGCATATATGTATTTTGCTTTGGGAAGCAGTTACCCACACTTCTCGGCACTAAACGGTCAGCGCAGCGAAGCGACCTTCGTACGGAACCAGTCGACGGTTTCGGCCAGTCCGTCTTCAGCGTCGACCTTCGGCTCCCAGCCCAGCAGTTCGCGCGCCCGGGCGATGTCCGGGCAGCGGCGTTGCGGATCATCTTGTACGGCGGGAATGTGATGGATCGCTGAGGTGCTGTCCGCCTGATCACGGATCATCTCGGCGACGCGCAGCACAGTCATCTCGGTAGGGTTCCCGATATTCACCGGGCCGGTGACGTCGCTGGCGGCCAACGCAATCAGACCAGCCACGGTGTCGTCGACGTGGCACAGCGAGCGGGTCTGATGACCGCTGCCCGCGACGGTGATCGGCTCGTTGCCTAGCGCCTGCAGGCAGAAGTTGGGCACCATGCGGCCGTCGTCGGCCCGCATCCGCGGACCGTAGGTGTTGAAGATGCGCGCCACTGCCACATCGGCGCCCCGGGTGCGGTGGTGAGCGAACACCAGTGCTTCGGCGAACCGCTTGGCCTCGTCGTAGACGCTGCGCGGACCGATTGGATTGACGTTGCCCCAATAGGTTTCCGATTGCGGATGGGCCAGCGGATCACCGTAGACCTCGCTGGTCGAAGCCAGAATCAGACGCGAACCGCAACGTTCGGCGATCTCGAGCGCGACCGCGGTGCCCTGCGAACCGACCCGAAGGGTCTCTACCGGCAATCTCAGGTAGTCCGGCGGCGACGCCGGTGAGGCGAGGTGAAAGACCACGTCGAACGACCCGCGCAGCCGTGGATCTGCGGAGTGTTCGGTGATGTCGTGTTCGA
>NZ_JBARMY010000557.1:0-1816 GCF_049802695.1 Mycobacterium sp.
GCGGCGAAAGTCGCGGCCTGACGAACCATCCCGTTCTGCACATATTGAACGTGCGCCGACCAATCCTGGCCATCTGAGCAAATCGGATCAGATGGGATACACAAGTCGATGGCCTTAGCCCCATACAGCGGGCTGATCGCGGTTAGCCGCCCGCCCGGATCTTTACTCGATGGATTCCCGAAGACGGCTACGGCGGCGACGTGGTCAGCCACCTTGGGCGGCATCGGCGCGGGGACTAACCCGAAGGGCAATGGCGCACCGGCCGAGGTGATGACATCGATCACGGCCGCGCCTAAGGAATACCCGCTGAGCACCATCCTGGTGTTGGGACAGTTCGCGGCCATGTACTGGACATGAGCACTCGCGTCGTTAGCACCGGCTGAGGCGGAATCAGACAGATCGTCGTTGGAAGGATTAACGAGAACGTGGGTGGAAGGGTAGTTGACCGCGTAGACGCCGACGGACCTGCCGCCAACTTGCGAGCGCAGCGAGTCGACGAACGCTTCTCCGACCCGGCCAGCACCGGGTGGGTCACCGGAGCCGCGGGCGGATACCACCTCGATATCGGGGCATGGATCAGCCAAGGCGGAAGAAACGCTGACGGCCGCACTCAGCAGCGCCAAGGTCACCACTGCGGCGCTTAGGACACAAGCGATCTGGCGTGTGGTCACGCGGTCAATGCTGACATATTTCGTGCCCTGTCATGCCACCGCTCAGATCGCCGACTGCGGGCATGAAACCAAGGGCAGGCGCGCAGGGGGCACCGTCGCCTGGGGCTACCCGATCCGCGTCAGCTGGTTTTCGCGGTACAGCTGGGCACACGCATTGCGTCTGATCTTGCCGCTGGTGGTGATCGGGATCGAACCGGGCGCAACCAGCACGAGATCGTCGACACGGATGCCGTGACCGGTCGATACCGCCACGTTGACATCGCGTTTCACGACGTCGATCCGCTCTGCGATCTCTTCTTCTGAACTGCCGCGCGGCTTGCATTCGATGACCAGGGCCACCCGTTCGTCGACTGCGTCTGGAACCGAGATCGCGGCGACCCGGCCTCCGGTGATCTCCTGGACCGTCGCCTCCAGGTCGTCCGGATAGTGGTTTCGCCCATTGATAATCACGAGGTCTTTGATACGGCCCACGATGAACAGCTCAGCGTCGCTGATCACGCCGAGATCGCCAGTGCGCAGCCACGGCCCCTCGGGTGTGCCCGCCGATGGCTCGGCGAGGCGTCCCGCGAATGTCTCTGCCGTCGCGTCGGGGCGCCCCCAGTACCCTTGCGCGACGTTGTCACCGTGTATCCAGATCTCTCCGACCTCGCCCGCTTGTTTCTCGATTCTGGATTCGGGATCGACGATTCGCACGGTCGGCGCCGACGGCACTCCGTAGCTCACCAATGCCGTTCCGGTCGAGTCACTTCGGGGCTCGGCATGGCCGTCCGACAACTTGTCGGATTCGAAGTGGACGACCTTCGGCGGGTGCCCCGGCGCACGCGCCGCCACATACACGGTTGCTTCCGCCAACCCGTACGACGGCCGAATCGCCTGAGGCCGTAACTTGAATTTCGCGAACCGCTCGGTGAAGCGGTTCAGCGTTGCTACGTGGACGCGTTCGGCGCCACAGATGATGTGCGTCACCCCCTGCAGATCCAGACCCGCCATGTCGTCGTCGCTGGTCTTGCGCACCGCAAGTTCGAAGGCGAAGTTCGGTGCGGGCGAGAACGTCCGTGGATGGCTGGCCATCAACTGGACCCACCTCGCCGGCCGGACCAGAAACGCCATCGGACTGGTCAATACGCCATGCATGTTGGCGAGAA
>NZ_JBARMY010000558.1:0-2826 GCF_049802695.1 Mycobacterium sp.
CCGATAGTCCATACCTATGTTCGCACCGCCGACCGACAGCGCCAGCGAAGACGGGTCGATCTCACCGCCAGATGCCAGCAGCCGCATACCAGAGTCATCGACAGCCTCAACCGCGAACGCGGACACCATAGAAGAGGGATCCGAGGTGGACATCACGCTGCCGTCTTCTGCTATCCAGGCGACTGCACCGTCACTCTTCACGACGATCACAACCACATTGCCTATACCCACACTCCCAGCTTTGGGTAGGTGGCGTGCCCGTGGGGGCCCTGTGCAGCACACGTCCGTCCCTCAGATCTCGGACCACCACCCAACGTTCCGCGCGGCCACTCTCATAGCCGCCGATAGAGACTTCTTCATACCCCACCACCGAGCCAGCAAGGGTCTCGTGCGCTATTCCCCCTGCACCGCCGGATGACGCGTACGGTAGCGGACCGAGAAAGACAGGCCGGTGTCCATAGACACAGCCGTAGACACCCAGATATTCCGGAAACGCATGAGGTTCAGTCGCCTTATACAGCTGCGCCTGTGAATCGGCGGAAATGAGTCGCGAATGTCCGGGCCTGCACTCCGTGGCCACCTTGTGTCGGGTGGTCGCAGCACTTGCCTATGCTGCCGTCGGGAATAGGGCCAGTACAGAGATTGCAGCTGTCGCGAACCATCTCATGCCTACAAGGCTTATCGCAGTTCGTCGCATGGCCTTCTAACCTATTAAATGCGTCGAAAGTTACGGAGGGATGGACGCACTGGGATCGGTGGGTCGAGCAGCGGTGTCGCCTGGCGACATAGAAATGGCCGCATACCGCGACGACTCGATCAAGCACGATCCTCGGACTGTCACAACCATCTGAACTCGGTGGCGGCCAAACTTGGGAGGGCACTAACCTTCGTTGTTGAAAAGTACGGCCGTGGATGCCGCAATGAGAGAGGCGCGGACGAGCACTGCGCGTCGCTATTTTGAAAAGCCACTGCTGGTCGCCGCCGTCCTGAGCATCCCTATCACGATTCTTCAGTTCACTCAGGTCAGCGAACCGCTGCACATACTTGGGGAAATGCTCAACTGGCTCATCTGGCTGGCGTTTCTCGCAGAGCTTGTGACCATGCTTGCGCTCACTCCAAATCGAGCCCGCTACCTCCTGCTGAATCCGATCGATCTTGCGATCGTCGTTCTGACGCCCCCATTCATCGGAGGGGCGGTTCAGAGCATCCGCGCGCTGCGATTGCTACGGGTGTTCCGGCTGCTGAGACTCGCGCCACTCACGCGTATCGTGTTCTCGCTTGAGGGCGTCAAGGCGACGGCAGGACTCGCTCTCCTGACGGCTATGGTCGGCGGGGCCGGGTTCGCCGCGGAGGAAGGCATCTCCTTTGGGAATGGTGTCTACTGGGCCATCACCACAATGACGACCGTCGGCTATGGCGATATCACGCCGAAGACAACCGAGGGCAAGATCATCGCCGTGGTCGTCATGTTGGTCGGCATTGGGGCCGCCACGCTCCTTATTGGAGCTGTGGCACAGCAGTTCCTTGCGCCTGCGGTAGAACACGTCGAGATCGCCGAGGATGACCTGCTCGTGCAGGTGCAGGAGATCTCGGTGCAGCTCAGCAAGCTGGAACGAGCGCTGCGTGAGCGAACGCGGGCCGTCAGCCGTAGCTGAAGGCCCGCTTAACGGTTCGGCAGTCCCGTGATGCCCGCGCCTGCGCCGTATAGGAGCGCCCGCGACTCGCCGTCCGGCGCCTGATTGGGCACCAAGGGCACCGGCGCGCCGAACCTGCCTTTGACCGAGATCATGGCAGCGCGCAACCAAACACCCAATCCCGCATGAACACAAGCAATCCGACCCATGCCCCCGCCAGGAGTCGAACCTGGATCTACCGCTTAGGAGGCGGTCGTCTTATCCATTGGACTACGAGGGCTCGCGGCGAAGGCTAGCGCTCCGCGCGCTCCGGATAGACGTCGTCGATCGTGGTGAGCGCAACATATGGCGCGCCCGCGGCTGCTTCAATCGCTGGACCGCCTCCGGCGAGCCGGTCGAGCACCGAAACCACTCCGCAGATCGTGTGCCCCGCATCCTGCAGCGCGGCGATCGCCGCGAGCGTCGATCCGCCGGTGGTGACGACATCCTCGACCACCACGCAGCGATCGGCGGGGGTGAGCAGAGGACCCTCGATCCGACGTTGGAGACCGTGCGCCTTGGTTTCCTTGCGCACGAAGAACGCCTTCGCCTGCGCACCGCCCGCGAGCGCCGCACACGCGACCGGGTCTGCGCCCATCGTCATGCCGCCGACAGCCGTCGCATTCCACTCCTGTGCGTGGGCCGCGACGAGCGTGGCCAGCGCACGAAATCCCTCGGGTCGCAGGATCGCACGCTTGGCATCAACGTAATAGGAGGCGGTCGCACCGCTCGTGAGCGTGACCTCACCGATCACGAGCGCGTGTGCGCGTAGCTCCGTGACGAGCTCAGCACGGACGCTTTCGAGCACTCCAGTCATCGGTCGCGGGATGGACATACCGCGCAATCTAGACGGTATGGCACTCGGATATACGTCCACCCCGTCCAGCGAGGGGGCTAATCTGCCGCTGTGCTGCTCACCCTGCTCGCCCGAGTGCTGCGACTCGCATCTGTGGCTATCTGCCTGATTGCGGTGGCGTGGTTTCTCGCGTTCGCGTTGAATCAGACCAGCAGCGCTTCGAACCATCAAACGACCGAGATCAACGCGGCTCCCGGATCGGCCGCACTCAAAACCAGCGCGCCCGAAACCAAGAAGGTGAGCGCTCCTCGCAAAGCCCTTGACGAAGTCTTCTCGAAGCTGTCCTCGCCCTTCTCC
>NZ_JBARMY010000559.1:0-9515 GCF_049802695.1 Mycobacterium sp.
GCTGCGGCTGGGCCTCGGCCGCCTCGAGCGCCAGGCGGTATTTCCGGTAGGTGTAGCCCAATTCGGGCAATTGACGGCCGGCGTAGAGCGCGGCCAGGTCGGCCATCAGCGTGCGGTAGCTCATCGCGTCGGCGGCCTGCATGTCGAGGTCGACGTGCAGGCGCGACCGCTGCTCCGGCAGCAGCGTCACCGCGAGTTCGAATACCTCGCCGTCGAGCTGTTGATGCGATTTGGCTGCCCGGATCGCCGCGAGCCGCCGGTCGACGACCGCGGGGTCGAGGTCGCGAAGATCGTGCACGCGCACCTGCGACTCGGCGGCCGGGTCGATGCGCTGCGTTCCGTCGGCCAGGAACCGCACCCGCAGCATCGGGTGTCGTCGGGCCAACGCGGTGGCCGCCGCGCGCAGTCGTTCTGGATCGATCAGACCGCCGTCGAACTCGACGTAGAGATGCCCGGCAACGCCGCCGAGCTGCTGGGTGTCTTCGCGGCCGATCCACATCGCGTGTTGCATCGGGGCGAGCGGAAAGGGATCAGACTGGTCTTCGGACTGGTCACAGCGCGGCGCCGGGGCTGCCGGCTGCTCTGGCGAGGGCTGCTGATGCCCGGCGGCGGACACTAGCCGCGACCACGCTTCGACAGTCGGCGTGGCGACCAGCGTCGCGAAGTCGACGGCGACGCCCTGCCGTCGCCACCGGCCGGCGAGCGCCATCATTCGGATCGAATCCAGCCCCTGGGCTATCAGGTTGTCATGAGGATCGACGGTATCGGCGGTAGTGCCCAGCAGTGCGGCGACCTCGGCGCGGATGGCCTCCGGACTGCCCGCGGTGCACACCACGACCCTCCCTAGGTGACTTGAACGCACTATGTGACTTGCATGCCCGCTGGTCAACGCGCGGGAGTCGGCGCATATGTCAACGAATCTCGACCGTTACCTTACTAGTTAGCACAGGCTGCCCTAATTTGGGTGCTTATTGTAGCTTTGCCCCTTTCCGCGCAGAGAATGGAGCCTCAATGCAGCAGACGCCATCGCTGCCCGGCTTCGTCGGCTTTCCCGCCGACCGCGCCGAGCGCTACCGGGCCACCGGCTACTGGACGGGCCGCACCGTCGACTCGATACTGTCCGAAGCCGCGCAGCGCTGGCCCGACCGGGTCGCGGTCATCGACGCCCACCAGCAGCCGGATACCGGTATCAGCTTCGCCGAACTCGACGAGCTGGCCGATCGGGCGGCGGCAGGACTGGCCGCGCTGGGCATCGCGGCCGGTGACCGGGTGCTGCTGCAGCTGCCGAACACCAGCCGCTTCGTCCTGGCACTGTTCGGGCTGCTGCGGGTCGGGGCGCTACCGGTGATGTGCCTGCCCGGACACCGAGCCACCGATCTCGACCACTTCGCCAGCGTCAGCGAGCCCAGTGCGGTGATAATCCCCGATTCCACGGGCGGCTTCGACTATCCCGCGATGGCGCAGGGGCTCGCCGCCCGACATCCGGGGCTGCGGCACATCCTCGTCGACGGCGACCCGGGGCCGTTCGTGTCGTGGCGGCAACTGTGCGACACCCCCGCGTCGAAGCCGGCGGCGGCTTCGGCCGATACCGGGTCTCCGGCAGTGCTGCTGGTCTCCGGTGGCACCACCGGCGCCCCCAAGCTGATTCCGCGTACCCACGACGACTACGTCTACAACGCCATCGCGAGCGCCGAAGTCTGCCGGTTGACCGCCGCCGACGTCTACCTGGCGGCGTTGCCGGCCGCCCACAACTTCCCGTTGGCCTGTCCCGGCCTGCTCGGCGCGATGAGCGTCGGCGCAACCACGGTGTTCACTACCGACCCCAGCCCGGAGTCGGCGTTCGAGGCGATCGCACGGCACAGCGTCACAGTCACCGCCCTGGTGCCGGCGTTGGCGGGGCTGTGGGCGCAGGCCTGCGACTGGGAGCCGGTGACTCCGAAGACGTTGCGGCTGCTGCAGATCGGTGGCGCGAAGTTGGAAGCTGACGATGCGCGCCGGATACGGGCAACGCTGACGCCGGGAGTGCAGCAGGTGTTCGGAATGGCCGAGGGGCTGCTCTGTTTCACCCGGCCCGACGATCCGCCAACGATCGTCGAACACACCCAGGGCCGGCCGCTGTGCCCGGACGACGAGCTGCGCATCGTCGACGACCACGACCGGCCGGTGCCGCCCGGCGATGCTGGCGAGCTGTTGGTGCGCGGACCGTACACCTTCAACGGCTACTTACGCGCCGACGCTGAGAACGCCCGCAGCTTCGACCCTGACGGCTTCTACCGCAGCGGTGACGTCGTGCGCCGGTTGGCCGACGGCTATCTGCAGGTTGTCGGGCGGGTGAAGGATGTCATTCACCGTGGCGGCGAGACCGTTGCCGCCGCGGACCTGGAAGAGCATCTACTGACCCATCCGGCCATCTCGTCAGCTGCGGCGGTGGCGCTTGGTGATCCTTACCTCGGGGAGAAGATCTGCGCTGCAGTCGTTTTCGCCAGCGCGCCGATATCGCTGGCGGAACTCAACCGCTATCTCGACGAGCGCGGCGTCGCCGCTCACACCCGACCCGACGTGCTGGTGCCGATGCCGGCGCTACCCACCACCGCGGTCGGCAAGGTCGACAAGAAAGCGATCTCCCGCCGGCTCAGCGAAGCGTGAATCGCGCCGCCGGCAGAACGGCCGGGTCGAACGAACGATCGCCGGGTTTCGGAACGGTCGCGTTCTCTCGCGGGTGATGCTAGTTTCTACGGCAAAGCGAAGGAGTGGCCTCAGTGAACACGGCGATGTTCGGTCTTCTGACGATAATCTCGTTAGCGCTGGCATTGCTGTCCGCGGCCATTGCTTCGCTTTACGTGAGCCGGTTGGCCGGCCGGCCGACGGTGCCGATCAGTGAAGAAGTGGGCAGCGCTCGAGTGGTCGTCAAAAAGTTGCGCAAACGTGAGCCGATGTCGGACGAAGAGTTGATTTACGCAAGGCAGATCGTCAGCGACCGTTCGTCTTTGATGGCATTATGCATTCCGGGCACTCTGTTTTTCCTCGGGTGTTTCTACGTATTCGGCAGCCTTCAGCACTTGCATGGAGCCGCTGCGTCCGAGCGGACTTTCCTCGGCTTGATACCGATGTTGACTTCTACCAACCTCGCCGTTCGGCTGCTGAGCAGCGCCAGGCTGAAACGGCGTCTGCGGACAGCAGCGTGAAACAGCCGGCCGGGAACGGATTCGGAAGGTGATCGAGTGAGTCCTCGTTCAGTCGGCAGATCTGTCTTGGCGCGGATTTGGATGCCGTTGGTTTCCGTCATCGCGGTCGGGGTGGGCCTGATCTGCATGTGGAAGGTGCACCAGTTCTCCGAGCCGGAGCCGGTCATCACCGTCCTTGGTCCGCAGGCACCCGAGGAGTTCAACGTCAAACGGATTACCTATGAAGTGTTCGGCTCCGCCGGAAAGGGCGGAACGCTCGTTTATGTGGATATCGACGGGCATCCGCATCAGGTTGACGTCACGACGTTGCCGTGGTCGCACACCGAGTCCACCACGCTCACGGTGGCGTCCGGCAGCATTTCGGTGCACGTTCACGGCGGCCAGGTGGGCTGCCGGATGCTGGTGGATGGCATTGTCCGGGACGAACAATCGGGTGACCACCAGGACGCCGACGTCGAGTGCAGAGTGAAATCGGCATGAGCGAGCACCGGGCGAGTGAGCACCGGATTAAACGCCCTTTCATCCCCCGGATGGTCCGTGTTCTCGCGATACCGATCATCGTCTTCTGGGCTCTCATTGCGGTGACGACGAACACCTTCGAGCCCAAGGTGGAGGACGTCGCCGTAGAACTCGCCGGACCAATGGTCCCGCACTACGCGCCGTCACAGCGGGCACTGCTGCACATCGGTGAGAAATTCCACGAATCCAACTCGACCAACTTGACGATGGTGGTGTTCGAAGCGAACCGGCCACTGGGAGACCAGGACCACCACTACTACGACGACTTGATGCGCCGGTTCGAGCGCGACACCAAGCATGTGCAATACGTAATGGACCTGTGGGGCAAACCGTTCACCGCGGCCGGGGCGCAGAGCGTGGATGGCAAGTCGACTTATGTGCTGTTGCGCCTTGCCGGCGACATCGGCCAGATTCAAGCCAATCAGTCCGTGGACGCCGTGCGAAACATCATCGCGAAGGACACCCCGCCGCCCGGACTCAAGGTCTTTGTCAGCGGCGCGGCGCCACTGGCCTCGGACACGTTGAGCATCGCTAACGCAAGCTTGAACAACGTCACGATCGTGACGATTTGCCTGATCATCGTGATGCTACTGCTGGTGTACCGCTCCCCTGCCACTCTGTTGGTGCCGCTGGCCGGGGTGCTCATCGAGATGCTGGTGGCCAAGGGGATCGTGGCTACCCTCGGGCATCTCGGATACATCGAGCTCTCATCGTTCGCGGTGAACATCGTCATCGCATTGACGCTGGGAGCGGGCACGGATTACGGCATCTTCTTGATGGGCCGCTATCACGAGGCCCGGCAAGCCGGCGAAAGCCGGGAGGACAGCTTTTACATCGCCTACCGTGGCGTGGCGCCCATTATCATCGGCTCGGGACTGACGATCGCCGGGGCGTGTTACTGCCTGACTTTCGCGCGTCTCAACTACTTCCACACCATGGGCCCGGCGGTGGCCATCACCATGCTGTTCACCATCGCCGCAGCGATGTCCCTCGGCCCGGCGCTGTTGACCGTGGGCAGCCTGTTCGGGATGTTCGACCCCCGAAGTGCAGCCAAAGCCCATCTGTACCGCCGGATCGGGGCGAGCGTGGTGCGGTGGCCGGTGCCGATCCTGGCGGCCAGTTCAGCGGTCGTCATGATCGGGGCGATCTTCGTACCGACCTACCGGCAGAACTATGACGATCGTCAATACCAGCCGCGCTCCGCCCCGGCCAATCTAGGTTTCGCCGCAGCCGACCGACACTTCTCCAAGAGCAAACTGTTCTCCGAGATGCTGATGATCGAAACCGATCACGACATGCGCAACTCGGCGGATTTCATCTCGATGGACCGGGTCGCACGAGCTCTGATTCGCCTGCCCGGTGTGGCGATGGTGCAGGGCATGACCAGACCGTTGGGCCGCCCACTCGAGCACGCCTCCATTCCGTACTTGTTCACCACCCAGGGCAGCGGCAACGGACAACAACTCCCGTTCAACAGGGAGCAGAACTTGAACACCGACCAGCAGGCTGACATCCAGGCGCACTCGGTCGCCGTTTTGCGGAAAGAGATCGTCTTCTTCCAGAAAGTGTCGGACGAGCTGCACCAGACGGCTCTCACCATCGCGGATCTGCAAAAGGTCAGCGAAGACGTAAGGGACGACGTAGCAAATCTTGACGATTTCTTCCGGCCGATCAAAAGCTATTTCTACTTCGAGAAGCACTGTTTCGACATTCCGATCTGCTGGACCTTCAGATCGGTATTCGACACGATCGACCAGATCGACAAGTTAACCGAAGACATCAACTACGCCAGAATCTCCATCGAGGAGGTCGATAAAACTTTCCCGAAAATCATCGCACAGCTGAAAGCCACCGCCGACGACACCGAGGCCCTGCAGGCGAAGTTGGTCAACTCGTACGGTTCCGCCGACCTTCAATCCCTGGCGACCGAGCAGACATTCGATGATTCGATCAACGTCGGCAACGACTGGGACAAATCCCGCAGTGACGACTTCTTCTACATCCCGCACGAGGGTTTCGACAACGATGACGTCAAAACGGGCGAGAAACTGATGATGTCGCCGGACGGCAAAGCCGCCCGCTTCATCGTCACCCACGAGGGCGACGCCATGGGCCCTGAAGGCGTGGAGCATGTCGAACGGTTCCCCGAGGCAATCACCACGATCCTGAAAGAGACTTCGCTGGCCGGCGCGCGAGTCTACATCGGCGGCTCAGGAGCAAACGACAAGGACATCAAGGAATACGCCACCTCCGATCTAATGATCGCCGCAATCGCCGCCTTCGTGCTGATCTTTTTGATCATGATGTTCCTGACCCGAAGCCTGTTGGCGGCGTTGGTCATTCCCGGCACGGTGGCCTTCTCCTATGCCGGGGCGTTCGGGCTGTCCATTCTCGTCTGGCAGCACCTCATTGGGCTGCATCTGCATTGGCTGATACTGCCGCTGTCGTTCATCATCTTGGTAGCGGTGGGGTCGGACTACAACCTACTGTTGATTGTTCGAGTGAGAGACGAGATACACGCCGGGTTGCACACCGGTCTGATTCGCGCGCTGGGCAGCACGGGCGGTGTGGTGACGTCCGCGGGTTTGGTGTTCGCGTTCACCATGCTGGCCATGCTCAGCAGCGATCTGCGAACGATTGGGCAATTGGGATCTACTGTCTGCATCGGTCTGCTGCTCGACACTTTGATCGTCCGTTCGTTCGTGGTGCCGTCGATCCTCAGCATTCTCGGGCCATGGTTCTGGTGGCCGACCCTGGTGCGGCGCCGTCCGCTGGCGCAGCGCTAGCGGTACCCGAGCGGATGTCGATTCTCAAAATGCGTGTCATTTTCCGACAGGCTGACCTGCGATGATGCAGGCTTTCTCACGCGGTGTCATCTTCGTTTTTTCTCAAACGCGTGTCATTTTTTCAGGCGCCGCATCTGCCGGTCCTTCGGCATGCTCGGGGTGTCCGTGTCCAGATCGTCCGACAGTAGCCCCTTCACGGCGGTGGGCCGGAACCTTGTCCAGCGGGATCACGCTGAATGTCTAGTGCTGTAAGTGTTTACGGCTCAGGCTGGCGTACAGTGCGCGCGTGGACCCCTTGCGGTCCGGTACTGCGAATGTGGTGGCCCGCCACGGGCCAGCCGGTTCGCCACAGTTTCTCGGCTCCATAAGCTGTGCGTCGATGGTACGAGAGACTTCACCAATCCACGTTTCGCGTCATTGAAGCTCGTTGTTGTGCTGATGATTTCGTGGGAATGCACGGCCGTACTGTGGAGGGTGAGGGAGCGTGATGCCGAAATGGCATGCAGCTTCACGGATCCATGTCGGGTTGCGCAGGAGAACGCGCGCTAAGAAGACCGCATCTGCTTGTCCGCTCATCACGATGGCTTCCGCTTGCTCCGCCTCGGTGATCATTCCTACTGCGGCCGTGGCTATCTCGGCCTTAGCTCGCACTTTCGCGGCGAATGGTACTTGGTAGCTTGGCCGTAAGGGGATTTTCGCGTCAGGTGCTGAGCCGCCTGTCGAAACGTCAATCAGATCGACGCCAACGTTCTTCAGCCGTGATGCGAGTTGGATCGTATCCGCTAGAGTCCATCCGTGCCGAGGGTCATCGGTGTCGCCGGCCAGCCAGTCGGTCGCTGAGACCCGGAAGAATAGCGGCAGTTCTTCGGGCCAATGGTTGCGCACCGCCGTTGTGACGTCGAGGGCGAACCGAATCCGGTGGTCCAGGCTGCCGCCGTATTGATCGCCGCGGGCGTTGGAATGAGGTGATAGGAATTGGTGGATCAGGTAGCCGTGGGCTCCGTGCAGTTCGAGCACCCGGAAGCCGGCCGTTGCGGCGCGTTTGGCGGCGGCCGCGAAAGCCGCCACGGCAGAGTTAATTTCATCGACGCGGAGTTCTGCCGGGCTCGGCAGCTCCCCAAATGGCAGTTTGCTTGCGCCGACCGTCGGCCAAGTTTCTGGGTCGCGCGACGTATCGGGCCAGGGGCGTCCGGTGGACCCTTTGCGGCCCGCATGCACAAGTTGTATACCCGGAACGGCGCCCTGGGCCGAAATGAAGGCGGTAATCCGCCGGAATGAGTCCGCCTGATTCTCATTCCAGAGGCCGAGGTCGTAAACGCTGCTGCGACCGATCGGATCGACCGCGGTGGCCTCGACCATGACCAGCGCAGCGCCAGCCACCGCGCGTGACCCAAGGTGCTGTAGATGCCAGTCAGTGGGCGAACCGGTGTATGGGCCTTCGGGTATCGCGGAGAATTGCATCATCGGCGACATCCAGGCCCGGTGCGTGAAAGTGATGTCCCGCAGTGTTAATGGTGTGAACAGGTGTGCGGTCATGCTAAGTATCGATCTGGTGCGCAGGTGTTCAAGAACGACACCGCAGCCCGGATGAGTGACTGGGAGCCCGGTCCGTATTGGGTCGCGAACCTGGCTGGATTGCTCTCAGCCATGTCGAAGGGATAGTCGCTGCCGCACACGATCTTGTCGGTGCCAGCCAGTTCGCCCAAAAGCCTGAGTTGAGGAGATCCTAACGTGACCGTGTCGAAGTACAGTTCGCGGAACCCCTGGGCGGGCGGGCGTCGTGTGTGGTCGTTAACGTCGACCCGCATGTCCCATCCGCGTGTCCATCTCCCCAGCAGACCCGGTGCACAACCTCCGCCGTGTACAAAACAGATCCGCAACCCGGGTAGTTCGTCTTTGAGGCCGCTGAGGAGCAGCGTGGCCACTGCCGTGGCGGTTTCGACGGGATTACCGATGAGGTTGCTCAGGTAATACCTGGACCACTCCGGGCGTTCGAGCTGCATGGGGTGCACCAGTACCGCGAGATCCAAACGTGTTGCCTCGCTAAGGATGTGCCGCAGTGGCCCGTGATCGAGCGAGCAGCCTCCGATCAAGGGCGGCACGGCGACTCCGGCGATGCCCTCGGTCTCGGCGATTGCCTCGAGTTGACGGGTCGAGTAGGTGGTGTCGGTGACCGTGACCATGCCCATGCCGAGCAACGTTCCGTCCGATCGAGCGACAACGTCGCTCAGTGCGGTATTGAAAGCGTCGGTGTAGCTGTTGGCTTCGGGTCCCGCCTCGAGGGCGAAGGCGAATGGCGGAGCCGATAACACGCGGACTGCGATGCCGGCGCGGCGCATGTCCGCGACGATCGCAGCCTCATCGTGAATGGTGGCACTGGCGATCGACAGCGGTAGGTCACCGAGATACAGTTGCCCGCTGCGGTCATGCAACGCGCCGTACGGGGTGCTCGGTGGCAGGCCGAACAGGTCGGGAGGCAACCAGTGGGCGTGGACGTCGATGATGCCTGGCGCAATGGGCGCCGTGATCACCGCGATCCGTCCCCGCCGGGTCTTGATTGCTCTAGGTCCAAGGGCGCGTTGGCGCTGTCGAGGTGTTCGACGGTGGTGAACATCAGTTCGGTCTGGCCGATGTTCTGAATGTCGTGGAGCAGATATTCCCCAGCCCCGAAATGGAAGTGGCGTGTCTCGCCCCGCTGATACGCCACTTCACGCACGGTGCCGTCGTGGGTGTGCTGGCGGCTGTTGCCTGCGGTGACGGCGGTCCAGAAGTAGTCGAGCACGTGGCGGTGGGCATGCCAGCGCTCGCCGGGAGCAAGTCGGATCTCCCAAACGCGAACCCGATCGTTCTGGCTGAGTAGCCGTGATCCGACGTGGCCGTCGTAGGCATGTTCGGTGAATTCGGTTTTTAGCCAGTCGGGCCAGTCCTCGAAGTTGCTGGAGATCAGTTCACCGGCTAGCGGGAGGTCGCTCAGGAAGTTGTTGTCGGTCAAAGCTCTTCCTTTCAAGTCTGTTGGGCCTTTAGC
>NZ_JBARMY010000560.1:0-1605 GCF_049802695.1 Mycobacterium sp.
CAGGAGCAGGAGCCGCGGGTGCCGGAGCCGCAGGAGCCGGAGCAGGAGCCTCAGGAGCAGGAGCAGCGGGTGCCGGAGCCGGTGCCTGGATTGCGGGTGCCGGAGCCGACGCAGGGGCCGGAGCCCCGGGCGGTGGTGCGTTGGGCGCTGGTGCGGGGTTCGTCGGTGCCACGATGTTGGAGCCCGGTTGCGGCCGGGTGCCGACGTGCGGACGGATGCCGACCGCCAGCGCGACCACCAAAGCCACCACACCGACGACGAATAGCGTCGCGACAGCACTGGCAACCATCCACAGCGGCCGGCGCTGGGGCTTCTGTTCCTCGTCGGCGAAGTCGGGGTAGGCCGCGGTTCCGAACTCGACGTCGTCCTGAGGTGCCATGGCCGTATTGGCGTTGGCGTCGTCACCGGCGACGGCACTGTAGGCAAGCCCCTCCTCGCCGCGGCCATCGACGGGAGCGTCGGCATAACGGACGGCGGCACCGTAAGCATCGAAAGCACCGGTGCCGGGATCCTGCGCCCAAGCCATTGCCGCGGTGGACGACGAGAACAGCGGCGCGTTCGCCGAGGCCAGTGCGGCGCCGCGGGCCAGCGCCGTCTCCGGCTCCTCGGGGACGCTCACTATCAACGACGTCGCGGCTTCCAGCGCCGGCTTGATCGGCGCGATGTCTACACCGTTGCCGACGACGAACAGCCCGCCGGGACGGGTCGGCAGCGCCTGCGTGGTGGCCGAAACCAGCGCGGCCAGCTCGGCCGCCGGATCGGTGCCCTGCAGGGGTTGTCGGCGCACATCGCTGATCGAACCGTCGGCGGAGTCGACCATCGCCAGCGTCGCAGCGTCGGGTTCGACCAACAGCAGCGCGGTCTGGTCGTGGCCCGTCGCGCTGCCGACTTCCTGGGCCAATGCGGCCGCGGCCAAAAACGCCGACACCAGCATGACGTTTTCCATCTTGTGCTGGGCCAGGGCGTCGCGCAGCGCCGCCGCCTCTACGGGGTCAGTCCAGACCACGCCGGTCGACATCAGCTGATACCCGCTCGCGGCGGCGCCTTCCTGAGTTCCCAGAATTGCCGAGATGACCTGGTCAGGTCCGCTTGTGTTTGCTGAGTTGTCACCGTCAGAAAGGTCGAATTTTTCTTCGTCAACGGTCACGCCATCGGCGTTCCCACCCTCGACCAGCACCATGCGGACCGTCTTGGGTGCCATCGACACGCCGAGTACGGTGTCCACTGCTCCTCCCGATCAGTTCGCCAGCTCACTCATTTCGATGAGCCGTGAGGCGGCATGCCGCCCCGCCAATCCCCGTAGTTCGACCTTACTCGCGTCAAGGCAACCGGCCTACCGCACGTTTGCGCAAGACGTTCATTCGCGAGAAACAAGCGCCAGACGGCACGCCGAATTCCGCGGCATCCCAGTCGGTCCTGACCGACTTACCGGTGACCGTGGCCGAAGCCGCCGTGACCGCCGCCGAAGCCTGGCCCAAAGCCGCCATGTCCACCGCCGAAACCACCGTGCGGGCCGCCGCCCCAGGGTGCCAACGGTGGCGGCGGCGGCGCGAAAATCCGAGGAATGAGCGGTGGCACGACAACCGGCGGAGGCGGGGCGAACAC
>NZ_JBARMY010000561.1:0-4276 GCF_049802695.1 Mycobacterium sp.
GCGCTGCCGCGCGCCTCGTAGAGCACCGTCGACACCACCGCGGCCAACTCCGCCGGCTCCAGCTGCGTCCAGGCGCCGCTGCGCAGGCATTCGGCGACCAGGAGGTCGCTTTCGCTGTAGATCCGCGCCAGCAGTCGACCGTCGTCGGTGACCTGCGGATCACCGGCTTCGCCGTTTTCACCGTTCACGGTCTCGATGAATCCTCGCTCGGTGAGTAGCCCGACGATCCGGTCGAAGGTGCGGGCCAGCGAGTTGGTGGCGGCCGCCACTTTCTTCTGCAGCTGCGCATTGTCGCGCTCGACGCGCAGATACCGCTCGGCGATACGCAACTTGGTGTCGCGATCCGGTGCGCGGTGCGCTGAATGCCGCCGCAGCTTGTCGCGCAACGATGCCAGCTCGGTGTCGGCGTCTGCGGCTTCGTGACGGGCGCCGCGGTTGGCACGGCCGGTAGCGATGGTCAGGCCCGCCGCCGCTGACCGCAGCGCCGAAGCCAGATCGCGGCGGACTCGCGGCTGGCGATGTTCGACCCGCTTGGGCAGTGTCATCGAGCCCACCGGCGCCGACGTGCCGGAATAGTCAGCCGAAGAGATACGGCCGGCCCAGCGGTGTTCAGTCAGCACCAGCGGTCTCGGCTCCGAACTGTCCCGGTCGGATTCCAGCACAACCGCCAAGCCGCCACGCCGGCCGTGGGTGATCGTGATGATGTCGCCGCGGCGCAGCGACGCCAACGCGTCGTTGGCCGCTTGTCGTCGCTGCAAGCGCGACACACGCGCCTGGGCGCGCTCACGTTCAGAGATCCGCTCAGCCAGCCGGGCGTAGTCGAGAATCGCGGCATCTCGGCCGCCCAACTCGGCGGCGATCTCGTCGAGCATCCGCTCGCCGCGCTCGACTCCGCGGACCAGCCCGACCACCGATCGGTCCGCCTGATACTGCGCAAACGACTGCTCCAGCAGCCGGTGTGCCTCGTCGGGCCCCATCTGCTGTACCAGGTTGATCGTCATGTTGTACGACGGCGCGAATGAGCTGCGTAGCGGGAAAGTACGGGTCGAGGCCAGGCCCGCTACCTCGGCCGGCTGGATGTCGGGCTGCCAGATCACCACCGCGTGGCCTTCCACGTCAATACCGCGCCGGCCCGCGCGACCGGTCAGCTGCGTGTACTCCCCCGGCGTCAGCGCGACGTGCTGCTCGCCGTTGAACTTGACCAGCCGTTCGAGCACGACGGTGCGCGCGGGCATATTGATGCCCAGCGCCAGGGTCTCAGTGGCGAACACTGCTTTGATCAGCCCGGCGGTGAACAATTCCTCCACGGTGTGCCGGAACACCGGCAGCAGGCCGGCGTGGTGGGCGGCCAGCCCGCGCAGCAGTCCCTCCCGCCACTCGTAATAGCCCAAAATGTCCAGGTCGGCGTCCGCAAGGTCGCCGCACCGGTGGTCGATCACCTCGGCGATCTGGGCCCGCTCCTCTTCAGTGGTCAGCCGCAGCGGGGAGCGCAGGCATTGCTTCACTGCGGCGTCACAGCCGACGCGGGAGAACACGAACGTGATGGCGGGCAGCAGCCCTTCGCGGTCCAGGGTGGCGATCACCTCCGGCCGCGGCGGCGGCCGGTACATGGTGGGCCGGCCACCGCGCCCGGCGCTTGATCTTCTCGTCTGGCGCCGGGGGCTTCGCCAATCAGCCAGCCGGTCGGCCTCCCGGCGGTGGGCGATATGGCGCAGCAGACTCGGGTCGACTCGCGGCTGGCTGGTCCTGTCGGCCGGATCGCCGCCGTAGTCGAACAGCTCGAAGAGACGCTTGCCCACCAGGACGTGTTGCCACAGCGGCACCGGGCGGTGTTCGTCGACCACGACGGTGGTGTCACCGCGCACGGTCTGGATCCAGCCGCCGAACTCCTCGGCGTTGCTGACGGTGGCCGACAGGCTGACCAACCGCACCTCGTCGGCCAGATGCAGGATGACCTCTTCCCACACTGCGCCGCGCATCCGGTCGGCCAGGAAATGCACTTCGTCCATCACGACGTGCGAAAGCCCTTGCAGGGCAGGTGAATTGGCGTAGAGCATGTTTCGCAGCACCTCGGTGGTCATCACCACGACCGGGGCGTTGGCGTTGACCGACAAATCGCCGGTGAGCAGCCCGATGCGGTTTTTGCCGTAGCGGGCCGCGAAGTCGGTGTGCTTCTGGTTGCTCAGCGCCTTGAGCGGAGTGGTGTAGAAGCATTTGCCGCCGCCAACCAGCGCCAGGTGCACCGCGAACTCGCCGACCACTGTCTTGCCGGCGCCGGTCGGCGCACAGACCAGCACGCCGTGCCCGTGCTCGAGTGCCGCGCAGGCGCGCTGCTGGAAGCCGTCCAGCCCGAAGGGCAGTTCGGCGGCGAAGCGTTCCAGCTCGATCATGGCATGCCTGTCCTGCATGAGGGTGCAGACTTTGCCGGCGAAACCGGCTTGTCAGCGTGCAAACACGCACGCTCGCGCCGGGAGAGGAAGCTATGTGACGTCGTCATGTGGTCCTGCGTTGCGCGACGGCGTGGCCACCGGCGACGGCGGGTCGACGACGGACGCTTCGTCGTCGGCAATCACCGTTTGGCGCCTGGCTTTTCGGCTGTCGTGGAATCGCGCGATCTGGATGGCCAGCTCCAGCAGCACGGTCAGCGCCAAACCGAGCGCGACCATCGAGAACGGGTCGGAGCCCGGGGTGAAGATCGCCGCGAACACGAACATCGCGAAGATCAGTCCGCGTCGCCAGGACTTCAGCCGTTGGTAGGTCAGCATTCCGATCAGGTTGAGCATGACGATCAGCAACGGAAATTCGAAGCTGATGCCGAAGACCAGCAGCAGGTTCAGCAGAAACCCGAAGTACCGGTCGCCGGAGAGTGCGGTCACCTGAACGTCGCTGCCGACCGTGAGCAGAAAGCGTAACGCCTTGGACAGCAACAGATAAGCCAGGACGGCACCGGTGACGAACAGCACCGCCGCGGGAACCACGAACGCGACCGCGAAACGGCGTTCCTTCTTGTAAAGCCCCGGGGTGATGAAGGCCCACACTTGGTAGAGCCACATCGGGCAGGCCAACACCACTCCGACGGTGAGCGCGATCTTGAGTCGCAGCATGAACTGGTCGAACGGTGCGGTAGCCAACAGCCGGCACTGCCCGTCCGCGCTGATCTGCGCCCGCGCCGACTGCGGCAGCGAGCAGTAGGGGTATCGCAACCATTCGCCGAGGCTGCCCAGGCCGAACACCGAGTGCGAGTACCACACGAAGCCCAGGGCTGTGGTGAGCACGATGGTGGCCGCGGAGACCAGCAGCCGGGTGCGCAGCTCGGTGAGATGAGCCACCAGCGACATGGTGCCGTCGGGGTTGGCGCGGCTGCGACGCAGGCGCGGATCGAGGCGCCTGAACATGGTTGTGGTGCGCACGGTGCGGACGTCAGTTAGTCGGCGGGCACCGCGACTGCGGCGCTCAGGCTAGCCCTGCCCCGGCGCCGCCGGCGGGTCGACTCGCTCCGCCTGCACTGTGGTGCTGGGCGCGGCAGGCGTTTCCGGCTTGCCTTCGTTCTGCAGTTCACGGACCTCGGACTTGAAGATCCGCATCGACTTGCCCAGCGAACGTGCCGCGTCGGGGAGCCTCTTGGCGCCGAACAGAACGATCACCACGACCGCGACGATTGCCAAGTGACCCGGAGTGAGAGCGTTCACTATGAATACCTCCAGATGTCCTCACGATGCTACCGCAGCGGCGGCGGCGGCTAAGCGGACCGCGCCGCAGCGCGGTAGGTGTCGAGCGCGGCCGCTGCGGCGTCTCGTACCCGTCGGGCCAAGGACTCCGGTGCGAGCACCCGCACCGCCGACCCGAAGCCGAGCACCAGCCGCGTCATCCAATCCTCAGAGCCGTAGGTCATCGCTGCCTCGCAGTAGCCGTCGGGCAGCTCGGTCAGCAGGCGCATCGGGTAGTACTCGAACATCCAGGACGCCGACGGGGCCAGCCGCAGCGTCGCCGACGGCAGCGACGGATCGGCGTCGAACAACGAGGTGTCCGGCGGTGCCTGCAGCGCCGGTTCGGGCGGCACGGACGGCTCGTCGAGCACCCGCGCGTCGACGATCCGGTCGAACCGGAACAGCCGCACCCCTTCGGCTTCGCGCGACCAAGCCTCCAGGTAGCTGTGGTCGCCGACCACCACCACGCGGATCGGGTCGATGATCCGGGCGGACAGCGTGTCGCGTGAAGCCGAGTAGTAGTCGAGGGCCAACGCGCGGCTGCCCCGCACCGCGGCACGCACCGCGGC
>NZ_JBARMY010000562.1:0-3989 GCF_049802695.1 Mycobacterium sp.
GCCTCGCGCAGCGGGTCGCGTTGCGCGCGCGGCACTCCGGTGGCAGCCCGCTCGAACAGCTGGGCGCCGACCAGCAGGTCGTTGTTCAGCTCGGCCTCGCCTTGGCCGGCGTTGAGCTTGGCCACGACGGCGTGTCGCCAGCTGTGGATCGGGTCGCCCCAGCCGTCCACCCGGAACGTCCACAACCCGATCTTGTCCGGGATGAACTGACCGTGGAAGACATACGGTTCCTCGCCCGTCGTCATCGAGACCAGCAGCGGTTTGACCCGCTGGGGCGCGGCGGCGTCCAGGGTGTCCACAGCCTGGACGGCCTTGAGCCGGCGAACTTCGCCGACCTGTGGGTAACGCGGTCCCAAATAGCGCACAACCAAGGTGGCGGCTACCTCGTCGTGGCCTTCCCGCCACACGGCGGCACTGACCGGGACGACTTCACCGACCACCGCTTTGGCGGGGTACGCGCCGCAGGAAACGACTGGCTGGACGTTATCGATCTCGACACGACCAGGCACCAGCACTCCGTTCTGTAACCGTTGTCTCTCATCGTGCGTGCTCGGCGCGGCCACACTGCGGCGCCATCTCTCGAGCTTCGTTCGCCCAATACCCACCGTAGTGTCCGGTCACACTTGGCCGCGAAATCAATGCCCGCAGCGACACGGAACTGCCAGGGGCGGACGGGCAACCTCAGTAAGGTAACGACATGTGAAAGCCCTCCGCCGGTTCACCGTCCGCGCGCATCTCCCGGAGCGTCTGGCCGCCCTGCAACAACTGTCGACGAATCTGCGGTGGTCGTGGGAGAAGCCGACACAGGACCTGTTCGAAGCCATCGACCCTGAGCTGTGGTCGCGCTGCCGACACGATCCGGTGGCGCTGCTGGGTTCGGTCAAGCCGGGCCGGCTCGACGAGTTGGCGGTTGACGAATGGTTCGTCGGAAAGCTCGACGAGCTCGCGGCTGACTTGGACGACTATCTGAGCCGTCCGCTGTGGTATCAGCAGCAAGAAAGCGACGGCAAGGCGGTGCCGACGGGCATCGCCTACTTCTCGATGGAGTTCGGGGTCGCCGAAGTGTTGCCCAACTACTCCGGCGGCCTCGGGATACTTGCCGGCGATCATCTGAAATCTGCCTCCGACCTCGGCTTGCCGCTGATCGCGGTGGGGTTGTATTACCGGTCCGGGTATTTCCGGCAGTCTCTGACCGCCGACGGCTGGCAGCAGGAGACCTATCCGTCGCTGGACCCGCAGGGCCTGCCGTTGCGGTTGCTCACCGACGCCGGCGGCGACCCGGTGCTCGTCGAGTTGGCGCTGCCCGACTCCGCCCAACTGCATGCGAGGGTCTGGATCGCGCAAGTGGGTCGCGTCCCGCTGCTCCTGCTGGACTCCGACGTTCCGGAAAACGAGCATGAGCTGCGCAGGGTGACCGACCGGCTATACGGCGGCGGTCAGGAGCACCGCATCAAGCAAGAGATTCTGGCCGGAATCGGCGGGGTGCGAGCGATTCGAGCATTCACCGCGATCGAAGGGTTGGCTGAGCCCGAGGTGTTTCACATGAACGAGGGCCACGCCGGTTTTCTCGGCGTGGAACGGGTTCGCGAGCTGATCACCGACTCAGGTCTGGACTTCGACGCCGCGCTGACGGTGGTGCGGTCCAGCACGGTCTTCACCACCCACACCCCGGTGCCCGCCGGTATCGACCGGTTCCCGGTCGACATGGTGCGCCGCTATTTCGGTGAGGGCGGCGGACCGGCCCTTTTGCCCGGGGTCGCCACCGACCGGATCGTCACGCTGGGCGCCGAGGACGACCCGGCCACTTTCAACATGGCCCACATGGGGCTGCGGCTGGCGCAGCGGGCCAACGGTGTGTCGCTGTTGCACGGCCGGGTGAGTCGCACCATGTTCAATGAGCTGTGGCCGGGATTCGATCCGGACGAGGTACCCATCGGGTCGATCACCAACGGGGTTCACGCCCGAACCTGGGCCGCGCCGCAATGGTTGCAGCTGGGCCGCGAGCTGGTCGGCTCGGACTCGTTCAGCGAGCCGGCGGTGTGGCTGCGGTTGCAGCACGTCGACTCCGAGCAGCTCTGGTCGATCCGTTTTCAACTGCGGACACTGCTCGTTGAGGATGTCCGGGCGCGCCTGCGTCGGTCCTGTCTGGAACGCGGCGCGTCAGCCGCCCAGCTCGGCTGGACGTCGACGGCCTTCGACCCCGGGGTGCTCACCATCGGCTTCGCTCGCCGGGTCCCCACCTACAAGCGGCTCACCTTGATGCTGCGCGACCCGGAACGGCTGGAACGGCTACTGCTCGACGAGGAACGGCCGATCCAGTTGATCGTGGCGGGCAAGTCCCACCCGGCCGACGACGGTGGCAAGGCGCTGATTCAGCAGGTGGTGCGGTTCGCCGACCGTCCTGAAGTGCGCCACCGCATCGCCTTTCTGCCCGACTACGACATGTCGATGGCGCGGCGGTTGTACTGGGGCTGTGATGTCTGGCTGAACAACCCGTTGCGTCCGTACGAGGCATGCGGCACGTCCGGCATGAAAAGCGCGTTGAACGGCGGATTGAACCTGTCGATCCGCGACGGCTGGTGGGACGAGTGGTACGACGGCGAAAACGGCTGGGACATCCCGTCGTCCGACGGCGTCGCCGACGCGAGCCGCCGCGACGACCTGGAGGCCGGTGCGCTGTACGACTTGCTGGAGCAGTCGGTCGCGCCCAAGTTCTACGACCGCGACGAGCGCGGCGTGCCGCCGCGCTGGATCGAAATGGTGCGCCACACCTTGCAGACGCTGGGTCCGAAAGTGTTGGCGTCGCGCATGGTGCGCGACTACACCGAGCGTTACTACACACCGGCGGCGGAGTCGCTGCGCCGAACGGTCGGCGTCGACCGTGAGGATGGTCATCCCACCTACCGCCCGGGCCGTGAGCTCGCCGCATACCGGCGCCGTGCGGTGCAGGCGTGGCCGAAGATCCGCATCACCGACGTCGACAGCAGCGGACTGCCGGACACACCGGTGCTCGGATCGAAGCTGACGCTGACCGCGACCGTCCAGCTCGCGGGCCTGCGCCCCGACGAGGTGACCGTGCAAGCCGTGCTGGGCAGGGTCGACGCCGGCGACGCGCTGCGAGATCCGATCACCGTTGAGATGTTGCACACCGACACCGTCGGCGGCGGGGAGGTCTTCTCGATGACGACGCCGCTGCCGGTGGCCGGCGCAGCCGGCTACACGGTGCGGGTGCTGCCGAACCATGCGCTGCTGGCGGCCGCCAATGAGCTGGGCTTGGTCACGCTGGCCTAGTCATGGTGGGTAGCCCGGCGATCAGGTTGGGCCCGTTCCTTGGGCGCCGCACAGCCGGGTCAGCGCCTGGCGGACCACTGTCCCGTCGGTGGTCGGCCAGAACGGCGGCAGCGACGCGCGCAGGTAACCGCCGTAACGAGCGGTGACCATCCGCGAATCGAGCACCGCGACGACGCCGCGGTCGTCGGTGCGGCGCAACAAACGCCCTGCGCCCTGGGCCAGCAGCAGGGCGGCGTGGCTGGCCGCGACCGCCATGAATCCGTTGCCGCCGTGCGCGGCAACGGCGCGCTGTCGTGCACTCAACAGTGGATCGTCGGGCCGCGGGAAGGGGATTCGGTCAATGATCACCAACGACAGCGATGGACCGGGCACGTCGACGCCCTGCCACAGCGACAGCGTGCCGAATAACGACGTCGCAGCATCCGCGGCGAACTGCTCGACCAGCGCTCCGGTGCTGTCGTCGCCCTGACACAACACCGGGGTGGGCAGACGTTCCCGGAGGGCCTCCGCGGCCGCCCGCGCCGCCCGCATCGACGAGAACAGGCCCAGGGTGCGTCCTCCGGCGGCGCCGATCAGTTCGGCGATCTCGGTCAGTTGTTCGGCGGAGCCGGTCTGATCACGGCCCGGCGGCGGCAGATGCGCGGCGACGTAGAGGATCCCGGCCTTGCCGTGCTGGAACGGCGATCCGACATCCAGGC
>NZ_JBARMY010000563.1:0-7694 GCF_049802695.1 Mycobacterium sp.
GGACAATTGCGCGGCCACTGCCGTCGCGGCGGTGAAGAACAGTCCCGAGCCGGTCAGCGCGGCGCCGAACGCCAGCGAGCCGCTCGGTGTGACGTGGGTGGCGAGCAGTCCCGCGGCGCCGATCGCCCCGGTGGCGATCGACGCCCCGAACGACATCAGCAGGGCGGCGGTCAAACTGGCGCAGCGGCCTACCGGCGTCGACTCGATAAATTCGGTGCGGCCGGTTTCTTCATCGGCGCGGGTATGGCGAATCACGGTGATGGTGACCGCTACCGCGATGAGCAGATGGAATATGCCGGCCTTCCAGACGCCGGTCGCGCCCAGGCTGTCGTTGTAGACCTGCCCATACAGAGCTCGTTGGGCGGGGCTTGCCATGATCGACGCCGCCAAAGCGGCCCGGGCGGTCTGATCGGGGTACACCTTCTCGATGCTGCTGACGTAAACGGTGGCCGGCGGCACCGAGAGCAAAAGCACCCACAGCGGCAGGACGATACGGTCGCGGCGCAGATACAGCCGCAGCATTCCCCACATGCCGGAGAACACGGTATTTCGTTGCGGGAGAGCCAGAGTCATGTGGCTCACGCCTGCACCTGCTGTGGGCGGTGCTCGCTGCCGTAGTGGCGCAAGAAAAGTTCCTCCAGCGTCGGTGGCTGGCTGACCAGACTGCGCACACCTGCGTCGCCGAGTATCCGGATGAACTGTCCGAGACTGTTGCTGTCGACATGGGCCCGCACGGTGTTGCCGTCGACGTGCACGTTCGCCACACCGCGGATTCTGCTGAGATCACCCGGGTCGCCAATCATCTCAGCCGTGATCGACGTCCGGCTGAGGTGCCGCATGGCTTTCAGCGATCCGCTTTCCACCGTTTTGCCTGCGCGGACAATCGTCACCCGTTCGCAGAGGTTCTCGGTTTCGGCGAGGATGTGACTCGACAGCAGCACCGTGACGCCTCGATGGTGAGCCTCCTGAACGCATTGCTGAAACACGTATTCCATCAACGGGTCCAGTCCCGAACTCGGCTCATCCAACAACAGCAGGCTCGCCCGCGAGGAGAACGCCGAGATCAGCGAAACCTTCTGTCGGTTGCCTTTGGAGTAGGTGCGGCATTTCTTCTGCGGATCCAGTTCAAAACGCTCGATCAACTCGGCTCGGCGCTGCTCGTCGATGCCGCCGCGCATCCGTGCCAGCAGGTCGATGGTCTCGCCACCGGTGAGCGACGGCCATAGCGTGACGTCGCCGGGGACGTAAGCGATCTGGCGATGCAACGATACGGCGTCGGTCCACGGGTCTCCGCCCAGTAGTCGAGCGGTGCCGTTGTCCGGCTTGACCAATCCCAACAGCACCCGAATCGTTGTCGACTTGCCGGCACCGTTGGGGCCCAGGAAGCCGTGCACTTCACCCTCATTCACGGTCAGATTCAGACCGTCCAGCGCCCTGACCGCCCCATAGTTCTTTGTCAGACCGTAAGTTTCGATGGCGACCCGCTGATGTTCAGGCATTGGTCCCTCCTTGCTCGGCTTGCCCCAGGAACGCGTCGTACATAGTGCGGTCAGCCATCAGGCCCTCGGTGTAGAGCTCCAGCGCGGGCAGCACCATGTCGGCGCTGTAATCGCGCAGTACGGCGGCAAGGTTCGTGGGATCTTCGTGCATCTGCAGGTAGAGCAGCAATCCGCCGCCACCGGTGATCGCCAGATATCTCGCCCTGGCTTTCGGGTCTCGGCTGGGCTTGAGCGTGCCCGCTCGGACCCCCTCGTCGAGATATTCCTCGGCGTTGGCAATCATTGTGCGCCACAATGTTTTTCCCAAGTCTGCTCCGGACTGCAAGCTGCGCACCAGATAGGCCGTCAGCGGAGCATAGGACTCGATCTCAGACAGTTGCGCGAGCCAGGTGGCCGGTTCGTGCGACTGCATCGCCTCGGACTTGGAGTTGCGGATCACTTCGGCGACGTAGTCGTCACAAGCCCTGCGCAGGCCGTCTTTGGAGCCGAAGTGGTGAATGACCAGGCCGGCGCTCACGCCGGCCGCCTCGGCGATCGCCCGCAGCCCGACGCCGAAACCGTGCTCGCCGAACTGCGCGATCGCCGCATCCCGGATCCGGGCGGCGGCGGTCAGGTCGGCTGAACGCATGTTCAGTACGCTAAACGCTTGTTCAGTGCTCCGTCAAGGACGAAGCGCCTCAAGAACGGGTAAAGGCGATCAGTCCCGGACCGCGGCGAGTAGACCGTCGCCGAGCGGCACCAGGGCCGGGGTGAGCCGCTCGTCCTCGGCGATGAGACGCGCCGCCTCGCGGACTGCCGTCACCTCCGAATCGTGCGCTTCGGGGTCGCTGGCGCGTCCGCCCAGCGACGCCCGGTGCACGACGATGACGCCGCCCGATCGCAGCAGCCGCACCCCTTCGACGACGTAGTCGGGCTGGTCGATCGGGTTTGCGTCGATGAACACCAGGTCGTAGGACTCGTCGGCGAGGCGGGTCAGCACCTCCTGTGCCCGACCACCGATGAGCCGCGTTCGCGACACCCCGATGCCCGCCTCGGCGAATGCCTGTTTGGCGATGCGCTGGTGCTCAGGCTCGTTGTCGATCGTGGTCAACACCCCGTCGTCGCTCATGCCGGACAGCAGCCACAGCGCGCTGACGCCGACGCCGGTGCCGACCTCGACCACGGCTTTGCCGCCGCTCAATTTCACCAACAGGCTCAGCAACGCGCCCACTGCAGGTGTAACCGCGCCGGCTCCGAAGTCGACGGCGCGGTCGCGGGCGGCCGCCAAAATCGCGTCTTCAGAGATCGATCCTTCGGCATGATCGGACAGATGGTCGGCCCGACTGCGCCGGGCCGCCTCGAGAGATGTTTGGTCGGTGCTGGCCATGCTCCGCAGCGTAGGTCCATCCGCCGCCGGATTGGCTCAGGCGCGCCCGAAGCGACTGCCGCGACACGCGCATACCGTGATCGTGGCGAAACTCACAGCGCGAGCCGAAACTGCTGTACAAGGCGGTTATGGCGTCGTTTCTCAGTGAACAATCAGTGCGCTCACATAGCGCACACACGCCGGTAGGCGACGGTATCTGCATGAAAGACGGCGGGCGCTTAACCGGGCACAAACTGGGGAATACCCCACAGTGCCGCGTCGTTGCGCGCGGAGAGGAACTGCCAACGCTTGACAGCAGTCTGAATCCGGAGGATCTGAACATCACGACTTGGACGAGCCCGGCGAGTATGACGCACGCCGCGCGGTTTGACGACGCCGGCTGGGCCGAGCCGGCTGACGAGCCCTACGGCACCGCGGTCTTCGACGCGACCGGGGACAAAGCGGCGATGCCGTCGTGGGACGAGTTGGTCCGCCAGCACGCTGACCGGGTGTACCGGCTGGCTTACCGATTGTCGGGCAACCCGCAGGACGCCGAGGACCTGACCCAGGAAACCTTCATCCGGGTTTTCCGATCGGTCCAGAACTACCAGCCCGGAACTTTCGAAGGCTGGCTGCACCGCATCACCACGAACCTGTTCCTCGACATGGTGCGCCGGCGGGCCCGAATCCGGATGGAAGCCCTGCCTGAGGACTATGACCGGGTGCCGGCCGATGAACCGAACCCCGAGCAGATCTACCACGATGCGCGGCTGGCTCCTGATCTGCAGGCGGCCCTGGATTCGTTGCCGCCGGAGTTCCGCGCCGCGGTGGTGCTCTGTGACATCGAAGGTCTGTCCTACGAGGAGATCGGCGCCACCTTGGGCGTGAAACTGGGCACTGTCCGCAGCCGAATTCACCGCGGACGCCAGGCGCTGCGGGACTACCTCGCGGCGCATTCTGACCATGTTGAGCGCGCCGGGGCGTAGCGCCCGCTTACGCATGCAACGATTTCGGCTGGAATCGCCGATCGTTTCCTGCTGCTCGCAGGTGTGTTGCGCCTCCTTATCGCGCTACATTCGACCTAGTAGCGCGTTTTTCAGTGCAATATCTGAAAGGAGCTGGTGATGACTGACCGGGGACATGTGTTCCGTCGCGCGTTCTCCTGGCTCCCAGCACAGTTTGCCTCCCAAAGCGACGCCCCGGTGGGCGCGCCGCGACAGTTCGGCTCCACCGAACACCTCTCCACCGAAGCAATCGCGGCCTTTGTGGACGGTGAATTACGGATGAGCGCACATCTGCGGGCCGCCCACCATCTGTCGCTGTGCCCGCAGTGCGCCGCAGAAGTCGACGATCAAAGCCGGGCCCGGGCCGCCTTACGCGATTCTCATCCGATCAGCATCCCCACTGCGCTACTGGGGCTGCTGACTCAGATACCGAATTCGCCGCCGAGCGATATGCCACCGTCGCGCGACGACCACCTCGCCGACGGCAGCGCCCACGACCGGCGTAAGCGCCGGTAGGGTGAATGCACCGACGGGCAACGCCGTGCCCGCGTCGACACCCTGCGCTCAATCGAGTGCTCAGAAGAGGATGACGTGACCTCCGACCAGGACTACGACCGCGCCGATCGGCTGGCGCCCCGTCCGATTTCCCGGCCGCCGGTTGACCCCGCGTCGCATGAGGCGTTCGGCCGTCCGCAAGGTGTGCGGGGATCATTCATCGCCGAGACCGTACGGCCGTCTAAATACCGGGCGCAGGCCGAATACGTCCCGCAAGATCAACCGCCCGACCCGGTGTTGGCCGAGGCCTTCGGCCGGCCGTTCGCCGGCGTCGATTCGCTGCAACGGCACCCGACCGACGCCGGTGCCCTCGACGGCGACAAGCGCAAAGACGATGACGGCCCTGAGGATCCCTGGCGCGACCCCGGAGCGGCAGCCGCGCTGGGCACACCGGCGTTGGTTCAACCGACTCGGCAGACCGCTGCCGGTTATGGCGGCAAGCTCGGTGTGCGCGATGTGCTCTTCGGCGGTCGGGTTTCTTACCTGGCGCTGATCACCCTGGCGCTCATCGCGCTACTGATCGGGACGTTGGGCGGTGTGGTCGGGCGCAAGACGGCCGAAGTCGTCGAAGCCTTCACCACCTCCAAGGTGACGCTGTCCACCGACGGCAACACACAGGCGCCCGCCGGGCGGTTCGCGAAGGTGGCCGCGGCCATCGCCGACTCTGTCGTCACGGTCGAGTCGGTCAGCGACCAGGAGGGTACTCAGGGTTCCGGTGTCGTCATCGACGGTCGCGGCTACATCGTCACCAATAACCACGTCATCTCCGATGCCGCCAACAACCCCAGCCAGTTCAAGATGACCGTGGTGTTCAACGACGGCAAGGAAGTACCCACTCATCTGGTGGGTCGCGACCCGAAGACCGACTTGGCCGTGCTGAAGGTCGACAATGTCAACAACCTCACGGTGGCCCGGCTGGGAGACTCGGACAAAGTTCGCGTCGGCGACGAGGTGCTGGCGGCCGGTGCGCCGCTGGGACTGCGCAGCACCGTCACCCACGGAATCATCAGCGCGCTGCACCGCCCGATCCCGCTGTCCGGTGAGGGGTCGGACACCGACACCGTCATCGACGCGGTCCAGACCGACGCCTCGATCAACCACGGCAACTCCGGCGGCCCGCTGATCGACATGGACTCGCAGGTGATCGGCATCAACACCGCCGGCAAGTCGTTATCGGACAGCGCCAGCGGGCTGGGCTTCGCGATCCCGGTCAACGAGGCGAAGTTCGTGGCCCAGACGCTGATCAAAGACGGCAAGATCGTGCACCCGACGCTGGGCCTGAGCGCACGCTCGGTCAGCAACGCGATCGCGTCCGGTGCGCAGGTGGCCAACGTCAAGGCGGGCAGCCCGGCGGAAAAGGCCGGCATCCTGGAGAACGATGTCGTGGTCAAGGTCGGCAACCGCGGCGTGGCTGATGCCGACGAGTTCGCCGTGGCCGTGCGTCTGTTGACCGTCGGAAAGGAAGCGCCGATCGAGGTGGTCCGCGACGGCCGACACATCACCCTGACGGTGACACCGGGCCCGGACAAGAGCTAGGTGTTCGCCAACGTCGGCTGGGGGGAAATGCTCGTCCTCCTCGTGGTCGGGCTGGTGGTGCTGGGCCCGGAGCGGCTCCCGGGCGCTATCCGGTGGACGGCCGACGCGGTGCGTCAGGCCCGGGAGTACCTCACCGGCATGAGCACTCAACTGCGCGAAGACATCGGCCCGGAGTTCGACGATCTGCGGGAGCCGCTCAGCCAGCTGCAGAAGTACCGCGGCATGACGCCGCGTGCGGCGCTGACCAAGCACCTGCTTGACGGCGACGATTTCCTGTTTACCGGCCAGGTCGACCGGCCGCGGTTGGTGCAGCCCGACGAGTCTTCGGCCGCGCCGTCGTCAGCTGCGCCCGACGTGCTCGCCGACGGGGCACAGCCGCCGTTCGACAGCGACGCCACTTAAGGTCAGCTGAGCCGCAGGCGGCTCGGTCAACGCCGCGTCGGGTCCAGTCCCAGCGACATGCCGGCCAATCCGCGGCGCCGGGCGGACAGGCTGTCGGCGACGCTGCGCAGCTCTTTGCCCACCGCCGAGTCGGGCGCGCTGAGCACCATCGGCATTCCCGAGTCGCCGGCGGCGACCAGCGCGGGATCGAGTGGTATTTGACCGAGCAGCGGTACGTCGGCGCCGACGGCCCGGGACAGCTGCTCGGCGACGCGTGGGCCGCCGCCCTCGCCGAAGACCTGCAGCCGGGAGCCGTCCGGAAGTATCAACCAGGACATGTTTTCGACCACCCCGACAACGCGCTGGCGGGTCTGCAGTGCGATCGTGCCGGCCCGTTCCGCCACCTCGGCGGCGGCCAGCTGCGGGGTGGTCACCACCAGTATCTCGGCACTCGGGATCAGCTGAGCCACCGAGATCGCAACGTCACCGGTGCCCGGTGGCAAGTCGAGTAGCAGCACGTCGAGATCACCCCAGTAAACGTCGGCGAGGAATTGCTGCAAAGCGCGGTGCAGCATCGGTCCGCGCCACACCACCGGGGTGTTGCCCTGAGTGAATTGGGCGATCGAGATGACCCGAACGTTATGGGCAATCGGCGGCAGGATCATCGACTCGACCTGAGTGGGCCGGTCGGTGGTGCCCATCATCCGCGGAATGGAATGACCGTGGATATCAGCATCGACGACGCCGACCGACAGACCTCGCGTGGCCATTGCGGCGGCGAGGTTGACTGTCACCGTCGATTTCCCAACGCCGCCTTTGCCGGATGCCACCGCATACACCCGAGTGAGCGACCCTGGCTGAGCGAATGGTATGACGGGTTCGCGGGTGTCACCGCGCAACTGCTTCCGCAGCTCGGTGCGCTGTTCGTCGTTCATCACGTCGAGGGTGACGTCCACTGCGCCGGTGCCGGGGACATCGGCGACTGCGTGAGCGACGCGCTCGCTGATCTCGCTCTTTTTCGGACAGCTTGCGGTGGTCAGATAGATTTCAACGTGCACGCTGCGGTCCGGGCGGACCTCGACGTCTTTGACCATCCCGAGTTCGGTGATGGGCCGGCGCAGTTCGGGGTCGATCACCTTGGCCAGCGCCGTGCGGATACCGGCGGTCAGTTCAGCGTCGTCGCGCGATTTGGACATCACCGTCGAGTGTAGTGCGACGACGATGCGGGCCGGGACGGCCTGAGGAGGAGTCGGACCATAGGTCTAGTGCGACGACGATGCGGGCCGGTCAGCCGAGCGGGCCTGGCCCCGGGTCGTTCACTGGCGGACCGGGCGGCGGACCAGCGGGTGCGACGGCCTGCGGACCGGCCGGAGC
>NZ_JBARMY010000564.1:0-11750 GCF_049802695.1 Mycobacterium sp.
CGACGTAGCGCTCGAAGATTTGGGACTTGATTCGTTGCGTGGCCTCGAGTACCCTCATATAATACCTGCGGTAATCGGTCAGACATTTTCCCAGACTAAACTTTTCGAAAACCCGACTTTATCGAAACTAGTTGAATATCTTACGGGCGATTCAACTAAATCTGGCCCGCTGCACCATCCCACTGGTGGTGCCAGAACTGATCGGCCATTTCAATCGACGGTTGCGGACTTCGACAAGCCGAGCGATTTAACCCCTTTCAAGTTTGAGCTTAAAATCGACGGTTTAGTCCCCTTCAACTCGCAGATACTCCAAGCGTAGCTAGCGCTCTGGAGCGGCAAGGCTACGATGCATGCTGGTCGAACGGAGATCAACAGTGACCCCTTTTCTGCCGCTTCTGTTGGCTGCAGAGAATACGTCGCGACTCCGGGACATGCATTGCGGTCGCATTCGCCGGCAACCCGATGACAGTTGCCAGCCTCGGATGGCACTTACAGGCGTACTCGCACGGGCGATTTATCCTCGGATTGGGCACACAAGTCCAAGCAGATATTGAAAGGCGCTTCAGTATGCCCTGGGGTCGTCGAGAGCGACACAGCGCGTAGCACGCCCTCCAGAAAATAACCTGTAAAAATCAATTTAACTGTAATAAATGTTCTGTCGTTTCCCAAGGAGCGCTGAAACACCCTTCATCAGTACGGAGTAGACGTCAATTATTGCAAGTACAAATAATTGGCTGATATCCCACGGCACAGCCAGGTTTCGTATCACTCGCTCCGCAGATTCCGGATCGGCATGCGGGCCCCGTAGCCGGTACTGACTATTGAGAAGAGAGGCGCACCAATACTTATACAGCAAGAAAGGACGAGTGAGGAGGCGCAGAGGATTCGGTTTGCAACCGATCAGATCAGCAAGGGCGTCCATGTATGCCAAATACAGAACCAGCGTTTTCACCGACTGGGGATAAGCAAACTCTGCCTCCTCGGCGCCATTTTCCCGCCGGATCAACTCCTCTAAAGTCTCCCTAGGCGGAAGGGTTCGCTTGTTGCTGCACAACAGTGCGAAGTAGCGGCTCTGCATCTCTGAGCACGCCGGGACCCCACCCTCCGCTGGTCGGGCCCATCCTATAAATGCTACTGACGCCCCCAAGTCCGGATGGAACATATGCCTATATAGTTGACGAGCATGACGGATGTCTACGTTTTTGACAAACGAGAAATCATCAACGTAACCAGTGTTGCAGATGATTGTGTCCGCAGTAACTCGAGTACCATCATTGAAGACGGCGCCGGTTGCGGTAATTTCTTTTATTCCGGAAACATTGACCGGAACTTTGCCGGATACGACATCTTCTAAGAATACTTCATTTTTTGTTAAGAACTGACTAAAAAAGTCTTTCTCATGTAACATCCATTCGGCAACCACTCGCGACACAGGGTCGGTCTGCGGATTATTGAGATCGCGCCTCGCCAGCTGAAGGTAGATTTTAGTGATATATCGCCGAGGATTAGTGTGGAGGATCCGCGAAGTGTAGGAATCATTGGGAAATGATCTGTTGAACGGATACCGGAGTACGATCGAGGGATAGTGCCGCAAGGACAACGCACATGAGTTCGCGACTGCAGCAATTTCATGGACGACATCGGCCGCCGTTTCGCCCGCTCCGATGCACAAAACGTCCTTGCCATGATATGGCTCTGAATTCTTGTAATTATAGGTGTGTTCAATGCTTCCCTTGAACCTATCGCGACCAGGAAACGCCGGAATGCTGGGCAATTGGTGAGCGCCAACACAAATAGCAACAGCATCGTAACTGCGTTCGATTAGACCTTCAGTCGAAGTCTGAATCTCGACCAGAACCTTTTGGTTTTCTTTCCGGACGGAAACAACCTCAGAGTTGAAGTTTATCCGGTCAGGTAGATGGAATTTCTCCGCAAATAGGCGAAGATAATCTAAGTATTCGGCATGCCGCCAGTAGCGCGGGGTTTGGTAATCGCGTGGCGGAAATGATGAGAACGCCATAAAATTATTCGAGATCGTCAATAAGGTCGAATCGTAAACGCCACCATTACTCGGACTGTAGCGGAACAGACCGCCTTGCCGATCGGCTTTCTCGTAGCAACTAACAACATGCCCTTCGTCAAGCAACTCTTTCATCACGACGAGCCCGGACGCACCGGCACCTATTACGCACACATCCAGAGAGACTGTGCGGTGATGTTTGGACGGTGAATGGAAAATGCCCACGTCTGTTCCTTACCTTTCTTGGAGGTGTCGCCCATACCCAGCATCCCGGGGGCCAATTACGGCCGACGGCCGCGGCAATTGTGGGCCGACGTTGATTCCGGAAAGTCCGATCCACCTTTGCCTGGTCACCGGTACCGAACGTCACCGACTGCTGGGGCAACGTGTGCCCACCGACGAGACGGCGCTGCTCGAGCTGATCGACGCGTGCCAAGGCCTCGACGGCTGCACTGCGTCGGCGCTGTCCGACTCACGGCCTGATAGCGTAAACGGAAGCCCAGCAACGCATGTGGTGCTGTCGCGGCGATCGAGGCCACCAACGCCTCGCACACCACCGGCCCCGGCCAGAACCTCGCCACCGCCGTGGTCGCCTGCCTGGCCTACGTGATAGCCATCGATACCGTAATTGACGTGACCGAGACGATCATTGAGGACCGATTTGGTCGTCACAGCCACGCCGAATCATCCTGAGTATGCGCGGCTTCGGCGTCGTGCTCGGCGCCGAGGTCATTGCCGTCACCAGCGGCGGCAAAGACACCTGCTCCGCCGATCGTCTCGCCGACATGTCCGGGCTGGTCCCGGTGCCCCCCGACCCCCGGGGGAGCGTCAGCGGCGACTTTAAACGCACCCGCGGTTCCCGCCGGCCTACGATAGACGCCTACTACCCGCCCGCAGAAATCGCCGTACGCATCGGCGCGGTCCCGCGTACCAACTACGACCGGAAGATAATCGGCGGGGAAACTCACGCTTAGGCATCCTCGCGTCACCGCGGTGAGACCTCGACGTCCTTTGGGCCATGCAGCGCGACCACCACGCCTATCGACCCGCGGCGCCTTGACAACTTCATAGAAGATTTCCACCTTCCGCATCCTTTTGAGGAAGTTGGTGGTTGATTATGCAAGTGCTCGACGACCAGCCTAGATCGCTAATGCTGGCCGCCACGGCGTTCTGGCCAAACCCGCAGTCGGGATCGAACAAATAGGCACCATCACCGGAGCGCATTCGAGAAACCGGCCACACTGGCCCTAGGCATGGAACCCGCGACCTCGCCGAATCCGCTGCCACGACCTGAATTTCACAGGGCACGCCCTGCTGGTTCCCGGCCGCGGCGGAAAGCCTACTTCGGCCTGGCGAGCATCCCCTTGCGACAGCGATTGGGCACGCCGCCCGTCATAGCGACTGCCAGTGACGGCAGCCGCCGCGGGCTTCGAACCCTGCCGTGGTCCACGCCCCGCGACGGCTAGGTGTACCACACCTCCAGTGCTGCTGACCGGCGACAACCAAGCCGCCGACCAACTCACAAGCGCACGCCGAAATCAACGGCGTCCCGGCGATGACCTCCGCTCAGCTGACAGCGGCACCGCGACGAGCGGTGCCGGATCGTGGACCGACTGACCTTCGGAGGCGCGGTCATCGAAACCTGCACCGACAGCTACCGGCTCGCCCAAAGGCGACACATGCCGCCAGCTGACACCACCCGAATCACACCGTCCAACCCAAACCCATTGTCACCAGCGTTACGCCGGCGGTGGGCCGGGTGCCAGCCGGCGCAGCTGCGTGACGTGTCTGGGTGACAACTCTTCGAGGCAACTGACCCCGAGCAGCCGCATAGTGCGGCTCATTTGAACGGACAGTAATTCGATGGCGCGACGGACGCCGGCCTCTCCGCCAGCCATCAGTCCGTACAGGTACGCCCGTCCGACCAGCGTGCACCGTGCGCCCAGCGCGACGGCGGCGACGACGTCAGCGCCGGACATGATGCCGGTGTCCAACAGGATTTCGATGTCGTTGCCGACCTCACGGGCGACGGACGGCAAGAGGTGGAAGGGCACCGGCGCCCGATCCAATTGCCGGCCGCCATGGTTGGACAGCACAATCCCATCGACGCCGAGATCGACCACAGCCCGGGCGTCGTCGAGGGTCTGTATTCCTTTGACGACCAACTTGCCCGGCCACTGCGCCTTGATCCACCTCAGGTCGGCGAAGGTGAGGCTGGGGTCGAACATGGCGTCCAGATATTCGCCGACGGTGCCGGGCCAGCGGTCGAGCGACGCGAAGGACAGCGGCTCGGTCGTCAGTAGATCGAACCACCAGCTCGGGCGACGCAGCGCGTCGAGCACGGTGCGCAACGTCAGCGCCGGCGGAATCGACATGCCGTTGCGAGCGTCGCGAAGGCGTGCGCCCGCGACCGGGACGTCCACGGTGACCAGCAGCGTGTCGAACCCGGCGTCTGCCGCGCGGCGCGCCAACGCCATCGACCGCTCCCGATCACGCCACATGTACAGCTGAAACCACTTGCGGCCCTGCGGAGCAGCGGCCACCACGTCTTCAATCGAAGCGGTGCCCAGAGTTGACAACGCGAATGGGATGCCGGCTGCTGCCGCGGCACGTGCGCCGGCGACCTCGCCTTCGGTATGCATCAACCGGGTGAACCCCGTCGGCGCGATGGCGAACGGCCAGCTGACCGGTTGCCCAAGAACGTCCCAGCCGGTGCGCACCGTCGTGACGTCGCGAAGAATCGTCGGGTGAAACTCGATGTCGCGGAACGCCTGCCGCGCGCGGCCAAGCGAGATCTCGTCCTCAGCGGCGCCGTCGGTGTAGTCGAAGGCGGCCTTCGGCGTTCGTCGCTTGGCGATGCGCCTGAGGTCGTCGATGGTCAACGCGGCCTCCAGCCGACGTCGGGTGCGGTTCAGGCGAGGTTTGCGAAACTGGATCAGCGGCGCGAGATCGCGGATCTTCGGCGGCCGCCGTTGCACCGGCATCGACACCTCACCTCCTTCGACAACGCAGCCGTTGTGCCACGGTAGTGACATGAGCTCTCTGAACGATCCGTTCGACCTGCAGCGTTTCGTCGACGCGCAGGCTCGGGTCTACCACACTGTCCTCGATGAGCTGCGCGACGGCAGGAAACGAAGTCACTGGATTTGGTTCGTGTTCCCGCAGATCGCCGGCCTGGGCAGCAGCCCGACGGCGGCCCGCTACGCCATCTCTTCGCTCGACGAAGCACGGGCGTATCTTGCCCACGCCGTGCTTGGACCACGGTTGCATGAATGCGCCCAACTGGTGACTGGGGTGCAGGACCGCTCGATCACGCAGATCTTCGGCTCGCCCGACGATATGAAGGTGCGTTCATCGATGACGCTGTTCGCCCGTGCGACATCTGACAGCGACGACTTCGTGGCGGTGCTCGAGAAGTATTACGGCGGCGAAGAAGACCTGCTGACGGTGGCGCGACTGTCCTAGCTTAGACGGGCCGCAGAATGCGCCACCCGTGCGGTTCGACCTCCAGCTTGTCGACGACTTCTTGTGCCGGCGCGGCGCTTCCGGCGATCACCTCGGCGGAGCCGGCAGCCACATCGGCCAGCCGCACACGCAACGGCGTGGCGTCGATGTTCAGTGCGACGATCAGTGCGTCGTCACCGGCGCAGGTCTGGTAGACGTACTGCCGGTTGTTCAGCCGCAGGGCCGTCGTCGTCGCTCGATGCAGCCACGAATGGCGGCGGCGCAACCCGATCAGATACTGGTGCAATTCCCACGTTTGTGCGCCCTGCGGATCCAATTGGAACGGCGGAGAGCCGAACTCCGGTCGCACCTCGTCGTCGCCGCCGAACCGCTCTTCTTTGACCCCGCGGGCACCGAACTCATCACCGGCGTAGACACTGGGGACTCCGCCGACCGTCATGAGCAGCACCACCGCGTGCGCGACGTGCCGACGATTCTCCAGCTGGCTCGCGATGCGGGTCACGTCGTGATTGCCGACGAAGGTCAGCGGTGCGAACTTGGGCAGAAAGCTGTTGTGGCGCTGCAACGCCCAGTCCAACTCGAAGAAGTTGCCGTCGTTGAGGCTGCTCCAGATGGCCTTCCACAGCTCGTACTGCGTCGCCGAGTCGAAACCGGCTTCGCCCACCACTGCTGCATAGTCACCGTGGATGAGCTCGCCGACGAACCACGTGTCCGGATGCTTCTCGCGGACCTTGGGCAGCACTGCCGCCCAAAAAGACTGGGGCACTGCGTAAGCCGCGTCCAGTCGCCAACCGTCTGCGCCGCGGCTCAGCCAGTGCGACATGACGTCGACAACGTACTCGGTGACTTCGGGGTTGTTGTGATTCAGCGTGATGAGATCGCCGTGGCCTTCGAAGGTGTGGAAACGCCCCGGGCGTCCATGAAACCAACCTCCCGGCTCACCGTTCTGCACAGCCTCTTGGTAACGCGGGAATTCAGGCCCCACGTGGTTGAACACTCCGTCCAGCAGGACGCGCAAGCCGCGCCGGTGCGCCTCGGTGACGAGGTAGTCGAAGTCCTCGTCGTCACCGAGCCGTGCGTCGATCCGGTAGTGATCGGTGGTGTCGTAGCCGTGGGTGCGTGCGGCGAACACAGGTCCCAGCGCGATGCCCGAAGCCCCCAGCGTGATCGCGTGGTCGAACCATTCCGGTATTCGCCGCAGCCGGTGTTCGTCAGCAGTGGGCGGCTGTTCGGCAGGGTAAGCGCCGACGAAGCCGAGCGGATAGACCTGCCACCAGATCACATGCTCGGTCCAGCCAGGCACCGTTACCTCTCACCGCGAGCGTGCGTGTCTGTGCACCGACGCGCCGCGTTCAATGTACTAACGCGCACGCTCGCCACAGGGTGAAGGACCACCTAACTGACCGCGGCCAGCGCCTGAGCGGCGGTAACCGCCTGTGCGACACCGGAAACGATGGCTGCCACCTTCAGCGCTTCCAGGATCGCCTCACGTTCGACGCCGGCCTCGCGCAGCGTGTGCTCGTGAGCGGCGACGCAGTGCGAACAACCGTTGATCGACGACACTGCGAACGACCACAGCTCGAAGTTGGCTTTGTCCACTCCAGGATTGCCGATGATGTTCATCCGCAAACCCGCTCGCAGGTCGTCGTACTTGCCGTCCAGGAATCCGCGGCCGCGGTAGAACACGTTGTTCATCCCCATGATGGCCGCGGCACCCAGCGCCGCCTGGTAGGCCTCAGCGGAGAGGTTGTCGGCCGCGTCGGCGCCGATGTCGGCCAGCACCTGGGTATTACGGGTGGCCGCGGCGCTCGCCAGCAACGTGCCCCACAGCTGCTCCTCGCTGAGGACCGTGCTGCGCGTGATGGAGCCGAGGTTGAGCTTGAGGTCCTTGGCGTACTCGGGCAGCGCGGACTTGAGGTCGTCGACGCTCATCAGGACGCCTTGAGCAGGTCAGCGGCGTCCAGCGTCGGGTCACCCTTGCGCCAGTTGCAGGCACACAGCTCGTCGGACTGCAGTGCGTCGAGCACCCGCAGCACCTCGTCGACGTTGCGGCCCACCGAACCCGCGGTCACCGAGACGAACTGGACCTCGTTGTTGGGATCGACGATGAACGTCACCCGGTCGGCGACGCCGTCGGAGTTGAGCGCGCCGGTGGCCTGGACGAGGCCGCGCTTGATGTCGGATAGCATCGGGAACGGCAGGGTCTTGAGGTCCTCGTGCTGGGCCCGCCACTGGAAGTGCACGAACTCGCTGTCCACCGAGACGCCCAGCACCTTGGTGTCGCGGTCTTCGAACTCGTCGTTCAGCTTGCCGAACGCCGCGATCTCCGTCGGGCAGACGAAGGTGAAGTCTTTGGGCCAGAAAAAGATCACTCGCCACTTGCCCGGGTAATCGTCGTTGGTGACAGTGGTGAAGTAGTCCTCGGGTTGCTCGGCGTCGACCTTCGACAGGTCGCCACCGATCAGCGCGGTCAGCTGGTAGGCGGGGAACTGGTCGCCAATGGTCAACAGGGCCATGTCACTCCTTGATCAAGATCGCAATTATGGGTGATTCGCATGTTCCTCGAGTCTGCCGAAAAACTACTATGAGTTAAAGGTGATTTTTCCCACTATACTCATAGGCATGCCCGATAAGTGTTATCAACCGACCGTTGCCGGCCTGCGCGCATTCGTGGCGGTCGCCGAAAAGCAGCATTTCGGCACTGCCGCAACCACTCTCGGGGTCAGTCAATCCACGCTCTCGCAGGCGCTGGCGGCGCTCGAGACCGGGCTCGGCGTCAACCTGATCGAGCGTTCGACACGACGGGTTTTTCTGACGACGGAGGGGCGGCAGCTGTTGCCGTACGCCCAGACTGTGATCGAGGCGTTGGGGGTTTTCACCGCCGTCGCAGCCGGGGCGTCCGACCCGCTGCAGGGCACCGTGCGGCTGGGGTTGATCCCGACCGTGGCGCCGTACGTGCTGCCGGCGGTGCTGTCCGGGGTGTCGCGTCGGCTGCCCAGCCTGACGCTGTATGTGACCGAAGACCAGACCGAGCGGTTGCTGTTGGGCCTGCGGGAAGGAGCACTCGACGCTGCGCTGATCGCGTTACCCGCCGAGGCCAGCGGGCTCACCGAGGTCCCTATGTACGACGAGGATTTCGTGCTCGCCTTGCCGGCCGGTCACCCGCTGTCGGGCAAACGGCGGGTGTCGCCGGCCGCGTTGGCTCAGCTGCCGCTGCTGCTCCTCGATGAGGGGCACTGCCTGCGCGATCAGGCACTCGATGTGTGCCGGGCCGCCGGGGTGCGTGCCGAACTGGCCAACACCCGGGCGGCATCGCTGGCCACGGCGGTGCAGTGCGTCACCGGCGGCCTTGGGGTGACGTTGATTCCACAGAGCGCGGTGCCGGTGGAAGCAGCGCGCAGCCGGCTCGGGCTCGCTGAATTCGCCGCGCCTCGTCCCGGTCGCCGGATCGGGCTGGTATTCCGTTCCTCCAGCGGTCGGGAGGGGCCCTACCGTCAGCTCGCCGCCGTCATCGGGGAACTGATCAGCGCTGAGCACGAGGTCCGGCCGGTCTGAAGGCCGTCGGGCACCCCGTCGTGCCGACAGCGAGAACATGTTCTAGTTTCAATCATGCTCGAGTTCACGTATGCGAACGTCACCGCCGAGGATGTCGAGCGACTGCGAGCGATTTACGAACCACTGACCCAGTCCGTCCGGGAGCTGATCGACGCCACTGTGCGCACCGACGTCGACGAGGCGGCCGTCGCGGCGGCCAAAGCGGGCATCGATTCGGCGACGGCCCGGCTGCGCAGCAGCCAGTTGGACGGCACATTCGGCGTCCGCTACCTCGACAGCGGCGAGCGCATGGCGTGGGGAAACGCTGTGGTCGGCCTCCGTAACCCGATCGCACCGCCGTTGGTCGTCAACCGCGACGCGTCGGGCGGAACGTGGTGCGATTTCGATCTCGGCGCGGCCTACGAAGGGCCGCCCGGTCACGTGCACGGGGGAGTAGCCGCACTGATCCTCGATCACCTACTGGGAGAAGCGGCCAGTGACGGAGTCAATCCGCGTCTCACCGGGACGATCATCCTCCGCTACCTCCGGGCCACCCGGCTGGGCCGCCTGCACGCCGAGGCCACGACCACCCTGGTCGAAGGCGTCAAAACGTTTGCAGCGGGATACCTGGCTGACGAGCAAGGTGTCACCGTCGAGGCCGAAGGAGTGTTCATCCTGCCGCGGTGGGCGCGCGAGCAATCCGATCCCGGCTAGCAGGCAAGGTTCTCCCTCGATGGAAAAGGTAATCGCCGTGCTGCGGGCATCCGAGCGCGACGACGACTGGTGCGCCCGTCAGCGCGGCCCGGTCGCCGACGCCATCCTGCGGCTCGGGGTTGCCGGCCTGACGGTCAATGTCCGCGACGGCGCAGTGCGGCATTCGCTGATGACGCTGACGACTCTGGACCCGCCGGTCGCGGCTATGGTCAGCTTGTGGACCCAGCAGTGCTACGGCGATCAGGTCACCACCGCGCTCGAGCTGCTGGCGGCCGAGGCGGAATCGGTCGCGGCTTACCTGGTCACCGAGTCGGTCCCGCTGCCCGCCCCGGACCAAGTGGGTTCGCGCACAGCGGGTCTGGCCAACATCGCGTTGCTGCGCCGACCCGCCGGCCTGGACCGAGACAGCTGGCTTAGTCGTTGGCAGCGCGACCACACGCCGGTGGCGATCGAGACCCAGGCCACGTTCGGCTACACCCAGAACTGGGTGGTGCGAACACTGACGCCGGACGCCCCTGCCATCGCCGGAATCGTCGAAGAGCTCTTCCCCGCTGAGGCGATCACTGATTTGACGGCCTTTTTCGGCGCCACCGACGACGCCGACCTGCAGAACCGGATAGGCCGGATGGTCGCCAGCACGTCGGCTTTCGGAGCAAATGAAAACATCGACACCGTGCCGACCAGCCGCTATCCGCTGAAAACGCCGTTTAACGCATAGGAGCCGCAAATGACCACACTTGAGCAGGCGGCGGCGCTGGCCGAAGCCGAAAACGGTCTGGCGATCGTCTCCACGGTTCGCGGCGACGCAACCGTACAAGCTTCGCTCGTCAACGTCGGGCTGCTCACGCACCCCGCCACCGGCCGGCCCGCGCTGGGCTTCGTCACCTACGGCAAGGTCAAACTCGCCAACCTGCGGGCGCGACCCCAGCTGGCGGTGACGTTCCGCGACGGGTGGCGGTGGGCGACCGTCGAGGGCCGCGCCGAGTTGGCCGGCCCGGACGACAACCGGCCTTGGCTGGCAGACAGCGAGCAGTTGCGGCTGCTGATCCGCGACGTGTACTCCGCGGCCGGCGGCGTCCACGACGACTGGGACGAGTTCGACCGGGTGATGGCCGCCGAGGGGCGAACCGTGGTGTTGATCGAACCGACCCGTGTCTACAGCAACGGCTAGTCTGCTGCCGATGACGCTGCTGATCAACGACGACAAAAAGGTCCGCACCCTCACGCTCAATCGGGCGGAGGCGCTCAACGCGTTCAACGAGGCGATGTACGAGGCCACCGCTGCGGCGTTGACCGCAGCAGCCGAGGATCCGGCTGTGGCCGTGGTGCTGCTGACCGGCGCCGGCCGCGCGTTCAGTGCCGGCGCCGACCTCAAAGAGATGCATGCCCGCGTCACCGATCCGCAGCTGGCCGGACGGCAATCGGCGTTCACCGCGCTGATCGAGGCGTTGAGTGAGTTACCCAAGCCGCTGATCTGCGCGGTGAACGGTATCGGCGTCGGCATCGGAACCACGATCCTCGGGTACGCCGACTTGGCTTTCATGTCGTCCACGGCCCGCCTGAAATGCCCGTTCACCAGCCTGGGTGTGGCGCCGGAAGCGGCGTCGTCCTACCTGCTGCCACAGCTGGTGGGCCGGCAGAACGCGGCGTGGCTGTTGATGTCCTCCGAGTGGATCGGCGCCGACGAGGCGCTGCGGATGGGCCTGGTCTGGAAAGTGTGCGAACCGGCGGATCTGCAGCGCGAGGCTCGGCGGCACGCCGAAATTCTTGCCTCGCGCCCAGTTTCGAGCCTCATGGCGGTGAAGCGCACGATCGTCGACCCGATCCGACCCGACATCGTGGCCGCCAGCGCAAGAGAGAACGCTTACTTCGCCGAGCTGATGGGTGGGCAGGCCAATGCCGACGCGCTTGCCGATTTCACCGGCCGACGCGACAAGTGACTGTCGGCGACCGACTCGGTATCACACCGCAGCGCTGGCCTCGAAGTGGTTGGCGGCCGCGATGATCGCCCGCAGCG
>NZ_JBARMY010000565.1:0-4389 GCF_049802695.1 Mycobacterium sp.
CACCGCGGGTGGTGGCCCGTTAGCCGGCTCGGCCGTTTCCGGCGGGTCTGGGTTCTCCCGCGCGGCCTCGACGGCCGCCAACCACGTTGTGGCGCTGCGGCGCTGCTTGCGCCCACCGAACACCGGAAGAGCGACAAGATCGTCGACGGATATGGGGTCAGCGAGGGCGGCTTCGACGATGGCTGAGTCGGGCAGGATGCGGCCTGGCGCGACGTCGCGGCGCCGGGCGATCCGGTCGCGCACCGTCCACAGTTCGCGGATAGCGGCCAGTCCGCGCCGGTCATGCACCCGGTGGATCCCTGACGTGCGTCGCCACCGGTCGCGCCGGGTGGGCGGCGTGACGAATGTCCTTAGGTAGTCGAATTCTTCAGCGGCCCAGTAGGTTTTGCCTTGCTCAGCCAGCACTGCCGCGATCGCGTCTCGCAGTTCGATGAGGACTTCGACGTCCAGCGCCGCGTAGTTCAGCCACGCCTCCGGTAGTGGTCGCTGCGACCAGTCGGCTGCGCCGTGCCCTTTGGCCAGGCCCAGACCGAGTAACCGCTGCACCATGGCCGCGAGGTTCACCCGTTCGAACCCTGCCAGCCGTCCGGCCAGCTCCGTGTCGTACAGCGCCGGTGGCCGCATACCGACCTCGGCCAAACACGGCAGGTCCTGATCGGCGGCGTGCAAAATCCATTCGTCAGCGTTGAGGACTTCGGCGACGGGCTGCAGCACCGTCAGCGAGTCACCGCCGTGGCTGACCGGATCGATCAGGACGGTGCCGGCGCCGTCGCGCCGGATCTGGATCAGGTAAGCCCGGTTCGAGTAGCGGAAACCCGAGGCCCGCTCGGCGTCCACAGCGAACGGCCCGTGGCCGTTGCTCAACACCTCGGCGGCCGCGGCGATTTCGGCGGCGCTGACCGACAGCTTCGGAACGCCACCGGCGGGGCGAAGCAGCGGGGTGGCCTCGGGCTCGGTGGTGCCGGCATCTTCGTCGCCGGCGTGGCTCATGTGCGCCGCTCCTCAATCCCGGCTGCACCGGCATCTTCGTCGCCGGCGCGGCTCATGTCACGCGCGGGACCGCGATCCCAGATCAGTCACCCCGACCGGCGGCAGGCCGGCGGCATGCTCGAGCACCTCGCAGAACGCCTCGACATGGGTCCCGATCGCGGGGGTGATCGCGGTCCAGGACGCTCGCAGCTCGAGTTGGTGGGCGCGCGGCGGCCCGGAGATGTCGCCGTAACGCACCGATGTGGTGGCGGTGACGGTGCCGCCGAGCGCGGTGACGGCCTCGGAGCGCGCCTCGAGCGCTTCGGTCAGCCAGCTCCAGGCGACCTCCGGCAACAGCGGGTCGATCGCCTCGTGGGAGTCCAGGTCGGCTTGGATGTAAGCCACCAGCCGCATGGTGCCGTCCCAGGCGTCCGATCCGTCCGGGTCGTACAGCAGAATCAGCCGGCCAAAGGCGTCGCCTTCGGAGCGCTCGGGAACGATGTCAAGATCGGGGTGTTTGATCTCGGCGCCCAGCGCGTAGCTGTACGGCGCCAGGCGCTGCGGAGGCCGGATGGGTCCGAGCTCGATATCCGTCCGCACGGAGGCGCTGTTCATTGCCGCCACAGCGGCGCGGAACGGGGCCGGTTCGGGCGAAGTCATCAGCGCCGCTCCTCCTCGTCGCTGCGCTCTGCATCGTCGTCGGGCGATGTCATGAGCGCCGCTCTTCCCCCGCAAACGGGAGGTGCCCCCACCTCATCGCTCGGGCTAGAGCGTCGTCGGCGCGGGTCACAACACTCGACGCTAGACCTATCCGCCGACACGTGGGAGAGGCGCGCCGGTCAGCGAGTCGCCCCCGGCGTTGTCGAGCCGTCGGTGTCGGTGAAGCGGGCCGGGCGCTTCTCGCGGTGCGCGGCCAGACCCTCGTGCACGTCGGGTCCGCTGAAGCCGAGGAACTCCAAGCCCAGCGCGGTCTCAAAGGTGGGCCCGAACATGCGGTACCAGTGATTGAGGCTGTGTTTTGTCCACCGGATTGCGTTCTGGGCCCCCTGCGCAAGGCCGTCGGCGATGCGGGTCGCTGTCGCCAGCACCTCGTCGTCGTCGACGCACGTCGATACCAGGCCGATGCGTTCGGCCTCCTCACCGACCAGCGGCTCGCAGGTGAGCAGGTAGTACTTGGCCTTAGCCATCCCGACCAGCAGCGGCCAACAGATCGCGGCGTGGTCGCCTGCGGCCACCCCCAACTTGGTGTGGCCGTCGATGATCTTCGCGGTGCGCCCGGCCACCGAGACATCGGCGAGCAGCGCCACCACCAGGCCCGCCCCGACGGCCGGGCCGCGGATGGCCGAGACCACCGGTTTGTCGAAGTTGACCATGTTGAGCACCAGGTCGCGGGCTTCCCGCATGATGCGAAGCCGGCCGGCGTAGTCGTTGATGGTCTCGTCGATCAACTCGAAACTGCCGCCGGAGGAGAACGCTTTGCCCTCGCCGCGGACCAGCACGACACGCACGTCGGGATCGCGGTCCAGCACAGGCCAGATGTCGGCAAGGTCGCGATGCATCTGCGGCCCGACCGAATTGAGGCCGGGCGCGTCCAAGACGATGTGCAGCACCCCGGGGGCGCCGGACTCGAAGCGAAGGCTGGGGAATTCCTCGTAGCTGACGTGCATCCCGGCTCCTGACTGATCGGAAAGGCAGCGTCGATGTTACGGACGGGTGGAGGGAGCAGCCGCCGTGGCAGCATTGAGCACGATGAACACGCGTCGCGATCTTCCCGAATCGCCTTACCTGGCCGCGGCCAGCGGGCGCAAGCCGCACTGGGTTCCGGTGTGGTTCATGCGGCAGGCGGGCCGTTCCCTGCCCGAGTATCGGGAGCTGCGGCAACGCACCAGCATGCTGGCGGCCTGCTTCGACGCGGAGTTAATCTGCGAGATCACCCTGCAGCCGGTGCGCCGCCACGGCGTCGACGCGGCGATACTGTTCTCCGACATCGTCGTGCCGATGCGCGCCGCCGGCATCGACCTGGACATCGTTCCCGACGTCGGACCGGTGATCGCCCAGCCGGTGCGCGACGCGGCCGCCGTCGAGGCTTTGAAACCACTTGCGCTGCAGGTTGTCCAGCCGGTCGCCGAGGCGGTCGCGTTGCTGGTGGCCGCACTCGGTGAAGTCCCGCTGATCGGCTTCGCGGGTGCGCCGTTCACCTTGGCGTCCTACCTGGTGGAGGGCGGCCCCAGCCGCCACCACGCCCGGACCAAGGCCATGATGCTGGCCGACCCGGCCGCCTGGAATGCGTTGATGGCAAAGCTGACCGACCTCACCATCGCTTTCTTGCGACTGCAACTCGACGCCGGCGTGGACGCCATCCAGGTGTTCGACTCCTGGGCCGGAACACTGTCGCTGGCCGACTACCGGCAGTTCGTGCTGCCGCACAGCGCGCGGGTCTTCGAGGCGTTGGCCGACCGGGGTGTGCCGATGACGCACTTCGGCATCGGTACCGCCGAGTTGCTCGGCGCGATGTCAGAGGCCGTCAAGCCGGCTGTTGCGCCGGTGGTCGGGGTCGATTGGCGCACTTCGCTGACCGACGCCGCCGGCCGGGTCGAGCCCGGCACTGCGCTGCAAGGCAACCTCGATCCGGTGGTGCTGCTGGCGGGCTGGCCGGCGGTGCAGCGGACCGCTCATGCGGTGGTCGACGATGGGCGCCGCGCCGTCGACGCCGGTGCTGCCGGCCACGTCTTCAACTTGGGCCACGGTGTGCTGCCCGACACCGATCCCGGGCTGCTGACCGAGCTGGTGTCCTTGGTCCATACGTTATGACTGGGTTCGGCGACGATGCGGGCGGGAACCGCCCGAGGAGGAGCCGGCCAATTAGGGCTGGGTCTTATTGCGTTGTCGGCGGCGGCATTTCAGGTTTGACAGCGGCGTACCGGTTGCGTGCGGCCGTGGGTGACGACGCGGTGATCACGCTGCTCGACCCGGCCGATCGGCTCGGCGGGGCGTTGCGCACCGAACATGTCGGCGGGCAGCCGATGGACGTCGGCGCTGAAGCGTTCGTGGTTCGCCGGCCCGAGGCGTTGGCGCTTTTGACGGAGCTGGGCTTGGCCGACCGACGGGTCAGTACCACCGGCGCGCGACCGCTGATTTACAGCCAGGGTCGGCTGCACCCGCTGCCGCCCCGCACCGTGGTGGGCATCCCTTCGTCGGCTGAATCCGTCGTCGGGCTCGTCGACGACACCACGATCGCCCAGATACGCGACGAGCCGGCTCGGCATTTGCACTGGCGCGTGGGCAGCGACCCGGCGGTCGCGGAGCTGGTGGCCGACCGGTTCGGCGAGCAGGTGGTCGCCCGCTCGGTGGACCCGCTGCTGGGCGGGGTGTATGCGGGGTCGTCGGCGACCATCGGTTTGCGTGCGGCTGCCCCCGGGC
>NZ_JBARMY010000566.1:0-6286 GCF_049802695.1 Mycobacterium sp.
CCGGCGGCACCCGAGGCGAAAGCCGAACCGGCAGAGGCCAAGACCGTCGCGCCACCTGCCAAGGGGCTGGGCCTGGCGGCCGGTGCCAAGCGGCCCGGCGCCAAGAAGACCGCGGCGCCCGCGCAAACCGCGGCCACACCCGACGCGAAAGCTGAACCGGCAGAGACGAAGCCAGCTTCGCAAGCACCCGTCAAGGGCCTCGGGATCGCGGCCGGCGCCAAACGGCCCGGCGCCAAGAAGACCGCCGCCAAAGCGGAAGCCGCACCCACATCGGCCCCGGCTGAGGAGACCAAGCCGCAGCCGCAGGTCCAGGCAACGCCGAAGGGCAAGCCGGCCGGAACGCCCGAGGCGGACGAAGGCAACGGCGAGACTTTGCCCGCTTCCGAGCCGGTGAAAGGCTTGGGCATCGCACGCGGCGCCCGACCGCCCGGCAAGCGGTGACGCCCCTGCTTGGCGAAATCCAGTGGACAGCCGTGGCACCATGGTGGACGTGACTGCTCATCAGGTGCCCTGGCATACCACTGGTCATCACCAGCGGCAGCGCACGTTCGCGCAGTCGTCCAAACTGCAGGACGTCCTGTATGAGATCCGCGGGCCGGTGCACGCTCAGGCCGCGCGACTGGAGGCCGAAGGGCACCGGATCCTCAAGCTGAACATTGGCAATCCGGCGCCGTTCGGCTTCGAGGCACCCGACGTGATCATGCGGGACATGATCCAGGCGCTGCCGAACGCGCAGGGATACTCCGACTCCAAGGGCATCCTTCCAGCCCGGCGCGCGGTAGTCACCCGCTACGAACTGGTCGACGGTTTCCCGCGACTCGACGTCGACGACGTCTACCTCGGTAACGGTGTGTCCGAATTGATCACGCTGACGCTGCAGGCCCTGCTGGACAACGGTGATCAGGTTCTGATTCCCGCACCGGACTATCCGTTGTGGACGGCGTCGACGTCGCTGGCGGGCGGCACCCCGGTTCACTATCTGTGCGACGAGACGCAGGGCTGGCAGCCCGACATCGACGACCTGGCGTCCAAGATCACCGATCGCACAAAGGCGTTGGTGGTGATCAACCCGAATAATCCCACCGGTGCCGTCTACAGCCGCGAAGTGCTCACGCAAATAACCGATTTGGCGCGCAAACACCAGCTGTTGGTGCTCGCCGATGAGATCTACGACAAGATCCTCTACGACGACGCCAAGCACATCAGCTTGGCGTCGGTGGCGCCGGATCTGTTGTGTCTGACGTTCAACGGTTTGTCAAAGGCCTACCGCGTCGCCGGCTACCGGGCCGGCTGGCTGGCGATCACCGGGCCAAAAGATCACGCCAGCAGCTTCATTGAGGGCATCAGCCTGTTGGCGAATATGCGGCTGTGCCCGAATGTGCCTGCACAGCACGCAATTCAGGTCGCGCTGGGTGGCCATCAGAGCATCGCGGACCTGGTGCTGCCGGGCGGTCGGCTGCTCGAGCAACGCGACGTCGCCTGGACCAAGCTCAACGAGATCCCCGGAGTGTCCTGCGTCAAACCGGCGGGTGCGCTCTACACCTTCCCCCGTCTGGACCCCGAGGTCTACGACATCGAAGACGACGAGCAGTTGGTGCTGGACCTGTTGCTGTCGGAGAAGATCCTGGTGACCCAAGGCACCGGATTCAATTGGCCGGCACCAGATCACCTGCGAATCGTGACGCTACCGTGGGCACGCGACTTGTCCAGCGCGATCGAGCGGCTCGGCAATTTTTTGGCCGGCTACCGGCAGTGAGCCGGTTAACCGTGCCGGATGCCGTGACCGGCGCGCAGGACACCAGCGCGGTGGCGGAGTTGGCCACGCTGGCCGACGGTGGGTTAGCCGACCGCCCTGGCCCCGCGATGATCCCGGGCACCCGGGACAACAAGTAGTTCGGTTGCGCGGGCGCGCTCAGCCTTGCGGGCAGTACACGTTGATTGCGATCTCGGTGAAGGTGGCTGCGGTTTGCGATGACATTCCTGGTGAGCCGGCGGTGATGTCTTGCACGATCTGCGTTTCGCTTTCGCCGGCGTGCGCGCGGTCACAGACGTGGTGCGCTTCGTTCATCGTTACGTCGCGAGGTCCTGATGTCTGGAGTCCCTGCTCTGTCAGCAGGTAAAACAGCCGACCGTCTTGGTCCAGCGGCTCTGATCCGGTGTCGGCCTGCACGGCCGCGGCATGCGTACCGGTTCTGGCCGTTCGCGGTGCCAGCAGATCTGGTCGACGGTAGAAGATCACCACCCCGGCGATGACCGCGAAGCCGAACAGCACAGCGGCCACCAGGGCCATGCCTGGCACGGAGGGCGGGTTTGATGTCGAGGTATCCATCGTTGGCACCAAGAATATGCCGTGAAGATGTCTGCCGTTAACCTAACGGCTTGGTGTCTACTGGGAGCTTGCTGAGAGCCTTGCTCAACGCTGTTCCAGGAGTCGCATCAGATAACTGCCGTAACCGGATTTGACCAAGCTGTGGGCGCGACGGGCCAGCTGCTCGTCGTCGATGAAGCCCATCCGCCACGCCACTTCTTCGGGAACGCTGATCTTCAGGCCTTGTCGACGCTCCAGGGTGCGCACATAGTCGCTGGCGTCGAGGAGCGAGTCGAAGGTTCCGGTGTCCAGCCAGGCGGTGCCGCGGGCGAGTATCTCGACGCTCAGCCGGCCCTCGTTGAGGTAGGTCTGGTTGATCTCGGTGATCTCGTACTCGCCGCGCGCGGATTTCCGCAATCCCCGGGCGATCTCGATCACATCGTTGTCGTAGAAGTACAGGCCGGGCACCGCGTATTGCGACTTCGGCGTGGCGGGCTTCTCCTCCAGCGACAGCGCTGTGCCGTCGGCAGCGAACTCGACGACACCGTAGGCCGACGGGTTCGCCACCCAGTAGGCGAAGATTGCGCCGCCGCTGATGGTTTGGAAGCGGCGCAGGCTGGTGCCCAGGCCGGGGCCGAAGAAGATGTTGTCGCCCAGGGCCAGTGCGACCGAGTCGGTTCCGATGTGGTCGGCCCCGATGACGAATGCCTGGGCCAGACCGTCGGGGCGATCCTGGATCGCGTAGCTGATGTCGACGCCGAAGGACGCGCCGTCGCCGAGGACTCGCTCGAAAGCGGGCAGGTCGTGTGCGGTGGTGATGACCTGGATGTCGCGAATACCGGCCATCATCAGCGTCGAGAACGGGTAGTAGACCAGCGGCTTGTCGTACACCGGCAGCAACTGCTTGCTTGCGCCCATGGTGATGGGATACAGCCGGGTGCCGGAGCCGCCGGCCAGGATGATCCCCCGCATCAAGTGCTCCTCAATCGACTAGGTCAGCCTCGGTCAGCTCAGTGGCCGCCAGCGCCGACGCGAGGTCGTCGTGGCGGAACACCGAGGTGACGTGATCGTGGACGACCCGGAACGCCGACGCCGCGGTGCCGCCCGAGCTCTCCGTGCCGCTGATTCTCTGCTCGACGACCACGACCCCGTCATGCACGTAGATGCGGCCGACCTCGGCAGTGGCCGTCATCGCGCCCGCCCATTTACGGAGCGCTTCGTGGCCCTGCCCGGCGCCGTGGACGTCACCGAAGTCGATGTCGTCGCTGGACAACGTCACCAAGGTGTCGAGGTCGGATTCGTTCAACGCGTCGTGCCAGGCCAAGACTGTGGCCATCTCCGATGTGGTCATGATCAGCAAAATACCGTGCGGGTGAGGTCACAGGGGTGTGCGGTCAAGCCAGTGATGCCAGACCGTTTCGTCGCCGAACAGGGTGATGGCGGTATCCGCGATGGGTTTGCGGCGCAAGACAGCCAGCAGCAAGTCGACCGCGCTGCCGCGCAGCGCGACCGTCCCCTTGCCGTGTTCGTGCGACCAGGTGACCTTGTCGTCACAGAGCGCGATGGTCCATTCGCCGTTGATGTCGAGCCCGGAATCGGTGGCGTGCAGGTGCAGCGTGTTGCCGTCGTCCAGCGGCAGCGCTTGACCGTCGCGGCCCCCCTGGATTGCCACCCGCTCGAGCCATTCGCTGATCGCGTCGGCGGCTATTTCGGCTGCGAGCGTGAAGTCGTGACCGACCGCGAGCTCGGCGTCGGCGCGGTGCACCGCCGTCTCGTGCAGCCGGCGTCGCACCCACCAGTTTGCCGGCCGCAATCCGAGGAAGGTCCACACCGGTGTCTCCGGTCCGGTCAGCTCGACGGCGTCGATCAGCCGTTGCGCGCCGCCGTGCAGCCAGGAGATCGCGTCTTTTCGATCCGGTGGCGGCTTACCGCCGTCGACGCTGCGCGGGTCGAGGTAGTGATCGAGACGGTCGCCGATGATCTGCGCCGCCCACCGGTCTCCGCGGCCGACGTGGCGGATCAACTTGTCGAGGTTCCAGCCGGGGCAGGTCGGGACCGGCGCGGACGGGTCGGCGCTGCCGATGACATCACCGAAGGCGCGGTTCTGTTCCAGGAAGGCCGCCGCGAAATCCACCCGGTCAGGCTACGCGCCGGCCTAAACACAGCACCCGCCAACCGGCGCGCTGCCAGCGGGCGATGTCGAGGCAGTTGCGGCCGTCGACGATCACCTTGGCGCGCACCCACGCGGCCAGGTCGTCGGGGTCGAGGTCGACGAATTCGGGCCACTCGGTGAGCAGCAGCACAGCGTCGGCACGTTCGCAAGCTTCGGCGACCGAGACCGCGTAGTTCAATGTCGGGAACACCCGCCGGGCGTTCTCCAGCGCTTTTGGGTCGTAGACGTTGACCGCGGCGCCGTTGAGCTGCAGCTGGCCCGCAACGTTGAGCGCCGGTGAGTCGCGGACGTCGTCGGATTGCGGCTTGAACGCGGCGCCCAGCACGGCGATGTTGGCGCCCAGCAAGGACCCGCCGCATGCGCGGGCGGCCAGTTCGACCATGTGGGTGCGGCGGCGCATGTTGACGTTGTCCACCTCACGCAGAAACGTCAGCGCCTGGTCGGCGCCCAGCTCACCGGCACGTGCCATGAACGCGCGGATGTCCTTGGGCAGGCAGCCCCCGCCGAAACCCAGACCCGCGTTGAGGCATTGGCGCCCGATGCGAGGATCGGCCCCGAGTGCATCGGCCAGCACCGTGATGTCGGCGCCGGCGGCCTCGCAGACCTCGGAGATCGCGTTGATGAACGAGATCTTCGTCGCCAGGAAGGCATTGGCGGACACCTTCACCAGCTCGGCGGTGGGCAGGTCGGTCACCAGGAACGGCACATCGGCCTCCAGCAGTGGCCGGTACAGCTCGCGAACCGCCGCCTCCGCCCGCCGGGACCCGGGTTGCACGCCAAGCACGATGCGGTCGGGCCGAAGAGTGTCCTGCACCGCGAAGCCTTCGCGCAGGAACTCCGGATTCCAAGCCACTTCGACGTCGACTCCGGCCGGCGCCAAGACACGGGCCCGCTCGCCGAGTTCAGTCGCCGTGCCGACCGGCACTGTGGATTTGCCGACGATCACCGATGTCCGGGTCAGCCGGGGCACCAACTCGTCGATGACGGCCCGGACATGGCGCAAGTCCGCGCCGTACTCGCCTTTCTTCTGCGGGGTTCCGACCCCGAGGAAATGCACGTCGGCGAAGTCGGCGGCTATGTCGTAGTCGGTGGTGAACCGAAGGCGGCCGGCAGCGATGTTGTCGGTCAACATCTCCGGCAGCCCGGGCTCGTAGAACGGCGCGTCACCGCTGTTGAGTTTCGCGACCTTGCCGGGGTCGATGTCGACCCCGACCACGTCATGGCCGAGTTCCGCCATTCCGGCGGCGTGGGTGGCGCCCAGGTAGCCAGTGCCGAAGACGGTGCATCTCATACCGCCTATGTAGGCCGCCGGAGTGAGCTAATCGCGACGCGACAACAAGCGGTAGGCGAAATGCAGGTGACAGTTGCCTGCGGGCCGTTACCTGCGCCCGCCGCCGAAGCCGCCGTGCCCTCCGCCGCCGAAGCCACCGCCGCCACCGAAGCCAGGACCGCCGAAGCCAGGACCGCCGAAGGGGCCGTGCCCTCCGCCGCCGTGCTCGCCGCCGAAGGGCCCTTCTACAGGCGGACCGAAGATCCGCGGCGGTTGAGGCGCCGGGACGATGATCGGCACCGGTATGGGCGCGATCGGCGCGGGGAACGGAGCAATCGGAGCGGGCGCCACCGGGGCCTGCGGAATCGGCGCCGGGGCAGGAACAGGCGCCTCCGGAACCGGAGCCGGAGCTTCAGGGACCGGAGCTGGCGCAGCCGGAATTGGTGCAGGTTCAGGAGCGACCGGAACAGGTGCCGGCGCAGGAGCAACCGGAGCCGGTGCGGGGGCCGGAGCGGCGGCCGGCGGAGCCTGCACT
>NZ_JBARMY010000567.1:0-7846 GCF_049802695.1 Mycobacterium sp.
CCGATACCCGCGCTGGCACCCGTCACCAACGCCGCCGTGCCGGCGAGCCTTCCGGTCATGATTCCTCCATCGCCGGCTATTCGGGCACGCCTGACGACGAACCGGCACCCAGGATCTCATGCAGGACATAGTCGTTGTGCTCGCCCAAATCCGGAGCGCCGTGTTCAATCTGCGCCGAAGACTCCGACATCCGCCACGACGGCCCGAGTATCGGTCGCTGCCCTTCGCGATGATCGCTCACGAAGCAGTAGAACCCACGGTCCCAGAGCATCTCGTCGCCGATCACGTCCACCGATTTGGCGCTCTTGCTCGCCGGCACCCCGGCCGACCGGAGCCGTCGGGCCAGCTGCTCGGCGTCGTGGCCGGAGGTCAGGCAGGCGAGGTCCCGGTCGAGGGCATCGGCATGTTCGCGCCGCCCGGCAAGCGTGGCGTAGCGGGCGTCGCCGGCCAGCGCCAAATCCCCGAGCGCGTCACACAATCGCTGCCATTCATCGTCGTCGGCGACGGCGATGTTGATCCAGTCACCCCCGGTGCAGGGATAGCAGTTATGCGGGGACATGTCGGGATGGCGGTTGCCGTCAGGTTCCAGCCGCTCTCCTGTCAGGGAATGTTCGAGCAGGCGATCGCCGATCATCGACGACAGAGTCTCCACGGCTGACACGTCGATGAACTGGCCTTCACCGGTCAAGTCGCGGTGCAGCAGCGCCACGACGGCAGCGTAAGCGGCTGCCGCACCGACCGTCGAGTCTCCGTAACGCATGCTGGCTCCCAGCGGCGGGCCGCCAGGATAGCCCACCACCGAGGCAAGTCCCGCCAACGCGGAAAAGCACGGCGCATAACCGGTCTGGTAGCCCAGCGGACCGTCGTTGCCCCACATTTTGATAGACACCGAGATGATGTCCGGCTTGACACCTTTGAGTTGCTCGTAGCCCAGGCCCAGCCGTTCCATCGCTTCAGGCCGCAGGTTGTTGACGACGATGTCGCTGCGGGCGATGAGTTCACGCAGCTGCGCCAGACCGTGCGGCGACTTGAGATCCAGGTCGACACTGAGGATCTCCGGATTGATGCTCAAGAAGAACGCCGCGTGGTTGATGTCGGTACCACCGTAGGCGCGCATCTCCTCAGGGTTGGCCGAGGTCTCGACTTTGATCACCTCGGCGCCCAAAAAGGCCAACAGTTTTCCGGCGTACGGACCGGCCCAGACCTTCGTGAGCTCGACGACCCGCACCCCTTCCAGCGGGCCGCCGCGCGACCGGAGTGGCGGTTTGTACTGCGGCGCCTGCACTGTCGGCTGCGTGCGCGGCTCGTTGACACTAGCGAGCACCTCCGCGGTGTGCTCACCGAGGTGGGGCGCGGGCCGGGTGATGCGCGCCGGTGAGGCACTCAGCAGGTACGGCACGGTGGGGTACGACGCGGTACCCAGCACCGGATGGGTGACGTCCCCGAAGAAGCCGCGGTGGCGGTACTGCGGCGAACTGTGCAGGTCGTCCGCCTCGTTGACCGGCACCAGTGGCACACCGGCCCGCTGAGCCTCCTCGGCGACGGCCTCTTTGCTCAGACCGCCGACCCACGCGCTGAACTCTCGATGAAACGTCGCGACTTTCTCTGCGGTGACCGAGAATTCCAGCCAGTCGTCGTCGAAGGCGTCGAGCCACTTCGGGTAGCCCATGAGTTTCTTCAGAGCGAGCCAGTGGCTGCGACTGGTCATGTAGAGGTAGACGAAACCGTCCGCGCAGGCGAAGAACGACGCGGGGCCCTGCTGATCGTAGTCGTCACGGTCATTGCGAGGCGCGATCTCACCGGTGACGTACCTGCCCAGGATGCTGTCGGCCCGCGACACCAGCACCGCCTGCTGAGACACGTCGACATACTGACCACGGCTGGTGTGCAACCGCCAGAACAGCGACGACGTGATGCACAATGCCGCGTCGAGTCCGGCTTCGTAGTCGGCGAGGAAGCGGCCCGGGCCGTTTAACGGCGGCTTGCTGGGGTCGGCGTGGCTGGGAGTGTGATAACCCCATCCGCTGCTGTGAAAGACGTTGCTGCTGCGGGCATTGTCGAACTCCGGCGCCGCGCCCTGCCCGTGCGGTGTGATTGAGCAGAACACCACACCCGGGTGCCGGCGCTGAAGTTGCGCAGACGACAGGCCGGCGCCTTCAGCCCAGGTTGGACTGTGATCGTCGACGACCGCGTCAGCGGTGGCGATGATCTGGTGCAGGCCGGCCGGGCCGGCATTGCCGGAACCCGCGGTGGCGTCGAGCAGGACTGAGCGCTTGTTTGTGTTCAAATACGCGAACAAGCCGCTTCTTTCGCGCTCGTCGGTTCCGTCGCGCCCGCCGATGATCGGTGCCATCCTGCGGGTGGGGCTGCCACCCGGCGGACGCTCGACCTTGATCACGTCTGCGCCGAAGTCAGCGAGCAGCTTGCCGCAGTATTCCCCGGCCACCGATTCGGCCAGCTCAACGATTCTGATGCCTGTCAGTGCCGACATGAATGCGTCGTGCGGTCAGGGCTTCTGGCGTCCGGAGCGGCTCAGCCGCCACTCGGGCGGGAAGTTCAGATCGTTGTCCTTGACGACGTTGTTCAGACCCTTGCTGAAGGTACCCTCGGTGAGGTCCACATCGTTGGCTTGATCGTTCTGGATCAACGGCAACATTCCTTCGACCATCCCGGTCAGCAGGCTGCCGAAGTACTCGCCCTTGTGTTGCTTGTAGAGCTCGAGGAACGTCTTCTGCACCGCCACGGTGTCGGTAGGCCGGGAGCGCGAGCACGCTGTCGCGTACTTCAGTGTCTCTTCTTCCAGCTTCTCGCGGGGCACCACACTGTTGACGAAGCCGCACTCGTACATTTCCTGAGCGGTGAAAGGCCTTCCAGTGAACAGCATTTCGGAGAACTTGCGCAGTCCCATGGTCTCCGCCCACCACCACAGCCGCGGACCCCAGCCGACGTAGCGGAAAGCCGGGTGGCCGAACAGGGCGTCATCGGAGGAGATCACCAGGTCGGCGTCGCCGGCCTGATAGAAGTGCCAGCCGTAACAGTAGCCCTTGGCCTCGATGATGCTGATCTTGCGCAACTCCTGCAGCGGCCGGCAGCCCGCCCGAGCCTTGGCGTAGAAGTCCGTGACCGTGGACAGGTAGCGGTACGAGCCACCCGGGGGGTACTTGACGTCGTCGTCATTGATGGCGAGCTCATGCAGCAACGGCATTCCGGGGTTCTCGATCATTCCCCGCTGTTCGGGCAGGTCTCCGCCACTACCGAAATCTTCGCCCTCGCCCCGGATCACCACGACTTTCACGTCATCGTCGACGTTGCACTTGTGGAGCAGGTCGGCGTAGTTCTGCCGCATGCCCAGGGTGGCGGAGTTCTGCGCGTCCGGCCGATCGAAGGTGATGTAGGCGATCCGGTTCTTGACGTCCTTCTCGAACTTAATGAACGGCTCGGCGTCCTTCTTCATTTGTTCGTAGTTGAATTCGGGCATCGTTGTCCTCTATTTGTGTTTAGTGTTGTTGTGCCTACTTGAGCATGCCGCCCGCGTCGGCGGGAAGCGAAACGCCGGTGACGTAACAAGTTTCGGCACCGGCGAAGAACCATATGGCGTCGGGCCCGCTCAATTGGACGGCACCGAAGCAGGCATCGACTCCCAGCCCCGCACCGTCGACGTCGGGCTCAGGTGGGCTTCGGCCAAGTCGACTTCCCACTCCGGGAAGCGTTTGAGGATCTCCTCCAAGGCGATGCGGCCCTCCAAGCGCGCCAGGGCTGAGCCCAAACAGAAGTGTGTGCCGACGCCGAATGCGAGATGCTGCCGCACCTGCCGGTGGATGTTGAATTCGTCGGCATCCGTGCCGTATTGGCGGTGATCGCGGCAGGCGGCGCCAATCAGCATCATCATCACGCTGCCCTCGGGCACGGTGTGGCCGTGGAAGGTGACGTCGCGGGTGACGTAGCGCGCCGCGTGCGGGGCGGGCGGCTCGTAGCGCAGCAACTCCTCGACCGCCTGCGGAATCAGCGCCGGCTTTTCGACCAGCTCACGCCGTTGGTCGGGGTGCTCTCCGAGAACCTTTCCCGCCCAGCCGATCAACCGCGTCGTTGTTTCGTTTCCTGCGCCGGCTACCACGTTCAGGTACACGAGCAGTTCCGCCCGAGTCAGCCGCCGCAGAGTGCCGGTCTCGTCGAAGAACTCAACGCTCAGCAGATCAGTCATGATGTCGTCCGATGGATGCTCGGCTCTCCAGTCGATGTAGGCGGCGAAGATCTCACCTGTCGCCAAACCGTGCTCGGCGGCCTTCATCGGTTTTCCAGCTTCGGTGCGCAATTGCGCGTTGCCGTGGTCGCGGATGAATTCCTGATCGTCTTCCGGAATGCCGAGCAGCATGCTAATGACCTTCATCGGCATCTGCATGCCCAGATCCAGGACGAAATCGAAGCGCCCGGTTCCGACCAGCGGATCCATTGCGGCCGCGCAGAATTCGCGGACCTTCGGCTCGAGTGCCTGAATCGTGCGCGGAGTGAACATGCGCGCGAGCAGCTTGCGGTGCACGTCGTGGATTGGCGGGTCCTCGAAGATCAGCATGCCCGAGGGGATCTCCAGATTGGCCTTTATGAGCTCGGTGATCACCCCGCGGGCTGAACTGAATGTCTCGTGGTCCACCAGGCCTTTGTTGACGTCGGCGAAACGGCTCAGCGCGTAGAAGTCGTGCTGTCCGTTGTAGTACAACGGCGCTTCCTCGCGCAGTTGCCGGAACATGGGGTAAGGGTCCGCGTTGAGGCCGACATCATAAGGGTCGTAGTAGACGTCACTGCTGGTGCTGACCGTCATGAAAACCTCCTGTCACGAACACCTCGCGCGAATAGCGGACGTGCCGAATGCCCCGCCGCCAGTGTGTCAACACCCATCTCAGCTCGGGCGATTTGTACCTTTCGCTTAAAAGATTGTTCTGACGGAGAAACACTGACTCTATTGCCGTAGAGAACCACATGGTGGGTGCGCTGACAAGAGTCCGTCTCGTCAGTCGAGGCGTGCTGCTTTGCGCCGGCGAGGCGGTCGACGCGGCGCGCCGTCGTGCGTGAGGCGCCCCTGTCGCCCGTGTCGCAGGATGCCCGCCGCGATCGCCGACAGCACCGCGTCAAGTTGCTCGGGAGTCTCAATGACGCGGTCGCCGTGGGCGAACCGCAGCAGCAGGCCGTTGATGAAGGTCAGCGTCACGTTGCTCAGATCGTCGACCACGGCCGGGTCCAGGTCGGCACCGTGCGGCAGCAGGTGGACGAGGATGTCGTGGTGAAGCTTGGTGAAGGCGTCCGCGCCGCGCTGGAGGGTCGCTGCCACAGCCGGATCGCGGGTGGCTTCCAGGGTCAGTTCGTAACGCGCCTTCGTTTGGGTCAGCTGCGGTTCTTCAGCCGACAGGATGACCAGCTTGGACAGCGCTGACCCTGATGATCCCGATGCGGCAGGGGCGCTGTCGGCCACCGACTGCAGGCTGGCCAGGTCGAGTTCGGCGACCCGCTCGGCCACAGCGCGCAACAGCGCAGAACGCGTGCGGAAGTAGAACGATGTGGTGCCGTCCGGAACGCCGGCCTTGCGGTCCACCTTCAGGTGGCTCAGGCCCTTGGCGCCGTGATCGGCGAGCAGCTGAATGGCCGCGTCGCACAGCTCACGGCGACGCTCCATCGGATTAGGCTTGCGGCGCTTCTGCAGGGCGGCCGGGGAGCGATCCATCAGAGGTGGCTTTCGGGTGAGATCAGTCGCGACTTTGGGGGTTTTTCATTTTCGCCGAGCAGGTTACTCTATGTTCGTAGTGTCAACTGTGTTTGTAGTTTCTGCAAATCGCCTACGTCAGCCGAACGGATAACTTGTGGCCGCTTCCACCAGCCCTTCCCGCGCAGCAAGCAGCCCGGCTCAGTCGGTGACCACGCCGCTTGACCCGCCGAGCGAGGATCTCGACCGATACCGGCTCCACGTCGTCGCACCGAGCGTCGCCGAAGCGGTCGCTGCTGCGGGCGGACTGATCTTCGACCGGGCGATGGCCGGTTGGGACGTCACAGTCATGGTCGCCGGAGAAATCGACGATCGGCCGATCAGGATTCTCGGCGCGAAAGCCGAGAATCTGTTGACGGCGCTGGCTTCCCGGGGCGGGGCAGGGCATCCGCGCGCATTGGCAGTGGCGACCGATGTGCTGGCCGGCAGCGAGGCTGTGCGTCGGGATCTCGTTGCGGCGTGTAATGCTACGACGATCGACATTTTGTTGTGGGGTGGGCACTGTCCTCCGGAGTTGAAGTGCGAGATCACTCCGGTCGGACACCAGCCGAGTGCCGCGGCGAACGTCTTCAAAGCGCACGCCCTTGCGGCGGTGGGCACGGACACTCCTGCCGACCTGGACGCAGAGGGTTTCTTCTCGTTGACGTGATCAGCGGCGCGTTCGAACCGGCGGCGCAGTAACAGCAGTGGAAGCAATGAAAGTCGCGATCCTCGACGACTACCAGAATGTCGCGCTGAGCATGGCCGACTGGTCGGGGGTCGCCGCCCGAGCCGACATCACCGTGTTCAATGACCACCTCGCTGATCCGGACGCGGTGGTGGACAGGCTCAGGCCTTTTGATGTGGTCTGCGTCATGCGTGAGCGCACTCCACTGACGCGCAACACTATCGAGCGTCTCGAGAACCTGAAGATGATCGCGTCGACCGGACCGTACAACGCGTCGATCGACACTGCGGCCGCGGAAGAGCACGGCATCCAGGTGAGCGCGACCGGCGGCTACGTCGAGTCCACTGTCGAACTCACCTGGGCGCTCATCCTCGCGTCGGCCCGGCGGATCGTCGACGAAACCCTTTCGGTGCGGGCCGGCGGCTGGCAAACTACGGTCGGCCGCCAACTTGCCGGCGCGGTGCTGGGCGTGCTCGGTCTGGGTCGGATCGGCACCCGGGTGGCGCGTGTCGGGGCGGCGTTCGGCATGCAGGTCATCGCGTGGAGCACAAACCTAACCCGCGAGGCCGCCGAACAGGCCGGGGCGATGTATGTGTCCGAGGACGAGCTGTTCAGCCGCGCCGACGTGCTGACCGTCCACCTGGTGCTCAGCGAACGCAGCCGTGGACTGGTCGGCGCACAACAGCTGCAGTGGATGAAGCCGACGGCGTTGCTAGTCAACACCTCGCGGGGGCCGATCGTCGACGAGCAGGCTTTGATCGAGGCCCTGCAGTCGCACAGGATCGCCGGGGCGGGACTCGACGTGTTCGACGTCGAGCCGTTGCCCGACGGCCACCGGCTGCGGTCGTTGGACAATGTGGTCGTCACCCCGCACATCGGCTATGTCGCCGACGCGGTGTACCGAACCTTCTACGGCGAGGCCGCCGCCGCCATCGCTCACTGGCTCGCTGAGTCCTCCGACCGGATCGGCTGAGCGTCCGTCCCCGCTGCGCCGCGATTCCAGCCGACCGATGACGAGCAGGACGACCGCAGCGAATGCCCAGCCCAACAGAATGTCGACGACGTAGTGCTCCGCCGCGTACACCAGAGTGAAGGCCATGGTCAACACGTAAGCCGGCAGCAACGGCCGCCAGCGCCAATCAACGCGGCGCCAAAGGAACACCGCGATCATGACCGACAAGGCGGCATGCAGCGACGGAATGGCGGCGACAAGATTGACACTGGCTTGCCCCGAGTCGATCAAGACCCCGGCGGACTGCAGGTGCAAGGTGCCCCAGCCGCGCGTCGAGATGCGCTCGATGAATCTGTTGGCGCCGGGCTGACTCATGTGCATCGCGCCGAGCAGGCCACCGTCGGGAGCGCCCGCGAAGTTGCGGAACATGCATGCCGGCCCCGACGGGCCGGCAGCGACGTCGGCGGCGTCGCAG
>NZ_JBARMY010000568.1:0-17200 GCF_049802695.1 Mycobacterium sp.
GCCCGACATCATCGACGACGTGTTCGCCGCCGTCGGCGAGACGCGGGCGCGCCGCCTCACGCTGTTGCCGGTGGACCCGGCGTACCGCGCGACCTTCGCCGACGGCAGCGCCCTGGACGTCTATGCCGACGCCGATCGCATGGCGGCCTCGATCGAGAATTTTGCCGGCCGGCGCGACGCCGCGGGATACCGGCGGCTGCGCGACTGGCTGACCCGCTTGTACCGCGCTGAATTCGATGGATTCATCGCTCAGAACTTCGACTCGCCGCTGTCACTGCTGACGCCCGATCTGGCGCGGCTGCTGATGATCGGCGGGTTCCGCAAATGGGACACCATGGTGCGGCGCTACATCGCCGACGAACGGCTGCGGCGGGTGTTCACCTTCCAGTCGTTGTATGCCGGTGTGGCACCGAAGGACGCGCTGGCGGCCTACGCGGTAATCGCTTACATGGACACGATTTCGGGCGTGTACTTCCCCGCCGGAGGGATGCGGGCGCTGCCCGACAGTCTGGCCGCCGCAGCCGCCGACGCCGGCGTGCAGTTCCACTATGGCGAGAAGGTCACCGAACTCGAGCGCAACGGCGACCGGGTAGCCGCCGTGCGCACGGAACACGGCCGGCGCATCGCCGCCGACGCAGTGGTCCTGACAACCGAACTGCCGCGCAGTTATTCACTCCTCGGCTATCAGCCCCGCCGCGCGTTGACGCTGCGGCCTTCGCCGTCGGCGGTCGTCGTGCACGTGGGTTGTCGTAGCGTCCCCGCCGACACCGCGCATCACACCATTTCCTTCGGCGCCTCGTGGGATCAGACGTTCACCGACATCATCCGTGACGGCCAACTCATGCGTGACCCGTCGTTGCTGGTCACCAGACCGACAGCCAGCGACCCGGCTCTCGCACCGGCCGGGCGTGATCTGCTTTTTGTGCTCGCCCCGGCGCCCAACCTGCAGCGCAGCACCATCGACTGGTCGCGTACCGGCGACGCCTACGCCGAGCAGATCGTCGACACGGTTCAGGACCGGCTGCTGCCCGGATTGCGGAGCGACGCCCGGATACTGCAAGTCACCACTCCGTCGGATTGGGCCCGCCAGGACATGGCGTTCGGTACACCGTTCGCGCTCGCCCACACCTTCGGCCAGACCGGGCCGTTCCGGCCGGCCAACACCGTGCGGGGCGTGCGCAACGCGGTGCTGGCCGGGTCGTCGACGGTGCCCGGCGTCGGTGTGCCCACCGCACTGATCTCCGGGCGACTGGCCGCTGACCGCATCACCGGACCCGTCACCCGGGGCCGCCGGGCTCGGACCACCAGTAAGACGACCACGGAGACGAAAGTGCAGATGTCGTGATCCGCACCGAACTGGCCGCCGCCGGTATCGACGATCCACGATTGCGGGATGCATATCGACGATGCCGCGAGATCAACGCCCGCCACGGGCGTACGTTCTTTCTGGCCACCCGGTTACTCGCACCGGACCAACGTCCGGCGGTGCACGCCCTCTACGGTTTCGCGCGGCACGCCGACGACATTCTCGACGACCTGAACTCCGGTTTGGACAACAACGTTCGGGGCGAGCGGCTGCAACAGCTGTCCGAGCGGTTTTTCACCGGCGGTGACAATCTCGACGATCCGGTGCTCGCGGCAGTCACCCACACCGCACGCCGCTACGGAATCGCCTCCGAACTGTTCGACGACTTCCTCGCGTCGATGCGGATGGATCTGACCATCACCGACTACCCGGATCGCACCGGCCTCAACCGATACATCAAGGGCTCCGCCGAAGCCATTGGCTTGCAATTGCTTCCGATTCTCGGCACGGTCGGTTCCGCGGAAGAGGCTGCGCCGTACGCCGCGGCGCTGGGCACAGCCTTTCAGCTCACCAATTTCCTGCGCGACGTGGGCGAAGACCTGGTGCGCGGACGTGTGTACCTCCCCGCTGACGAACTCGCCCGCCACGGCGTCGACCGGGAACTGTTGATGTGGTGTCATTCCCATCGGTGCACCGACGCCCGGGTTCGGCGCGCGCTCGCCGAGCAGCATGACATGACCCGGGGTGTCTACCGTTTCGCCGAGGCCGGAGTACCGCTGCTGGCGCCGCGCTCCCGGCCCTGTGTGACAACGGCGTTGAAGCTGTACTCGGAGATCCTGGATCGGATCGAAGCAAGCGACTTCGCAGTGTTCAGTCACCGCGCCAGCGTCGGCCTTGCGCGACGGCTCCGGGTCGCCGGTGCCGGTCTGGTCCGGTCCTGGCGAGTGCGCTCGAGCGTCGCAGGCGAACGCGGGAACCGCGGTGCTGCATGACCGACCGCTGGCAGTACCTGCTCCTGCTCGCCGCATGCCTGGCGATCACCGCGCCGTTGGAGATGCTCAAACCGGGCGTGTACCGCCGGCCGCGCCAGGTCGCCCGAGCGGTGTTACCGGTTGCGGCCGTGTTCCTGGTGTGGGATGAACTGGCGGTAGCCGCACACGTGTGGTCGTACAACCCCGCCTACATCGTCGGCCGCTACATTCCGGCGCGGGTGCCGATCGAGGAAGTTCTGTTCTTCCTGGTCATTCCGGTGTGCGGACTGCTGACGTACAACGCGGTGAACGCGATCATCGACCGGGTCGACCGCCGGTGACCGGGCTTGGCTACACCGTGCCGGCGGTGCTGGCCGCAGTGCTGGTCTGCGCTGTCGAGGTCGCCGTACTGCACACCGGCCTCTTCCGGCGACGCGCCTACTGGCTGTCGTTGCTGATTGTGTTCGGGTTTCAAAGCCTCGTCGACGGCTGGCTGACCAAATTGAGCGCGCCCGTGGTCATCTACAACACTCGGCACATCACCGGCCTGCGGTTCCCCTTCGACATCCCGGTCGAAGACTTTCTTTTCGGCTTCGCCCTCGTCACCGCGGTACTGCTGCTCTGGGAGCGCCAACGTGAGCGTGGGTAACACCGGCCTGCCGCGCGGCGAGGTGCCGGCCGCTTTCGACGTCGGCGCCGCCGCATACGACCGTCTCGTCGGCGCGAACCCCGGCTATCACACCCACCTGCGCCGCTCGGCACGCCGCATGCAGATTCCCAACCGGGGCAAGGGCTTACGGTTGCTGGATGCCGGCTGCGGGACCGGCGCATCGACGGCAGCGCTGCTCACGGTCGCGCCGGAGGCCGACATCGTCGCGGTCGACGCATCGCAGGGGATGCTGGACACCGCACGGGCCAAACCATGGCCGCCGTCGGTGCAATTCGTGCACTCACCCATCGAGCAGCTGGCCGAGCATGGCATCAGCGGCCCGTTCGACGCCATCCTGGCCGCCTACCTGGTGCGCAACCTCGCGGACCCCGACAGCCAGTTGCAGGCGTTCCGGACGCTGTTGCGACCAGGCGGCACGCTGGCGGTGCACGATTACTCGGTGCGTGATTCGCGCGCGGCCACCGCGGTATGGCACGCGGTGTGCTGGGGAATCATCATCCCCTCCGGCTGGCGTCATACCCGCGACACCACGCTCTACCGGCATCTGTGGCGCAGCGTGCTGTCCTTCGACGGCGCCGACCGGCTACGCCGACGGCTACGCGACGCCGGATTCACCGGAGTCCACAGTGAAACCATGCCCGGTTGGGAAAGCAACATCGTCCACACCTTCATCGGGATTGCGCCGCAGTGAGAGATCGGCGCCGCCACACGATTTTGGCGCCCGGTGGGCTGCCTTCTGCGGACGCGCTGCCATCGCGGCCGCGGGTAGTCGTCGTCGGCGCGGGCATCGCGGGTTTGACCGCGGCCACCGGACTGGCCGAACGCGGCATCAGCGTCGACGTTGTCGAACGCGAACGCTACCTGGGCGGCCGGGTGGGCGGCTGGACCGAGCAGCACGAAGGCCCCGAAGGCACCGATCTGCCGATGAACCGTGGTTTCCACGCATTCTTCCGGCAGTACTACAACTTGCGTGCCCTGCTGCGCCGCGTCGACCCGCAGCTGTCCATGCTCACTCCCGTCGACGATTACCCTCTCATCGACGGCGCCGGCCGGCGCGACACCTTCCGCGGCCTGCCCCGCACACCGCCGTGGAACGCCCTGCTCTTCGCATTGCGCAGCCCTACATTCCGGTTCAGCGACCTGGCCCGGATCAACGCCCGCGCGGCCGCACCGCTCGCGGCGGTGTCGGTGCCGCAGATCTACGAAGACCTCGACCACACCGACGCCGAAACCTTCCTAAAGGCAATCAATTTCCCGATTCCCGCGCGGCATCTCGCCTTCGAGGTGTTTTCGCGCAGCTTCTTCGCCGATCCCACACAACTGTCGGCCGCCGAGCTGGCCACGATGTTTCACATTTACTTCCTCGGCTCCAGCGAAGGCCTGATCTTCGACGTCCCGGACGCCAACTACGACGTCGCCCTGTGGAATCCGCTCAAGCACTATTTGACCAAGCGCGACGTGCGGTTCCGGCTGGGCACCAAAGTAGAAAGCATCGAAACAAGCCGCGGGGCAAGCGTCGGCATCGGATCGGAAAACGCCTTTCGGGTGCGCATTGATTCCGACGAGCAGCTGAACGCCGACGCCGTGGTGCTGGCCACCGATGTCGCCGGTCTGCAGCATCTGGTGGGCGCATCCGACGATCTCGGCGACGAATCGTGGCGGGCGAACATCCAGCGGCTGCGCACCGCCCCGACCTTCGCCGTGCACCGGCTGTGGCTGGACCGCCCGGTCGCCCCGCACCGGCCCGCATTCCTGGGCACCGCAGGCCACGAGCCCATCGACAATATCAGCGTGCTGGAGCGCTACGAGCACGAAGCCGCCCAATGGGCGCAGCGTCATCACGGTTCGGTGGTCGAATTACACTCCTACGCACTGAGATCCGCGCTTCCAGACAATGCCATGCTCGACCGGCTGCATGAGCTGTATCCGGAGACGAAAGCGGCGAAGGTTGTCCGCGAACGCGTGCTCTACCGAAGCGACTGTCCATTGTTCGCGCCCGGAACCTTCGCGCACCGACCGCACATCACCACACCTCAACCCGGGTTGGTCCTCGCCGGTGACGGCATCCGCGTCGACTTACCGGTTGCGCTCATGGAGCGTGCGGCGACCAGCGGCTGGTCGGCCGCCAATCATTTGCTGGCACAATGGGGAGTCGCGGGCCATTCGCTGAGCACGGTTGCCAACGAGGGCCGATCTCCGCTGCTGCGCTGGCTCGCCACCCGAGAAAGGCACCGCCGGCGATGAACATTCACGACCGTGTGCGGCGACGGTGGCCGAAAGACTGGCCGCTACAACTGGTTGCGCCGACCAGCTGGGCTGCTCAACGTCCTACCTATCGGGACGCGCAGCCGGCCGTCATCAACGCTGCGTTGGACCGCTCCCAGCGCAGACCCACCGGCAACTGGTACGTGTTCGCCGAGAGCCGGTCGCTGCGCGCCGGTCGTCCGCTCGGCACGCGGGTCGCCGGTGTCGAGATCGTCGCGTGGCGCGATCAGAGCAACAATCTGTGTGTCGGTCCGCGGAGTTGCCCACATCTCGGCGCGGACCTCGCCACCGCGACCGTGGACTGCGGCGCCCTGATCTGCCGCTGGCACGGGTTGGCCCTCGACGGTGACTTCGACGACTTCGGCTGGAAAACGTTTCCCAGCTACGACGACGGTGTACTGACGTGGGTGCGTCTGGACGCCGCGGGCGGTGAGGCGCCGCTGAATCAGCCGGTGATATCGAGCCGGCCGACCGGTGACACGCTGGCTGCCGCCACCCGACTGGTCGGTGTCTGCGAGCCGTCGGACATCATCGCCAACCGGCTCGATCCATGGCACGGCGCGTGGTATCACCCGTACTCGTTCACCCGGCTGGAAGTGCTCACCACACCGACCGAAGAAAGCGACCGGTTCCTGGTCGCGGTGACTTTCCGCCTCGGCCGGCTCGGCGTGCCCGTGGTGGCGGAATTCGTCAGCCCGTCGGCCCGCAGCATCGTCATGCGCATCGTCGACGGAGAAGGCGCCGGCTCTGTCGTCGAAACCCACGCCACCCCTTTGGGTCGCGGTTCCGACGGTCGACCGCGCACCGCAGTGACCGAAGCCGTCATCGCACAATCCGACCGCTTGGGCTTCAGGCGGGCGCTCAGTGCGGCTGCCCTGATCTCACCGCTGATGCGCTACGCGGCCGGCAGGCTGTGGCGCGACGACCTGGCCTACGCCGAGCGGCGTTACCAGTTGCGCGCCGGCACGCCCTAGTCGTGTCGATATGAAGAAAAGATACGTCCTCGCCGTCGCCTTCGCCGTCGGCGCACACTTCGGCTACCTGCTGTACCTGCCCAGCGGCGGATTCCTCGCGCTGCGCTGCCCGCGCAGCATCCTGCTGCACGTACCCACCGTCGGCTGGGGCATATGCGTGGTGGCCTGTGGCTTGCCGTGCCCGTTGACCCGGCTTGAAGAATGGGCCCGGGCCCGGGCGGAGATGGATCCGCTGCCGGTGGCGGGGTTCACCGAGCGTTACGTCGCCGGCGTTTTCTACCCGTCGCGCGCCACCCGCATCGCGCAGGCACTGGCTTTCGCCGCCGCCGCGGTCTCCTGGGTCATGCTGGCGGTGAACACGGTCAATCGGCGTCGCGGCCGTCGCGGCTGCGGTCGTAGGCGCGCGCTCGTAGACCCGTGAGCCAGCCGGGGTACAGCTCCACCCCGGGTGCGGTGTGCAGCACCGGGTCGAACGCCACGTCCCCGCCGTGCGGGGCGACCAGCAACCCGCGCAGCGTCAGGCGCGCCACTCGGTCGAAAGCCGATGTGCCGCAGGCCTGATCGAGCGTGACCTCGATCGTGCCGTTGCGCAGCTGGTCTCGGAAACTGTCCAACGACACTCCTGAGCCATTGATTTCGGTGGTCAACCGCGCGCGCAACCACCAGTTGCTCCCCTGGTAGCGCAGCGGCATCAAGCTTGTCAGGGTGTGTCCAGTCCATGAGGTGACGGGCCGCAAGCCGACAGCTCGGGTCAGCACACCGGAGCCGGCGGAGGCCAGCAGAATGTCCCACGCCGCACCGTCATCGGCCTGCGGCGGAATCCGCAGGGCCAGACCGATGATGTCGGGCCACGAGCCCGGCGTCCCGACGGCCTTGGAGACCCGGGCGACGACGTCACACGACGGTATCGGTAGGCCCGTCTCGGCGGGGGCCGATCGTTCGATCGACCCCTCGACCAGCAGACCGTTAGGATGGAAAACTCGCGCGTGCCGGATGGCAGAACCCCACCGAAATGGTGTGGCGGCAATATCGGTCAAACTCATCAGTGCCGTGTTCCCCCTTGGCGAGGGGGGCAAACTGAGGCCACGGTCTCGCCGACGGGCGCCGCACAACCGAATTGATCAGGCTGAAGCCGCTTAGCCGTTGTCCCGCGGGGAACCCTGCCTCCATGAGTGACGGCATCATGCTCACTGTCGACCGGGTGATCGCGGCGCCACCGCAGGCGGCGTGGCGACTTCTGACCGATCTGGACGCCTGGCCCCGGTGGGGTCCGCCGATCAGGCACGCCGAACTCGATCCCTCGTTTTCGGAACTCAGCCAGGATGCCAGGGGCACTGTCTACACCTTGTTGCCGGCCGGCGTGCCGTTCGTCGTCACCGAGTTCGACCCGGGACGGTTCTGGTCGTGGACGGTGGCCGGTGTACCGGCGACCAGCCACCGGGTGGATCCAGTTGACGGCGGGGCGCGCGTCACCATGGGCGTTCCGTGGTGGTCAGCGCCTTACCTGACGGTGTGCTCAATCGCGTTGCGCCGCATCGAGAAAATGCTAACCGATCCGCAGTAGCTCTCCGGCGGTGCGGCGGCCACTGACCAGGGCCCCTTGAATGGACGCCGTGTCACGGTGGTCGCCGCACAACCAGATCCCGGCTGGCGTGCGCACCGGTCGGCGCACCTTCAACGGCGGTAACTGCGCCGGCAGCGCTTCTCGAATCACGTGCCGGGTGACCAATTCCCACCCACCGGCGTCCACGCCGAGGATGTCGGCGGTGTGTCGCCGCATCACGGTCTCGGACGGTGCCGTGCCCTCGTGACGGGGTAACGCCGACGCCGCGACCAGATGCCGGCCCGGCGGCGCATAGGTCGGTGCTACCGCACTGATCACCGCGACGTTGAGCACCGGTCCCTGAGCAGGCGCACGTCCATCGATCCACAGCATGCAATCCTGAGGCGGCGGTTGGTCGCAGGTCCACCAGTCGGTGACGACACTGTGCATCTGAGGTGCCGCCTCGTTCGTCAACACCGCGGCTGCCGTCGGATCGGTGGCGACTACCACGTGTCGCGCTCGCACCTCCCGATCACCGTCGGACACTCGCCAGCCGGCCCCGTCGCGGCCAATGCGTGTCACCCTGCGGCACAGCGATATCCGGTCGTTCAGGTCAGCGGCCAGCAGCAGCGGGAGGGCCTGCATGCCGTCGGCCGGCAGTGCCGGCACACCGAGGGCGAAGGTGCGTGTGAGCAACAGCGCGAACGCGTTCGAGCTCGATCCCGTGTCGTCGAGCAGCACTCCGGCCAGAAAGCGGTCGATCACCCGGCGCGCCTCGCCGCGCACCCCTGCATGTTCCAGCGCCTCCGCCAGGCTCAGGTCAGGGCGGTGCGCCGACTTGAGGGCTTTGGGCCGAAGCGCCGGTGCGGCCCAGCGGCTCAGGGCCAGCAACTCGCGCGGTCCGACCTTCGCCTTCGCCAGCATCAAAATCAGCCGGCCAGGATGGTGAAGCGGATGGACATACCGCGCGGTGCCCTTATCGCGGCGGACGACGACACCGGCGCCGAAATGCCGCAGGTGCAGAGCAGAAACATCCACTGCCCGTCCCAGTTCCGGGTAGGCCGGGTTCAGGACTTGAAAGCCCCGGTCACAGCGGAAGCCGTCGATGGCGTCGGTGCGAACCCGGCCGCCGACCGCCTCGCCGGCTTCCCACACCGCCACGTCGCGGCCGGCCGAAGCCAGCACAGCAGCGCAGCGCAAGCCGGCCAGACCCGCGCCGACGATCAGAACTTCGGTGTCGTCCATATCTGCCGGCAGCTCAGCTCGGACCGTGGCCGGCCGAGCCGACGGACACCGACTGGGACTTGCCGCCGTTGATTCTCGCTGCGGCGACGGCCTCGTGGTGATCGACGATGCGGTCCGGATAGTCAGGCGCCGCGCCGGGTTCGAGCTGCCACGGGGTGTGCACTTGGGCGCTGGTGATATGGGCGAGTTCGGGGACCCAGCGCCGCACGTAGTAGCCGTCGGGGTCGAAGCGCTCGGCTTGCCGCAACGGGTTGAGCACGCGATACGGGCGAGTGTCAGTACCGGTGCCGGCCACCCATTGCCAGTTGAGCTGATTGCTGGCCACGTCGCCGTCAACCAGCAGGCTCATGAAATGTGCTGCGCCGAGCCGCCAGTCGAGCTGGAGGGTCTTCGTCAAGAAGCTGCCGGTGATCAATCTGGCCCGGTTGTGCATCCATCCCTCGGCTTCCAGTTGACGCATCCCGGCGTCGACGATCGGATATCCGGTGCGCCCGCGGCGCCAGGCGTCGAACATCGCCGGACTGTTGCGCCACCCGCCATTTCTGCCGCGGTAGTCCTCGCGGCCGGCGGCGGGACGGGCCGCCAGCACGTGAGCGTAGAAGTCACGCCAGGCGACCTGGCGGATGAACGCCGCGCACCCGTCCGTGGACGATCGGCTGCGATACACCAGTTCGACAGGCGAGAAGCAGCCGAAATGCAGGTACGGCGACAGCCGCGACGTCGCGTCGCCGGCAAGGTCGTTGTGGATGAGGTGGTATTCGTCCACCGGACCCGCCAGCCACTTTTTCACCAGCTGTCTGGCGGTCGTCTCTCCGCCCACCGCCAGCTTCGGTGAGGGCGATCCAGACGCCAACTGGCTTGCTGTCGGCAGCGGTTCACTGGGTGTGTCAGGGACATTCAGCGTAGTGGGCGCAGGCAGCACCCGGCGTATGCCGGCAGCGTTCCACTTGCGGTAGTAGGGAGTGAACACCGCAAAGTGGTCCTGGCCGTTGAGCGGAGCGAGCTCGCCGGGCTCTGACACAGTGACGCTTGACGAGTGCACTTCGAGGCTGCAGCCGCGCGCGGCCAGCCGGTCCCGCAGTCGCCGTTCACGACTCTGGGCGTAACCGCTCATGTCGGACGCGACATGGACCTCGGTGATCGACAAGTCGACGACCATTCGCTCGACCTCTGCCACCGTCGGCCCGTGACGCACGGTCAGCCGGCCGCCTCGGCGACGCAACTCGTCGTCGAGTTCGGCGAGGGCCGCGGCGAGGAAGCTGGCCTTGTTCGGGTTCAGGTAATTGCCGGCGACGATCGCATCGTCGACGACGAATACCGGCAGGACCGCATCGCCGTTCTTCGCCGCGGCAACCAGGACCGGGTTGTCGTGGACGCGCAGGTCTCTGGTGAATAATGCCATCGTGACCGCCATGTCGGCTCCTTCCAAGTCGTGTTGCCGAGCGAATCCGCGAAACCCCGGTCGCGCAAGGTGTTACGGCGGACGGCTGCCTAGTCGCTGTTGTTGGGCCACCACCTCGTCCAAATCCTTGAGCCGCTGCATTCCGGACAGCGCCCGAGACATCCGGCGGTTACCGGCGAGCCGCTCGGCATTTCGGGCGAGGAAAGACCAGTAGCCGCCGGTGAATGGGCAGGCGTCGTCGCCGACACGGCGGTTCGGGCGGTACTGGCACCGCCCGCAGTAATCACTCATGCGGTCGATGTAGGCGCCGCCGGCGGCGTAGGGCTTCGTCGCCAACAATCCGCCGTCCGCATGCTGGGACATGCCGATCACGTTGCCGACCATCACCCAGTCGTAGCCGTCGACGAAGCTGCGGTGAAACCAGTCGGCGACTGCGGCCGGGTGCCAACCTCGCTGCAGTGCATAGTTCGACAGGACCATCAGGCGGGGAATGTGATGCACCCAACCGTGCTCCCGCACGTCGGTCAACACGTTCTTCAGGCAACGCGCCGCCACGGCGTCGGCCTCGAGTTCGTCGAACCATTGCGGTAGCCGCGAGCGGGCCGCCAGCGCGTTGCGGCGGCGATAGCCCTCGCCGAAGTGCCAGTAGTTGTGCCAGATGTAGTCGCGCCAGCCGACGATCTGCCGGATGTAACCCTCGACGCTCGCAAGCGGAGCGTCGCCGCGGCAGTATGCGTCTTGGGCGGCATGCGCACAGTCCAGCGGGTCGAGCAAGCCCAGGTTCATGGGTGCAGACAACGCACTGTGCGCCATCCACGGGTCTGCTGAAAGCATGGCGTCCTGCTTCGGCCCGAAGTGCGGCAGCCGATCTCGGAGGAACACCTGAAATGCGTGCTGGGCTTCAGCGCTCGTCACGGCGAACTCGCGCGCGCCGTCACGCCCGACGAACGACACCATCCCATCGCGTTCCCAGCGGTCGAGATCAGCGCGGACTTCCTCGTCGATCTCATCCTCTTCCGGCCACCACGGTCTTGGAACATCCATGTGTTCAACATGTTTCGGCGGCGGTTCGCGGTTGTCGGCATCGAAGTTCCACCGATTCGCGACGGGTTGGCTGCCGTCCATGAGCAGGTTGAAACGTCGCCGGGAGTCGCGGTAGAAGTTTTCCAGCAGCAGACTGCGTTGATTGCCCGCCCACTGCTCGAAGGTTGCACGGTCGGTGCAGAAGCCCCGCTCCGGCAGCACTGCGACGGCCGGTAATGAGTGCACGAAACGCTGCGCCGCCCAGGAGGTCGGGCTGCACACACTGATCGGGTCGCGCACCGTGTCGAGGGCTTCGCGGTAGGTGCGGGTCTGAAAAAACAATGCCTGCTCGCCCAGCTCGGCGGCGCGGTGGCGCAGCGCTGACAGAACCAGATGCGCTTTCCGACGATGAAAGCGCCGACGCTCGAAGACTGCCCGGGATTCGATCAACAGCACGGGCTGCCGGGGATCGTCGAGAAAGTGCGGCCCCAGTTGGTCGGCGAAGCACCAACGCCGGTCAACAGGAGTCATGGCCGAATCCGATCGTCACACGTCGGAGTGCACCGTCTGGCCGGTTCCGCGCACCGCCGACAGGTTGCCCGGGGCCGGTTTGTTGAGTTCGGCGGCGCTGCGGAGGATGCTGCGGGCGATGCCGCCGAAGACGGCGTATCGAAATGGCACCGAGGCTCGCCAGAACGCCTCACCGCCAAGGCCGTACGGCTGGAACAGCACGCGTTGCCGGAAAACGGCGTCCGGGGCTTGATCGGGGTGCACCGACAGTTCCAGCCAGAGCCGGCCGGGCAGTCGGGCGTTCGCGCACAGCCGTAACAGGTGCGGCGGCTCGATCTGCTCGACACTCCACCCATTCAGCGCCGCAACTGAATTCAGCCGTTGCGATTGCCGTGCACTGTGACGGGTCCGGCCGGGCAGTTTGCCGGTCCAGCCGCGCAACGCCCATCCCAACGACGCCGCCGACCGGCCGTCTTCCGCGCTGATCGAGTCGGCGACGGTCGACTCGACAGCGCGCCACAACGTTTCAGGTTCGGTTCGGACACGGCGCTCGCGCACATCCTGATATAGCGACCCACCCGACCACGCCGGGTCAGTGGGCAGTGGGCGCGAAGGTGCTTCGTCGGCGTCGGGCCGCGACCAGCGGGTGCGCAGCCCGTCCTCGCGCGCGCCGGCCAGGGCCAACTCGACGGACTCTTCGTACGGGGTAAGCCCACCCTCCGGATCGGGAATGTAGTCGGCGATGTCGTGCTCGGTGCAGACCACGTCGTTCTCCAAAGATGCCATCAGTGACCCCGCCAGCTCGCGTGGGATCGGGGTAACCAAGTTGACCCAGTGCGAGGATAACTTCGGTGTGAGCACCGGCACCGGAATCGCGAATCGGCGGCGCAGTTCCGCGACCGCGGCGTACTTACGGCTCATTTCGGTGTATGTGAACGTGTCTGGTCCACCGATGTCGAACGGCCGGTTCACCTCCGGCGGCAGATTCGCGGCATGGACGAGGTAATACAACACGTCGCGTACCGCGATCGGCTGCACTGTTGTGCGCAGCCAGCGCGGCGTGATCATCACAGGTAGTCGTTCGGTCAGGTAACGCAGCATCTCGAAACTTGCTGAGCCTGCTCCGATGATCACGGCCGCTCGCAGCTCGACGGTGGGCACACCGGACTCCATCAACAGCCGCCCCACCTCGGCACGCGAGGCGAGGTGGTCGGACAGCTCCTGATCCTTGGCGATGATCCCGCCCATGTACACGATGCGGGACAATTCGGCTTCGGTGGCGGCGTGCGCGACGGTCAAAGCCGCCCGGGCGTCGGTGTCGACAAAGTCGGACTTCAGCATCGAGTGCACGAGGTAGTAGAGGACCTCCTGCCCTTCCAGTGCCTGGCGAACCTGGTCGGCGCCGGTGACATCGCCTTCGACCACCTCGACGTGCTCGCGCCACGGCACGTCGTCGAGTTTGGCGGGAGTTCGGGCCATCACTCGCACGTCATGGCCTGCTGAAACTAGTTGAGGAACCAGGCGGGTACCGAGGTAACCGGTGGCGCCGAAAACAACGCAGCGCATCCCTTCACTCCTCCGTTACAGCTGTGAACTTACTTCAATAGCTTAATAGTTAAGATAGTTGTGTCAACTGGCGACGGATCGACATTGAAGGCGCTGCTTCGCGGCGACCGCTCGCCAAGCGATTGCGTACCCGCGCAGCGGGTAAACCATGTCTGATTTGCGCGGATCAGATTCCCGACGGAGAAAGGAACACGATGGCCGAGAAGGATTTCAACAAGGGCGACAAGGTGCAGTGGAAGAGCCACGGCCAGAATGTGAAAGGCACCGTCGAAGAGAAGATCACGTCCGACAAGAAGGCTGGCGGGCGACAAGTCCGCGCCTCCAAAGATGACCCGCAGTACCGGGTGGAAAGCGACAAGACCGGTGCCGACGCGGTGCACAAGCCGGACGCTCTGAAGCCGGACAAGAAGTAACGACAGCATATCTGAACTGGGAGAGCATCGATGCCTTCTGACGGCGACAGAGAGACCTGGGAAGAATTCCGCAACACCGTCAACATGACGGCTACCGAACTCGAGAAGTGGCTCAAGACCAACGAATCCAAAGAGGTCGGCCAGAAGGCCGGCGGTAAGGAATCCACCGGACATGCCAGTGGGCGGCACATCATCGCGATTTTGAAAGCAAAGAAGAGCGAGCTGACCGACGACGACTACGCACACATGCGCAAGGTCGTCGGCTATGCCAAGCGGCACCTCAAGCAGCGGCCCTCCGGCGATTTGCGGGAAACCAAATGGCGCTACTCGCTGATGAACTGGGGCCACGACCCGGTGAAAAAGTAACCGGAAGAAGTGACCGGCACTAGGCCGCTGCGGAAATCAGCCGGTCAGCTGTCGGGCGGCGCCGGCTGCGCCTCGGGGTGTTTTTTGAGGTATTCGTCTTTGAGGCTGCGTACACGTCTGCGTTGCGCATAAAGCCAACTCGAGGCGATCACCGCAGGCGCCACGGCCACACCGATGCAGATCTCGGCCGCATGATAATTCCGGCTTGCCAGCGCGGCCAGGGCGAGGACGAAGGCGAGGACGCCGAACGCGACGAAGACCAGCCCCGGCATCGCCGCGGTGTTCTTCATATTTTGACCGGCATGCGCACGAGTCGTGCGGTGATGATCAATCGGGTCGTCTGCGTTATCGCCCATGGCTGGTTTCTCCTGCCCAAATAGGAACCGGACCGATGCTGGGAGACGGCATCTTCTGCTTCGCCAACCGCCTGATGCTGGCCGGACTTGTCGGCGTCACCGTCTTCTGCCTCGGTGCTAACGTCCTCGATTCAGCCGGTGCAGATACAGCTCAAACACCGTCACGGACCTCTCGTCGACGTTTCGGCCGCTGGACTGTACGAACTCACCCACGGCGATTCGATTACCCGGAAAAAGATGGCACCAACCGCTCCCGGATCGGTGGGCACGCGATCTTCAGCGTGATTTTGCTTTCATTCCCACTGCTGAATCTTGGTGTCCGAATCGCTGAATGTTGAGGGTCAGGGCGGCGGTGCCCCGCCATCCGGTGGGGCAGCAGGCGGCGGAGGCACGTTGCGGTTCACTCCGCTACCCGGCCTGGCATGATGCTGACTGCATTTGCCCGAACGCTGAGTGCAGCCACAGTTGAGGCCGATGATGCAGCCGCCTCCGCCGGCCGGATACACCGAAATGGCGCCACCAGACCCCGCGCCACCGGGAGCCCCAGGTAGAGGTTGCGGCAACGGAGCCGGCCTTAAACTGGACACGTTCGACGAAGCGCTCGCCGCAAGAGAAGTCGTTCCGTCGCCGAACGGCCCCATGCCGCCGCCCACGTACGCGAACCCGAAGACAGCGACGGCCACACCACCCCATAAAGCGATTGCCATTGTGCGTTGCCTGATCGTCACAGCTTCAACCTTAGTAGGTTCATCTGCCCCATCCCCCGTTATTTCCCATCTTGTCACAACGACAAGGGCATTCCTCGAACGAATTGCCGTGCGTTGCTTGGCCGATTAGGTAGTCGGTGCACCAGTGTGCAGATACCGCGATGGCTATGCGCGCTCACCGGCAACTCAGCCGGCACCGCTCAGCACAGCGACCCGCACTCGCCCGCTCTGCACCCGATGGCTCGGTGAACCCCGCTTCCGTTGCAATTGAACTAATTTGGTGCGCAACAGCGAGGCAGTCAGCGCCGTCTTTCGGTTGAACTTTTCAACTCGCGATCGCTTATACCGATGTCAGTGCTCGCGAAGTCACCACGATGCCCCCACCCGGCGATGGTGATTCCGGCGCCATACGGCGGTTGCTGCACGGTGAGTTGTTACACCGTCTTAACCGCGGGAGCCGTGGCCGTTGGTGGACCCATTGGTTGAGCCGTTGGTGGATCCGTTGCTCGAGCCGTTGGTGTGCTGATGTTCACGCAGCGCGGTGAGAGCTCGCTGTTCGCCGGTGTGCACAGCGCGGCGCAAAGCGGCGTCCTCGCCGGCGGGGTCGGCGCGCAGCAGGCTGCCGTAGCCAGGGGCACCGGCCGAGCCGAGCTTGTTCATCCGTTTGGGCAGTGCGGCGCCTTGGTAGGCCAGCGGCAGCGGATGGCCGTGGTCGTCGACGGGGCCCAACGGTTGATGCAATTCGATGTAGGCGCCATGCGGCAGACGTTTGATGATGCCGGTTTCGATGCCGTGTTCGAGCACCTCGCGGTCGCTGCGTTGCAAAGCGACACACCAGCGGTATGTCACGAAGTAGATCAGCGCCGGCAAGACCACCATGCCGATGCGCCCGACCCACGTCGTGGCGTTCAGCGAGACATGGAACTTGTAAGCGATGATGTCGTTCATCGCGCTGAAGGTCAGCACGATGTATAAGGCGATCGCCATGGCGCCCACTGCGGTACGCACCGGCACGTCACGCGGCCGCTGTAGAAGGTTGTGGTGCGCGTCGTCTTTGGCGAACCGCTTCTCCAGGAACGGATACATCGTCAGCAACCCCAAGATCACACCCATCAGCAGCGCAACCCAAACCGACTGCGGGACCGTGTGGTGGCCGAAGTAAATCTCCCAGGGCGGGAAGATGCGGATCAAGCCGTCGGTCCACATCATGTAGAAGTCCGGCTGGGAGCCCGCCGAGACCTGGGAGGGTTTGTAGGGACCCAGACTCCAGATCGGGTTGATCTGCAATAACCCGCCCATCAACCCGAGCACCGCCACGGTCAACGCGAAGAACGCGCCGGATTTCACCGCGAACACCGGCATCACCCGCACCCCGACCACATTCGTCTCGGTACGCCCGGGCCCGGGGAACTGAGTGTGCTTCTGGAACCAGACCATCGCCAAGTGCAGTCCGATCAAGGCCAGCATGATGCCCGGGAACAACAGGATGTGGATGGCATACAACCGCGGCATCAACACCGTGCCCGGGAAATCTCCACCGAACAACGCCCAGTGCAACCAGGTGCCGACCACCGGAATGCTCATCGTGATGCCCGACAGTGCCGCCCGGATACCGGTGCCGGACAGCAAATCATCGGGCAACGAATACCCGAAGAAGCCCTCGAACATGGCCAGGATCAACAGCAGCGACCCGATCACCCAGTTGGCCTCCCGCGGCCGGCGGAACGCCCCGGTGAAGAACACCCGCGCCAGATGGACCATGATCGACGCGGCGAACAGCAACGCCGCCCAGTGGTGCACCTGTCGCACGAACAACCCGCCGCGCACCTCGAAGCTGATGTTCAGCGTCGACTCGTAGGCCTTCGACATCTCCACGCCGCGCA
>NZ_JBARMY010000569.1:0-2346 GCF_049802695.1 Mycobacterium sp.
CCTGCGGCCAGCGCGGCCAGCACCGGCCCCTGCTCGGCCAGCCGCGGTGGTGCCCCGATTTCCCTCAGCCGGTCGAGCTCGGTGTACACCGCCGCCGTGGCGAGCCCGCCGGTGGCGAAAGCAAGCACCCAGTGAAAGGTGTTTCTGGCCAACACCGTCGTCAACTCCTCGCCGCGGCCGCTTCCCAACGCCGTGCCGCCGTGCAGGGCGAAGGGCACGTCACTACCCAGCTGCGCGGCCAGGGCGTGCAGATCGCGTCGAGGCAGGCCGAGTTCCCACAGTTCGTTGATCGCGACCAGCACCGCTGCTGCGTCCGCACTGCCGCCCGCCATGCCGCCGGCCACCGGAATCGACTTGTCGATCGCGACCGAGACGTCGGGCGCCCGGCCGACGTGTTCGGCCATCAGTTCGGCGGCTTGCCAGGCAAGGTTGCGCTGGTCGGTCGGCAACTCGTCGGCGCCTTCGCCGCTGAACTCCAGTGAGAGCACATCGGCGCTGCGCACGGTGACTTCATCGATCAACGAGACGGCATGGAAAACCGTGGTGAGTTCGTGGTAGCCGTCGGCGCGGTGATTTCCCACTGCCAGGTACAGGTTCACCTTTCCCGGCACCCGGACCGTCACCGATCCAGTCGGCACCCATTGCGCAGCGGTGCTTCGGTCGATCGGCACCGCACGAGAGTATCGCCGGGACCGGCAATTCAGTAGCTACCGAGCCGCGTCGGCAGCCTCTCAGCAGGCCGGGGCCTGCGGGCGTGAGGTGCCGCGACCGGGCCCGGGGTTGCCGTCCTGGTCACCGGAGCGTCGGAGCAGCCGCACGAAGTCGTCGATGGACAGCGTTTCACCGCGGCGGGCCGGGTCGATGCTGGCGGCCAGCAACCGATTGGCCGACTCGTTGCCCGAACCCGCCCACTCGGCGAAGGCGTTGCGAGATGTCTTGCGCCGCTGCGCGAATGCCACGTCGATGAGTTTGAAAACGCGCTGACGGAACGCCTCGCCGGTCGGCCAAGGCGATGTTTCGTACCGATCGATGCGGACCAGGCCGGAGTAGACCCGCGGAATCGGCCAGAACACCGTCGGCGACACCATGCCGTAACGGCGAACGCGCCCGTAGAAACGGACCTTGACGCTGGGCACGCCGTAGTCCTTACCGCCCGGTTCAGCGGCCAACCGTTCAGCGACTTCAGCCTGCACCATCACCATCAGGGTGCGGATGGAGGGAAATTCGGCGAGCAGATGCAACAGCGCTGGAACGGCCACGTTGTAGGGCAAATTCGCCACCACCGCGGTCGGTTCGGCGTTCAGGTCCGCCGGGCCGATGGTCAACACGTCGCGGTTGAACACGGTGAGCCGGTTGATTTCGCTGTGTGAGTGCTCGGCGACGGTCTGCGGCAACCGATCGGCCAGCACCGGGTCGATCTCCACAGCGCTGACTATCGCGCCACGGTCCAGCAGTGCCAGAGTCAGCGAGCCCAGCCCGGGGCCCACCTCCAGGACGTGGTCGTTGCGGTTCACCCCGGCGGACGACACCACCCGACGTACCGTATTCGCGTCGTGCACGAAGTTCTGTCCCAGCGCTTTACGCGGCCGGAATTCGAGCTCTCTGGCCAGTCGCCGGATCTCAGTGCGGCCCAGGAACTGGATCGTCAGCGGGTACCCGCCCGTCCGCTGCACACCGGCCAGGCTCCCCAGCCTTGCCGCGCCCGTGTCACCTCGGCAACGGCGATCTGTTCTTCCCTGCTGGCCTGGTCGGCCCGGCCGGCGTAGCGCAAGCCGCCGTTGCGCTCCCAGGTGCCCTGGTCGAACTGGACGCCGCCGTAGTATCCGTTGCCGGTATTGATAGCCCAGTTTCCACCGGCCTCGCAGGCTGCGATGGCATCCCAGATGTCGCCCTCATTCACCGGAGGAACTTCGGTGCCGGGCTTGGTGCCCACCCGCACCACCGCCTCACGAGCCGGTGTCACCACGGTGTTGGCGATCGGCAGCCGGCCGGTTTCCACGCCGTTGACTTTGGCGACCGCGAACGTGACATCTTGGACGCCGGGGGTGCCCGGATCCTCGACGATCTCGCGGCTCACATTCATGTCGGGGTCCTCGATCCGCCTGGCGGCCGGAGTCAGCGGCACCCGCTCGGTGACCCGTTCGATCCGGTTGCGGGTCACCATGACCTGTAACCCGTCGACGACGGGCGCCGATGCGCCGGGCTCCACGCGGTCGCCTTGCTGCAGCGGCGCGCCGGCGGCGGCCAGCAGACCGGCGACGTTGGGCGCGGCCAGGTGCACCAACCGGATCGCCCCGCCGTCGTTGATCTGCACAGACTTGGCGCTGACGACCGGCAGGGCCATCC
>NZ_JBARMY010000570.1:0-2019 GCF_049802695.1 Mycobacterium sp.
GTGTAGCGCTGCTGCGACTGATCCTCGCCGGCGTGTTCGACGAGTTTCCGGACCTGCAAGTGGTCGTCGGACATTGGGGCGAGACGGTGCTGTTCTATCTCGACAGGGTCGACAACCTGGCGGCAGCCGCCCAGCTGGGGCGGCCCATCTCCGAGTACTTCCGCACCAACGTGCTTGTCACGCCCAGTGGTATCTTCAGCCAACGGTATCTGCGATGGACGATCGAAGTGATCGGAATTGACCGCATCCTGTATTCCACCGATTACCCCTACCGGATGGCGCCGGACGGTGGCGCGCGGCGCTTCCTGGAAGAGGCAGATCTGACCAAGGACGAGCGGGAGAAGATCGGGTCTGCCAATTGGGATCGGATCTGCGCCGACATCCGCCGCTGAATCGACGCGGGTGAGGCGCAGTCACCTCAGCTGCGGGTACCCGAAACTGCGGCTGATGCTCAGGGCCGCCGTACGCACCGCCGCTGCAAAGCGCGCGGACTGCGGGCGGCCGGCAACCCCGGTCACCGACAACCCGGCGACAGACCCCGTTGTCCCGTAACCAGATCGCCGGGTAGATGTTGGCGCCACCGAGGTCGTCGATGGCAAAGACGAACAGCAACATGGGAACTTCTTCGAAATGGTCAGCCAGATAGTCCCCCGAGCCGTTCATTCGGCGCATCGTTTCGGTGTGAGCGGCCCGGTCCGCACCGGGCGCCGGCGCTACCTCCATTGATTGGATGGCGATGACCGCTCTCCTTCACTGGATTGCCCCAGTTTGCGTTGCTGCACGGTTGTTGCACCAGCGGATTGCGGCCGTTTTTCCCACAGAAAATGACATGCGCCGCGGTATTGAAGAGACCACCCGGCCGCCCGCTGAGCGCATACTGGGAGCCGTGATGACTCATGGTCGCGATCATGAGGATCCTGTGCAGATGCGCATCGCCAGTTTGTGGCGCTACCCGGTCAAGTCGATGCTCGGCGAAGTGGTCACAACCATGTTTGTCGATCAGCAAGGCGCCGAGGGCGACCGGCGGCTGGCGCTCGTCGACACGGTGACCGGGCGGGTGGCCAGTGCTAAGCAGCCACGGTTGTGGCGTGAGCTATTGCACTTCAGCGCCCGTTTGGATGGCGGGAGGGTCCGCATCGAGGCGCCCGACGGCAGATGCGTGTCCGCTGATGAGCCGGGTATCGATGAACTGCTCTCCCGGCTGTTGGGACGGCCGGTACAACTGATCAGCCAGCGCCCACACGGCGCCACGCTCGAACGGCCAGACCCCGAGAAGGTATTGGAGCTTGGCCTAGACGCCGAGGTCGAAGGTCAGCTTCTGGAGATTGCACAGGCAACGCCCGGCGAGTCGTTCACGGACCTTGCTCCGCTGCATGCGATTACAACGGCCACTGTGGAGCATGTGGGCACCGAGGCGTTGCGGTACCGGCCGAATCTGGTGATTGCGACACCGCCCGGCTACCCGCCTTATGCAGAAAATGACTGGGTCGGGAGGGAGCTGGTCATCGGTGAAACGCGACTTCGAGTTCTGAAGCCGACATCGCGTTGCGCGGTTCCGACCCTCGAGCACGGCGTGTTGCCGCGAGCCCCACATGCCCTGCGCACATTGGTGGCCGAAAACCGCCTGGAAACGCCAGGATCGGGGATGGTGCCCAGTGCCGGGGTGTACCTGGAAGTACTGACTGGGGGCACCATCAACGACGACGATCCGGTCACCTTGCATCGAACCCGCCCACCTGCTGATTGATTAAGGGTCGCTGGTGTGCAGCGTTCGCCGCGACACCGTCTTTACCGTGGCGCAACAGCCTTGAACCACGTTCAGCTCCTTCGGGAAGACGCTCCTCTGCGAGGATTTTTGACCGTTCCCAGCAGCATCGGCAGCCCGAGTCGCGCTTACGGGGGCTCCCCCGGCGGTGCGGCGCCTGCCGCGTCCTGCAGCACCTGCAGCAACTTGTCAAGTGGATCGCCCCCGGCCGGGTCGAGCCGGCGTGGTGGGATCTCTCGGCCGTCGGGTGTGAC
>NZ_JBARMY010000571.1:0-10095 GCF_049802695.1 Mycobacterium sp.
GCACCGTTTGCCCGAAAGCACCGTGCGGCACCATCGGTACTGGCAGCATTACCAGGTGTGACCGCGGCAGTCACTCCCAAGGGAGAACGGCGACGGTACGCGCTGGTCAGCGCCGCCGCCGAGCTGCTCTGCGAGAGCGGGTTCGAAGCGGTGCGCCACCGCGCCGTCGCCCGCCGGGCCGGCCTGCCGTTGGCGTCGACCACCTATTACTTCTCGTCGCTGGACGATCTGATGATCAGCGCGGTCGAACACATCGGCATGCTCGAGGTGGCCCAGTTGCGGGCCCGGGTCGCGGCCCTATCCCGGCGCCGGCGCGGAGCGGAAAGCACCGCCGATGTGCTGGTCGACCTGCTGGTCAGCGAGGAGCCTGGCCCCGGCCAGAGCGAGCAGCTGATCTCCCGGTACGAGCGTTACATCGCCTGTGCCCGTCAACCCGCGCTGCGGAAAATTCAGCGCCGCAACGTGCGCCAGCGTGCCGACGCCATCGCCGAAGCGATCGAGCGGTCCGGCCGCTCGGTGCGCATCGAATTGGTAGCCAAGCTGATCTGCGCGGTTGATGGCGCGGTGATCTGCGCCTTGGTCGAAGATGAGCCGGTTCCGCGGACGGCGGCGCGGGCTACGCTGATCGAGATCATCGATGTACTTGCGCCGCACGACCACCACGCGGTGCACATCTGAACCGTTAACCGTCATGGTCACCGAACGTGGGACGACGGTCCTGCAGCCGGTTGTGACCGACGGATTCGCCCGAGACCAGTGGCGAAAGGGTCGCGGCGAATCCGGGAGGTGCCATGAACGCGTCCGAGGGGTCCGAAAAGTCCGAGGAGGCTGAGCAACAGCCGCGACTGCGCCGGGTGATGGGGCCCGGCCTGCTGCTGCTGTTCATCATCGGCGACATCATGGGCACCGGTATCTACGCGCTGGTCGGTGATGTCGCTGGCCAGGTCGGTGGTGCGGCCTGGGTTCCATTTCTGCTGGCGTTCCTGATCGCGGGCGTCACCGCGTTGAGCTACCTCGAGCTGGTGACCAAGTATCCGCAGGCCGCCGGTGCGGCGCTGTACGCCCAGAAGGCCTTCGGCAGTCCCTTCTTCACCTTCCTGGTCGCCTTCGTGGTGATGTGCGCGGGCATCACCTCGGCGTCGACCGCGTCCCGGTTCTTCGCCGCCAACTTCGTCGTCGCATTCCACATCGGCCGGGGAACCGCGGGTGTCGTCGTCATCGCCCTGCTGTTCATTGCGGTGCTGGCCGCGGTGAATTTGCGCGGGGTGGGCGACAGTGTGCGGCTCAACGTCGTCCTGTCCGTCATCGAGTTCTCCGGCCTGCTGCTGGTCATCCTTATCGGGCTGTGGGCGGCGGTGGGCGGTCGTGGCGTCGACTTCGGCCGTGTCGTCGCGTTCGACACCGCCGCCGACAAGAACGTTTTTCTTGCCGTCACCACCGCGACGTCGCTGGCGTTCTTCGCGATGGTCGGCTTCGAAGACTCGGTCAACATGGCCGAGGAGATTAAGAATCCAGTCCAGACCTTTCCGAAGGTGCTGTTGTCCGGACTGGGCATCGCCGGTGCCGTCTACCTGCTCGTCGCCGTCGTCTCGGTGGCACTGGTTCCGGTGGGCACCCTGAAAGCCAGCGAAACGCCGCTGGTCGACGTGGTGCAGGCGGGAGTGCCGGGCCTACCGATCAAGGACCTGGTGCCCTACATCTCGATGGTCGCCGTTTCCAACACCGCGCTGATCAACATGCTGATGGCCAGCAGGCTGATCTACGGCATGGCCCGCCAGAATGTGCTGCCGCCGATACTGGGCGCGGTCAGCCGGGTTCGTCGAACCCCGTGGGTGGCGATCCTGGGCACCACGGCGATCGCGTTCGGGGTCATTCTCTACGTCACGGCGTTCGCCAACAGCAACGCGATCGCGGTGCTCGGCGGCACCACCTCGCTGCTGCTGCTCGGCGTGTTCGCGATGGTCAACGTCGCGGTGCTGGTGCTTCGACGTGACACCAAGACGCCCCGTAGCCGGCATTTCACCACGCCGACGGCGCTGCCGTTCATCGGGTGCCTGGCCTCGCTGTCTTTGGTGACGCCGCTGTCCGGCCGGCCCGGCCAGCAGTACCTGCTCGCCTCGATCCTGGTCGTCAGCGGTGCGGGTTTGAGTCTGGCCACCCTGCTGGTCAAACGTCGGCTCACCGGCCGTGACGCCGAGATCGCCGACGCAGCCGATCTCACCGGGTGAGCCTGCCGGCGGGCTCTAAGCTGTGACGTTGTGAGCATCCCGAACGTACTGGCCGGCCGGTACGCCAGCGCCGAGATGGTGGCGATCTGGTCGCCGGAGGCCAAGGTCGTCGTCGAGCGGCGGCTGTGGCTGGCGGTGCTGCGCGCGCAGGCGGAATTAGGCGTCGACCTGCCGCACGGGGTGATCGCCGACTACGAGCGGGTGGTCGACGATGTCGACCTGGCCTCGATCGCTGCCCGTGAGCGGATGTTGCGTCATGACGTCAAGGCCCGCATCGAGGAATTCAATGCGCTGGCCGGACACGAGCATGTGCACAAGGGCATGACCAGTCGCGACCTGACCGAGAACGTCGAGCAGCTGCAGATCCGCCGTTCACTGGAACTGGTGTTCGCCCACGGGGTAGCGGTGGTGGCCCGGCTCGCCGAGCGGGCGGTGACCTACCGCGACCTGGTGATGGCCGGACGCAGTCATAACGTCGCGGCGCAGGCCACTACGTTGGGCAAGCGGTTCGCCTCTGCAGCACAAGAAACGCTGGTTGCGTTGACCAGGCTGCAGGAGCTGATCGACCGTTATCCGCTGCGCGGCATCAAGGGTCCGGTGGGCACCGCGCAGGACATGCTCGATCTGCTGGGCGGTGGCGCGGCTAAGCTGGCCCGACTCGAGCTCCTTGTCGCCGAGTTTCTCAATTTCACAACGGTGTTGAGCAGCGTCGGGCAGGTGTATCCGCGATCCCTCGACCATGACGTGGTGTCGGCGCTGGTGCAGTTCGGTGCGGGCCCGTCGTCACTGGCGCACACAATTCGGCTGATGGCCGGGCACGAACTGGTCACCGAGGGCTTCGCACCGGGGCAGGTCGGCTCCTCGGCCATGCCGCACAAGATGAACACCCGCAACTGTGAGCGGGTCAACGGGCTGCAGGTCGTGCTGCGCGGTTATGCGTCCATGGCGGCGGAGTTGGCGGGCGCCCAGTGGAACGAGGGCGACGTGTTCTGCTCGGTGGTGCGCAGGGTTGCGCTGCCCGACAGTTTCTTCGCCGTCGACGGGCAGACCGAGACCTTCCTGACCGTGCTCGACGAGTTCGGCGCCTACCCTGCGGTGATTCAGCGCGAACTGGACCGCTATCTGCCGTTCCTGGCCACCACCAAGGTGCTGATCGCGGCGGTGCGCGCGGGAATGGGTCGCGAAGCCGCGCACCAGGTGATCAAAGAACATGCCATTGCCACTGCACTGGCGATGCGGGAACGCGGTGCCGAACCCGATCTGCTGGACCGGTTGGCCGCCGACCCGCGGCTGCCGCTGGACCGCGGGCAGCTGGGCGCCGCGTTAGGTGACCGGCAGGCTTTCACCGGCGCCGCCGGTGATCAGGTCGACGAGGTGGTCGCGGCGGTTGACGCGCTGGTCGGCCGCTATCCGGAGGCGGCCAAGTACACACCGGGTGCCATTCTTTAGCGTCCGGACCGGCACAGGACACGAGCTAGCCGGTCTGTTCCGGCGCACGGATCCGCACCGCGATACCCGCCGAGTGCAATTCGAGATCGGCCAAGCCGTGAATGATGGCCGGATCCTCCCGGCGCCAGGCGCCGACGGGGTCGGCGCTGACGGTGGTCAGCTTGCGCAGCGGCCGATTGGCCAGCGCCCGCAGCGCCAGCAGTTGTTCCCCGGCCGGTGTCGCGGCTAATGCGGTCACTGACAATTTGCGCCGGAAGAACCGCAACCGCAGGACGAGCCACGGCATCGCGACCGCCAGAATCGGCGGTGCTGCCACCGCCAGCGCCAGCAACACCGCGAGCCAGGTCGCCGTGGTGTCAAGACTGTGCCCCGCGCCGGCGATGTCGCGGGCCGCGTCGCTTGCCGCGGTGAGCGGTTTGCTGAACGCTCCGCCCAACAGCGGAATGTGCTGAGCACTGTGTCCCGCTGACGCCAGATTCCGGCCCACTCCGGTGGCGCCGTGCTCGACTTGCCGCCCGGCATCTGCGATGGTCGCGATCGCGCTGTGCACCGCCACCCCGACGAGCACCCACACAGCAGTCCACAGCGACACGACGGCGTCGCTGAAAAGCTGGGCCAGCAGTCGGCCGGGTCTGGTGGCGTAGGGCAACAACCGCAGTGTCATAGCCTGATCCCAGCACAGGCCTGCTTCCGCGGTTGGATTCTGAGCCCGCTTCCGGTAGCCCGTTAGGCTGACGCGATGCGTCCCGCTCTGTCCGACTACCAGCACCTGGCCAGCGGCAAGGTTCGCGAACTCTATAGCATTGACGACAAGCATTTGCTGTTCGTCGCGACGGACCGGATCTCAGCGTTCGACTATGTCCTCGACACCACGATCCCGGACAAGGGTCGCATTCTGACCGCGATGAGTGTCTTCTTCTTCAACCTCGTCACGTCCCCCAACCACCTGGCCGGGCCGCCGGACGACGCGCGCATTCCCGACGAGGTACTCGGCCGCGCGCTGGTGGTGCGAAAGCTGGAGATGCTTCCGGTGGAATGCGTGGCCCGCGGCTACCTGACCGGCTCTGGACTGCTGGACTACCAGCGGACCGGAACCGTCTGCGGCATCCGGTTGCCACCAGGTCTGGTCGAAGCGAGCAGATTCGCCAATCCGCTGTTCACTCCGGCGACCAAGGCCGAACTCGGACAACACGATGAGAACATTCCGTTCGCCCGGGCGATCGAGATCGTGGGCACGATACGCGCCAACCAGTTGCGCGACCGTACGCTACAGATATATGTGCAGGCCGCCGACCACGCCCTGACGAAGGGAATCATCATCGCTGACACCAAGTTCGAGTTCGGTATCAACGCCCACGGCAACCTGGTGCTCGCCGACGAGGTCTTCACACCGGATTCGTCGCGGTACTGGCCGGCCGATGACTATCGAGAAGGCGTGGTGCAAGCCAGCTTCGACAAACAATTCGTCCGCAATTGGCTGACCGGCTCGGAATCCGGCTGGGACCGCGCCGGCGCACAGCCGCCGCCACCACTTCCCGGCGACATCGTCGAGGCAACCCGTGCGCGATACATCGACGCCTACGAACGGATTTCCGGATTGCGTTTCGGCGACTGGATCGGGCCGGGCGCATGAGTAACACTTCGGTACCGCCGGTGGCTAAACGGGTCGACAGCCGGCGCAAATTTCACGGCGACGTGTTCATCGATCCCTACGAATGGCTGCGGGAGAAAACCGATCCCGAGGTCATCGCCTATCTCGACGCTGAGAATTCTTTTGCCGACCAAGCCACCGCACACCTGGAAACACTGCGCCAGAAGATCTTTGACGAGATCAAAGCGCGCACCAAGGAAACCGATCTTTCGGTGCCGATCCGTCGGGACAACTGGTGGTATTACGCCCGCAGCTTTGAAGGCAAGCAGTACGGCGTCCACTGTCGTTGTCCGGTAGCCGATGTAGATAACTGGAACCCGCCGGTTCTCGAAGAGCACACCGAGATCCCCGGCGAGCAGGTACTGCTCGACGAGAACGTCGAAGCCGAGGGGCACGAGTTCTTCGCACTGGGTGCAGCCGGTGTCAGCCCGGACGGCAACGTGTTGGCCTTTTCGGTCGATGTGGTCGGCGATGAGCGGTACACCTTGCGATTCCGGGATTTGCGCACGGGCGCACAGTACGACGACGAGATCGTCGGTATCGGCGCTGGGGTGACGTGGGCGACCGACAGCCGCACGGTGTACTACGTCACTGTCGACGAGGCGTGGCGGCCGGATACGGTATGGCGTCATAGGCTCAGTTCGGGGTTGCGGGCAGAGAAGGTATTTCACGAACCCGATGAGCGTTTCTGGGTGGCGGTGGGCCGCACGCGCAGCGATGCCTACGTGGTGATCGCGTCGGGTTCGGCCATCACCTCGGAGATTCGTTATGCGGACGCGGGTGACCCGGAGGCGGAGTTCGTCAGCGTGCTGCCGCGCCGCGACGGCGTCGAGTATTCCGTCGAGCACGCCACCATCGGCGGCCAGGACCGGTTCTTGATTCTGCACAATGACGGCGCGGTGAACTTCACGCTGGTCGAAGCGCCGGTCACCGACCCGACCGCGCAACGCACCCTGATTTCGCACCGTGACGACGTCAGGTTGGATGGCGTCGACGCCTTCGCCGGCCATCTGGTGGTCAGCTATCGCCGCGAGGCGTTGCCGCGAATCCAGCTGTGGCCCATCGACGAGAGTGGAGATTACGGTCGGCCGGAGGAGATTTCTTTCGACTCCGAGCTGATGTCAGCCGGTCTCGGTGGCAACCCGAACTGGGACTCTCCGAAGCTCCGGATCGGAGCGGGATCGTTCATCACGCCGACGCGTATATACGATCTGGATCTGCGCACCGGCGAGCGCACACTGCTGCGCGAGCAACCGGTCCTCGGCGACTACGCGCGCACGGATTACGTCGAACGCCGCGACTGGGCGCATGCCGAAGACGGCACCCGTATCCCGGTGTCGATCGTGCACCGCAAGGATATCGAATTCCCGGCTCCGGCACTCATTTACGGGTACGGCGCCTACGAGCTCTGTGAAGATCCGCGGTTCAGCATCGCCCGGCTGTCGCTACTCGACCGCGGCATGGTGTTCGTCATCGCCCATGTCCGCGGCGGCGGTGAGATGGGCCGACTGTGGTACGAACACGGCAAGCTGCTGGAAAAACGGAACACCTTCACCGACTTCATCGCTGTCGCCCAGCATCTGGTCGATTCTGGAGTCACCCGGCCGGAGAATCTGGTGGCGATGGGCGGCAGTGCGGGCGGGCTGCTGGTGGGTGCGGTGGCTAACTTGGCTCCGGAGCTGTTCGCCGGCATCCTGGCGAAGGTTCCCTTCGTCGATCCGCTGACCACCATTCTGGATCCGGCGCTGCCGCTGACGGTCACCGAATGGGAGGAATGGGGAAACCCGATGCAGGACAGCGACGTCTACTTCTACATGAAGTCCTATTCGCCGTATGAGAACGTCACGGCCGCCAAGTATCCGGCGATGCTGGTGATGACCTCGCTCAACGACACCAGGGTGTACTACGTCGAGCCGGCGAAGTGGGTGGCAGCGCTGCGGCACGCCAATCCCGACGGGAACCCGGTGCTGCTCAAGACTGAGATGAGTGCCGGACACGGCGGGATCAGTGGCCGTTACGAGCAGTGGAAAGAAGTTGCGTATCAATACGCCTGGTTGCTGGCCACCGCGGACAGCGGCCACTACGGCGGTGGCCAGGTAAACGATCTCCTCAGCGGTGCGCAGCGGTAGCCGTGTCGTGTCAGCTGACCCGACTTCATTGGCCTGGCCGACAAGTACGGGCTGACCTACGGTCACCCGGAATGGATGGACGACATCATCCACAGAATCGGCCTCAACCCGCCCAGCCACTGACGTCGACTCGCGTTGTTGCCGCCCGGTGCGCTGCTCCGACCTCGAGGATGGGTACGCGGCTCAGCGGCTCGGCTGCCTCGGCAGGAACACCGCCGGGACGTAGGTCAACGCCACCAGGACGACGGCCACCACGAACACCACGGTGTAAGCCCGTGACAGCTCGTGCAACACATTGGTTGTGAAATCAGGAGCAAGTGTCCGGGGTGGTATGGCTGAGGGATCCAGCCGCACGCCGTGCCGGGCGGCAGTCGCCTCCCGCGCCGCGAGCTGATTGGCGGCCGAGATGTTCTGGCTGCGGTTGAATTGATTGGTCAGGATCACCGACATCAGCGCCGTACCCACCGAACCGGCCACCTGGAAATTCACGCTGATCAGGGTCGAACCACGCGCTATCTGGTGTGGACTGAGCGTCTGCATCGCCGAGCCGGACAGCGGCGTCATGACCGAGCCCATGCCCAGCCCCAGAATCAGCAGGCCGGCCAGCAGCGCGGGCCGGTAGCCGGTCTGCTGCCAGGCGCCGTAGGCGAAAGTGCCCATGCCGGCAGCGATCAGTGTGATGCCGACCAGCACGGCCTTGCCCGGGCCGCGCTTGTCCATGAACGTCCCGGCGAGCGGCATCGTCAGCATCGCGCCCAGACTCTGCGGGATCATATGCACGCCGGACTGATACGGCGTCTGGTGCAGCACCTGCTGGAAGTAACTGGGGAACAGCAGGCCGGCGCCGAAAAAGGCCACCCCGTAGACGAACATTGCTGAGTTGGCGAGCGTGAAAACCCGGTTGGAAAACAACTGCAGATTGATCAGCGGATGATCGGCGCGGTGCAGCGCATGCACGACGAATCCGCACATCAATCCTGCGCCGATGGCAACGGGAATCCACACATGGCGGTCGGTCACCGTGCCGCGCGCCGGAAGTGAGGACACACCGTAGAGGAACATTGCCAGGCCCGGCGAAAGCAGCAGCATGCCGACGAAGTCGAAGGTCTCCGATGGAGAGGGCCGGTCTTTCGGGAACACCACGGCCGCCAGCACGAACGCGACGACGCCGATCGGCAGGTTGATCCCGAATATCCACTGCCAACCGTAGGAGCCGATCAGCCAGCCACCCAGGATCGGCCCACCGATCGGCCCCAGCAGCATCGGCACAGACAGCACCGCCATCAGGCGGCCGAGCCGCCTGGGGCCGGCCTCGTGGGTCAAGATGGTGAAGCTCAGCGGCATCAGCATCCCGCCGGCGAGGCCCTGCAGCACCCGGAACCCGATCAGCGACTCAATGTTCGGTGCTGCGGCGCACAGCAGCGAGCCGGCGGTGAACGCCAGCACCGAGCCCATGAACAGTCGCTTGGTGCCGAGCCGGTCAGCAGCCCAGCCGGTGAGCGGGATCACCGTGGCCAGCGCCAGCGTGTATCCAGTCATCGTCCAGGCCACCACGGCCTGGGTGGACTCGAACTGAGCGATGAACGTGCGCTGCGCGACGCTGACCACCGTGGTGTCCAGAATCGACATCACCGTGGCAATCACGCACACTCCCGCGATACGCAACAGGCGCGCGTCGAGTCGATCGGGGTGGTTCCGTTCCGCGTCGGTCAACTGCTCAGCGGGCGACTGCTGGTCGACGGCGCGGTTCACCACGGCTGTAACCCTAGTGACGATAGGTAGCTGACCAAGCTACTTTGCGGCTCTTTCCGCCACGGTAACCTTCCCGCTATGAGCGGATCGCCGGTCGCCGACATCACCCTGACTACTCTCGATGGCAGTCCGACATCGCTGGCTGACTACACCGACCGGGCCGTCTTGGTGGTGAACGTGGCGTCGCGATGCGGTTTGACACCGCAATACAGCGCACTGCAGCAACTCGCCGAGACCTACTCCGAGCGCGGATTGACGGTCGTCGGAGTGCCGTGCAACCAATTCATGGGCCAGGAGCCCGGCAGCGCCGACGAGATTCGAACGTTCTGCTCGACCAACTACGGCGTGACGTTTCCGCTGCTGGCCAAAGCCGACGTCAACGGCCCGGGCCGCCATCCGTTGTACTCGGAGCTGACCAAGACGCCCGACGCCAAGGGCGAGGCCGGTGACGTGCAGTGGAACTTCGAGAAGTTCCTCATCGCTCCCGGTGGAGCCGTCGTCAACCGGTTCCGGCCGCGCACTGCGCCCGATGCCCCCGAGGTCGTCGACGCCATCGAGGCTGTGCTGCCGGATTAGCTGCTCGGCCGTTTTCGGAGCGCATCCGACGCCGGACGTCTGCGTGGATTTCACTGTCTGGACACCTGTCGTGGCCACAATGAAGGTGTGTCTGGAAAGTTGATTGTCTCGGTGTCGGGAATCAGCGCGCGCACCCTGGCCGACGTCGACACGTTCTGCGGACAGATGGACGCCCGCGGGGTCCCGGTGTCGCTGCTGGTGGCGCCGCGGCTCAAGGGCGGATACCGCCTTGACCAAGATCCCGGGACCGTGGAGTGGCTGGCCGCTCGGCGCGCCGCAGGCGACGCGGTGCTACTGCACGGCTACGACG
>NZ_JBARMY010000572.1:0-39190 GCF_049802695.1 Mycobacterium sp.
GTCCTACCGGATCACCCGGCAGGCCGGTGTACGCGGACACCGCGGGCGGCAGCTCGGGCGGCACTGGTTTGGGGCCCTCGCCGCTGGGTGCCAGGCGCGCCTCGGTGTAGACGATGTTTTGCGGATCCGCCGACTTGGCCAGGAATATGTTCAGCGGCAGATAGAGGAAGTTAATGTTGGGCAGGAAACCGAAACTCAAGAACGTGAAAGGGTTCACCACCCGCAGCGCCGGGCCGGCATATTGGGCGCATAGCTTGCCTGTCTCGGTGGCGGTGACGTTCTCGATGGCCCCGATCTGGGAGCAGATCGCCCACAAGGGATTGCTGAAATTGTTCAGCGCAAATGCTCCGCGGATGGTGCCGGTGTTGACGTCGTAGTCGTTGTAGCCGTTCGCGAGCGCGTTCGGGGTGACGTGCAGGACGTTTTCTAAAGCCATCTTTTGATTGGCGAGGATCTGGGTGAGGTCGGCCAGCCGCGCAACCTGCTCGGACGTCTGGTCACGGGTTCCCGCGATGAACCGCTGCACCGGTCCGATCGCCGCCGCCAGATTCGTCAGCGCCGCGTCCAGATCGGATCTGCTGTCGTCGAGCACGCTGGTCAGCGTGGCGAGCCGGTTGTTGAACTGCACAAGTTGTGGGCCGCTGTCGCGAAGCGCGGAGACAAACGTCTGCAGGTTCTTGATGATGTCGACGAGGTTGCCGCTGCCGTCGGCCAGGATCCGTCCCACCCCGGACAGTTGGGCCAGGGTCTGCCGCAGCTTGTCGCCGTTGCCGCCCAATGCGTTGGCGGCGCTGTCGATGAAGCGGCCGATCGAGCTGCTCGCCACCTTGCCGCTGGGTCCCAAATCCGTTGCCAGCCGCATCAGTTGGTCCTTGATTTCGTCCCACTCGACGGGTACCGCGGTCCGCTCCACCGGTATGACTCCACCGTCACCCATGGTGGGGCCGCTCGACCGGTAGGCGGGGGCGAGCTGGACATAGCGGGCGGCTACCAGGTTCTGGGCGACGATCACGGCTTTGGCATCCGCTGGAATAGGCACGTCGTGATCGACGTGCATGGTCATCTTGGCCTGGGTGCCCTCCGGGTGGATACCGGCGATGCTGCCGACCTTGATGCCGGAGATCCGCACATCGTCACCCGGGTAGATGGCGGTGGCGGTGGTGAAGTAGGCGGTGATCGTCTTGGGATGAAAGAACGTATTGCGGACGAGCACTATCGCGCCGGCGACGAGGAGCCCCGCCAATACGACCGCCAGCCCGACCATCAGCTTGTTGCGTGCGATCATGATTGCGGTCCGCGCCTTCCGCCGATCGTGCAGTCAGGGCAGGGTGGAATACCGTTGGACGGGAAGGGGAACAATGCTCGCGGCCCGGCATTGTCCGGTGGCCGGCCGGCGTCGGTGCCCCTTCTGAACCCGAAGTAGAAGTCGAAGTACGGCTGAAGAGTCAGCATGGGCAGGAACGCATTCGGGACGAACGCGGTGTAGTCGTAGCCCGAGGCGACCGCCTCGCCCTGCGTAAGTTGAAACTTCGCCAGACCCGGTAGCGCTTTGGAGAGGTGGTCCCGGTTCTTTTCCAGCATCGCGGTCACCGAATTGAGCTTTTTCAGCGTCGGGGCCAGCTTGGCTTCGTTGTCGCTCACCAGTCCGGACAGCTGCTTGGCGACCGCAGAGGTGTTGGCGAGCAGTTGCACAATCGCCTGCCGCCGCGCCACGAGCACCTCGAGTAGATCGTTGGCGTTGAGGATCAGCGTGTTGACCTGTTCGCTGCGCTCCGACAGGATTCCGGTGACATCGGCGGCGCCTTTGAGTAGCTCGTCCAGTGTCTTGTTGCGGCTGTTGAGGGCCTGCGATAGTCGGGTCACCCCGTCGAAGGCCGGTCCCAGTTGCGGTGCGATTTGGTTGAGCGTCGCCGAGAGCGTGTCGAGCGACTGATTGAGCGTTTGGGTATTCGTTCCGGCGACGTCGCCGGCAAGGTCGCTGAGGGCCTCGTTCAATGAGTAGGGCGAAGATGTGCGCGACACCGGTATGACGTCCATCGGATGTAACCTGCCGCTGCCCGCTGACTCCAGGGTGAGCACCCGCTGGCCCAGCAGCGAACCGGTCCTGATGTGTGCCTTGGTATCTGACCCGAGCAGCACCGTCCCCTTGATGGTGAAGGTGACCAAGGCGTCGCCATTGTGCAGCGACATCTTCGAGACATTGCCGACCTTTGTTCCCGAGACCATCACGTCATTGCCCGCGGCCAGGCCGCCCGCTTCAGAAAACAGCGCCTGGTATCCGACCGCCGTGGCCCGCTGCCCCAGCTGGCTGACGCCCAGTCCTAAGGCGATGACCAGCACCACCAGCACAACGCCGATGAATCCGGCTCGAATGAGATGGGCTCCGCGATACTTATTCATCGGGCTCCTTCTTGGGCTTGGCGCACCTCCCAGTCTTCGGGCTCCGCGCACCGCCCGCCTTCCTGCCTGAATATGGGCACTACCACGGTGTGGTACTGCAGATCCGAGACGCGCAGGCTTAGCTCGCAGAGGTAGTACGGGAGCCAGCTGCCGTATGAGCCGAGCCGGTTCAGTTTGCGGTAATTGCTCGGCAGCTTCTTCAGCGCAGTATCGATCTGGCCCTTGCTGTCGTCGAGCAGCGGGGCCAACCGGCTCAGCTGGCCCACCGTGCCGGCCAGCGGAGGCCGCGCGTTGGTCAGCAGATTCGCTATCGAGGCGGTTCCCTTGTCCAAGGAGTCGATCGCGGTGCCGATCGTATTGCGGTCTTGCGACAACCCGCTGATCAGCCGCTGCAGGCGATCCAGCGCGCCAGAGAATTTGTCACCGTCTTTGGTGAGCGTGCCGGCCACGGTGTTGAGGTGGTCGATCAATTGCTGCACCGTTTGGTTGTTGTCGGCCAAGGTGTTCGAAAACGACGAGGTTTTCGACAGCAGAGACTCCAGGGTGCCGCCTTCGCCCTGAAAGATCTGCACCAGCGCGGCGCTGAGCGCGTTGACGTCTTGCGGGTTCAGGCCCGTGATGACCGGTTTCAGGCCGCCCAGCAGCAGATCGAGGTCGAGTGCCGGCGCGGTCCGGTCCATGGGGATCTGCGCACCTGCAGTCAGCACCTTGGTCGAGCCGGGCCCGTCGAGGAGCTCGAGGTAGCGATCACCCACGAGGTTGAGGTAACGGACGACGGCACGGGTGCCGCTGGTGAGCACGACAGTGCGGTCGGCGTCGAACTTCACCAACACCTTCTTGTCGGGGCGCAGCGAGACGCTCTTGACCGTGCCCACCCGGATACCGGCGACCCGTACGGTCTGTCCGGATTTGAGGCGCGACACGTCGTTGAAGACCGCGGAATACCCGTTGGTCGAGCCGGTTCGGTACTGGCTGAAAATGAAGAACAAGAACACGGTCAGTAAGACCATCACGGCCGCGAACGCCGCGAACTTGACGATCGTTCCCCGTGCGCTGGTCATCCGGGCTGTCCGATCTGCAGGGAGTTGCGCGGCGGACCATCGATCGGCCCGTACAGCAGCTGCTTGAGGGCATCTGAGTTGATCAGCAGTTGCTGGTTCCCGTACTGCCAGGGGTTGGCGCCGACATCTGCGACCACGTACGGCGGAGCCACGTCCACGGGCACATCGGGCAGGTTGTAGCATTGCGGGCCGCCCGTCGCGGCCACCTTGGGCAAGTTCGACGGGTAGCGGTAACGTTCGGCGCCGAACGTTACCGCCGCGAACAGGGTAATGCCTGGGACCGGCAGCGGCGGGGCATGCAGGTTCGGGAGTGTCCCGGCAATACCGCACCATATCGCCTGGTGATACTCGTTGAGCAAATTGGTGGTCGGCACCAGCAGATGCAGGACATCGGTCAGCGCTTGCCTGTTGCCGCCCACCACCTCGTTGCCGATGTTGGCCAAACCGATCGCGCTGAGCAGGAACCCCTGCAGGTTTCGCTGCTCGTCGACGATCGTCTGACTGATCCGGGTCGCGTTGCCGGCTGTCTTGACCAGGTCGGGTGCGGCGTCGGCGTAGGCGTTTGACACCACGGACAGAGCTTCGATGTCGTGGCTCAACGCCGGCATACTCGGATCCTGGGTCGCCAGAAAGGAGTCCAGGTCGCTGAGCGCTTGGCCGATCTTGTGGCCGCGGCCGTTGACCGCCGACGAGATCGCGCCGAGGGTCTCGTTGAGTTTGGCTGGATCGACCTTGGAGAGTACCGACGTCAGTTCCTCGAAGACCGTATTGATCTCGACGGTGACATGCTTGTTGTCGAGAATCTCCCCGGCGTGCAATCGCTGTGGCGAAGGATCGGCGGGCGGTACCAGGTCGACGAACTTGGCGCCGAACACCGTCGTCGACGCGATATCGACGAGCACATTGGCGGGAATGCGGCGTAGCTGGGACGGATCCATCGCCAGGTTCAGCACCGCTTGGCCGTTCGGCTGGGTCTCGATCGAGGCGACCTTACCCACCTGTACGCCGCGCATCTTCACCTTGGCGTCCGGGTTCATCACCAGACCGGCGCGCGGCGACAGCACCGTCACCGGCACGCTTTTGGTGAAGCTGCCCTGAAACAGGCCGATGGCGACGGCGACGATCCCGGCGATGACGAGCACGGTCGCCAGACCCGCCAGTGCGCGTGACCCGTTGTGTGACATCGGTTCTCTTCCCTATCCCGACAGGTTGAAGTTTCCGTTGGTGCCATAGACCGACAGCGAGACCAGCAACGTCACCGATACCACGACAATGAGCGAGGTACGGACCGCATTGCCGGTTGCGACCCCGACACCCTCGGGACCGCCGCTCGCGAAATAACCGAAATAGGTGTGAATCAACAGAACCGTCAACGCCATCAGAACGGCCTGTAGGAACGACCACAGCAAGTCGAACGGATTCAAGAACGTATCGAAGTAGTGGTGATAGAGGCCACCGGACTGACCGAACAGGACCACGGTCGTGAATTGGCTGGCTAGGAACGACAGAATGATAGCGACGCTATAGAGCGGGGTGATCGCGATCATCCCGGCCAGAATCCTGGTGCTGACCAAATATTCAACGGGCCGGATCGCCATGGATTCCAGTGCGTCGATCTCTTCGTTGATGCGCATGGCGCCCAGTTGTGCGGTCACGCCGGCACCGAAGGTAGCGGCCAAGCCTATTCCGGCGACCACCGGTGCCGCGATCCGAACATTGATGAATGCGGCGAGAAAACCGGTCAGCGCTTCGATGCCGATATTGCCCAGCGAGCTGTACCCCTGCACGGCAAGCGTGCCGCCCGCGGCCAATGTCAGGAACCCGACGATGGCAAGGGTGCCGCCGATCATAGCCAACGTGCCTGCGCCCATGCTGATTTCGGCGATGAGACGAATGACCTCGCGCCGATAATGAACCGCTGCATGCGGCATGCCTAGCAGCGCCCTGCCGTAGAACAGGGTGTGGTCGCCGATTCCGCTCAGCGTGTTGACGGGTTTGCGCCACTGGCCGAGCGCCCGAGAGGTTCTCGGGTAAGTGGCTCTCAACGTCTGGATCACTGTCACGGCTTGTCTCCGGTCACTTCGTCGAGAACCGGATGCCGATTGCGGTGACGACCACATTGATCACGAAGAGCGCCATGAACGCGTACACCACCGTCTCGTTGACGGCGTTACCCACTGCCTTCGCTCCGCCAGTCGTGATTGTCAGACCCCGGTAGCACGCGACCAGTCCGGCGATCAGGCCGAAAAGGGCTGCCTTGACGCAGGAGATGATCACCTCAGGCACGCCGGTCAACAGCGTGATACCGGCCGCGAACGCGCCCGGATTCACGTCTTGCACGAAGACGGAGAAGGCGTAGCCGCCCAAGATGCCGATGATGACGACCAGGCTGTTCAGCAGCAGTGCCACCAGCCCGGAAGCCAGCATGCGGGGCGTTACCAACCGCTGTACCGGATTGATGCCCAAGACTTCCATTGCGTCGATCTCTTCCCGGATGGTGCGCGAACCCAGATCTGCGCACATCGCCGTGGCGCCGGCACCGGCGACGATAAGCACTGTGACCAACGGGCCGACCTGTGTGACCGCGCCGAAAGCGGCACCCGCTCCAGAAAGATCCGCGGCGCCCAGCTCGCGGAGCAGGATATTGAGGATGAAACTGACCAGAACAGTGAACGGTATGGCTACCAGCACGGTCGGAGCCAACGACACCCGTGCGATGAACCAGGACTGTTCCAGGAACTCTCGTGCTTGAAAGGGGCGACGAAACAGGAACCGAAAAGCGTCCGCGCTCATAGCACACAACGCTCCCACCGCCTGCATCGCCGAGGAGAAACCGCTGGGCAGACTGATCCCTGAGGACCAGCGGTTCGCGTTACTTGCCATCGGTCCCCCGCCGCGCCGCAACCTGCACGACGAATGCATTCGGGGTCAACAGATTTGCCCAACCAGTTGTCAACCCAGCGACCCCGAGCGGCAAAGCCATCGCAGTGCCGAACGCGGCCGTAATGGCCATCGCGCACCCTCCTTGTTCGGGGTCAGCTGGCGGGCCTGTCCGTAAAGAACACGGCCCCCCAACTTATTTGAGCGTTTGGTGATTATGACCCGCGATGTGGCGTCGCGGAGCCGAATGCGCATTACTTTCCCGAAGCTGACAGTTCGCTGTCATGCCGGGCCTACGAGCGATCACCGCACCGCGCTGGCGGGTCTGCCAGCGCGTTAGACAGCTGCCTAATTCGGCGACGTCCGACATCATTCGCGTTAAGTGACGGCGCCGGCAGTTTTCAGTTCGATGATCCTGTCCCAGTCGAGGCCGAGTTCTAACAGGATCTCCTCAGTTTGCTCGGCGAAGCCCGGCGCGGGCCCCGAGTGCGGCGCGGCGACGTTGAATTGGACCGGGTTGGCGACCAATTCGAGCTCGCCGACCTGCACCAGATATTCATTGGCGCGGATCTGCGCATCGCCGGCCGCTTGCAACGTGTCCTGCACCGGCGCCCAGGGCCCCGAGAGCGTCGCAAAGCGCTCGCTCCACTCGGCAAGGGTGCGAGTCGCGATGGCCTTGCTCAGTAGTTCGACCGCTTCGGCGGTGTTGGCGGCGATCAGCTGCGTGGTGGCGAAACGCGGGTCGTCTCCCAGCTCGGGCCGGTCGACGTGGCGGCACACGTCGGCCCAGAACTTGTCCGGCTGCATCATCACCAAGGAGATGTAGCGACCGTCCGACGTCGCATACAACCCCACCAGCGGGTTGATCGGTGAGCCGTGCACGCCAGGCGGCATCGCCTCCATCCGCTGGTTGAGGTGCACGGTCAACGCCACCGTGTGCCCTAGCGACCACAGGCCGCTGCCCAGCAGGGAGACGTCCACGACCGACGGTTCGCCGGTGCGTTCGCGGCCGAGCAGTGCAGCCGCGATACCGCCGGCGAGGTTGGTTCCCGAGATGGTGTCGCCGTATGCCGGCCCGGGCGGACCGATCATGCCGTCGGTGCCCGGCGGGGTGACGGTGGCCGCGGTTCCAGCGCGGCACCAGAAGGCGGTCATGTCGTAACCGCCCTTCTCTGCCTCGTCACCGCGCGGGCCCAGCGCGCTGCCGCGCGCGTAGATGATCGTAGGGTTCACCGCGCGGATGTCGTCGACGTCGATGCCGAACTTCTTGCGGTGTCCGGGCAGGAAGCTGGTCAGAAATACATCGGACCGGCGGGCAAGCTCGTAGAGCACTTCGCGGCCCTCGGGCACGCTGATGTCGAGCCCGATGCTGCGTTTGCCGCGGTTGGCGTGCTCGATGTTCGGGTTTGGGTCACCCTCAACGCGCAACAAGCCGGTCTGGCGCAGGCCGCGCTGCGGGTCGCCGGTGACCGCGTGCTCGACCTTGATCACCTCGGCGCCCCACTCGCCCAGCACCGCGCCCGCCGACGGGACGAATCCGTACATGGCGACTTCGAGGACCCGGATCCCTGCCAAAGGCCTCATCGAGCGGCCGCCTCGACGACCGGTGCGGCGAACGTCTTCCGCTCGAGGAACTCCTCGAGCCCGGCCACACCCATCTCCCGGCCCACCCCGGACTGTTTGAAACCACCGAAGGGCGTGTCCGCGCTGAAGTAATTCCCGCCGTTGATGGAGAAGGATCCGGTTCTGATCCGGCGCGCCACCGCCAGTGCGCGGTCCTGGTCGCGGCTGAACACCGCGCCGGCCAAGCCGTAGATCGAGTTGTTGGCGATGCGCACGGCGTCGTCGTCATCGTCGAACCCGATGACGACGAGCACCGGACCGAAGATCTCCTCCTGGGCGATCTCGCTGTCGGGGTCGACGTTGGTCAGCAACGTCGGTGCATAGAAGTAGCCCGGGTTGAGCCGCTTGCCGCCGGTGACCAGGGTGGCGCCGGCGTCGACGGCGCGTTGCACGATGCCGTCGACCTTGTCGCGCTGGCGCTCATTGATCAGCGGTCCCATGTAGGTCGTCGGGTCAGCGGGGTCACCGTGGCGCACCTTGGCGAAGTTCTGCGTGATCAGCTCGACGATCTCATCGTGGTGGCTCTTGGGCACCAGCAGCCGAGAAGTCAACGCACAGCCCTGGCCGGCGTGGGTGACCATGCTGAACGCCGCGAACATGCTGGCGGTGGCGAAGTCTGCATCGTCGAGCATGATGACCGCGGACTTGCCGCCGAGTTCGAGAAAGACCCGCTTGACCGTCTCGCTGGCCGCCGCCATGATCTTGCGGCCCGTGGCCGTCGAACCGGTGAAGGTGATGACATCCATGTCCGGACTGGTGGTCAATGCCGCGCCGACCACGGGATCTGAGGCACTGAGCACGTTCACCACACCGGCCGGGATATCGGTGTGTTCGGCGATCAGCTCGCCGAGGGCCAGCGTGATGAGCGGCGTGTCCGGCGCGCCTTTGAGCACCACGGTGCAGCCGGCGGCCAGCGCGGCGGGCAATTTGGCCAGCGCAAGCTGGTTCGGATAGTTGTAGGCGATGATGGCCCCGACGACGCCGGCGGCTTCTTTCTCGACCCAGCGGTGATGGCGCAGGCCGCGCGATTCGATCTCACCGAGGTCTTCCGTCAACGGATACGTCCGAAGCAGGTCGGCGTAATACCGGACGATTTCGATCGGCTCGTCGAGTTGGGCTCCGTAAGTCAGCGCGCGAGTGGCGCCGACCTCGGCAATGGTCAGTTCGCGCAGCTCTTCGGCGTGGTCGAGCAACGCCTGATGCAACTGGTCCAGGCACCGAACGCGCCGGTCGCGGTCGGTCGACCAGCTCGTGGTGTCGAAGGCGCGCCGGGCGGCGGCGATAGCCGCCCGGGTTTCCTCGCTACCGGCTTCCGGGGCGTAACCCAACACCGCGCCGGTGGCGGGATTGACCGACGGGAAGGTCGCCTCGGTGGAGACCAGCCGACCGTCGATCAGTAGATGCCGATCCGCTCGCGACGCGGCGTCGCCGTCCGCCGACTCGCCGCTGTCCGCGATGGTCGCCGCCGTGTCGTGCGATGACATTCCGGTCCCCTCGTCGGCACGATAACTTCATTCTCATTCCCGGCGAATCTTACATTTCGACTTCGAGAATTCAAGAAACAGCGAGAAACGAGACTGCCATGCTCGTCCGGCCGGAATCGGTTCGAATGGTGGTATCTTCGCAGGCCGGGCAGGTTTTGTCAGACGCTCTTGCGGTGAGCTCAGGCGCGAGAGTAGGGTTCTCATAATCGAAAGGGAGATTCTTTGTGCCTGGACGGGCTCATCCCTCTCTTCTCTGGCGGTTCCCGGAAATGAGGTCTGCACGTGACGACGGCCGTGGTCACCGGGGGAGGATCGGGAATAGGCCTGGCGGTCGCACAACGGCTGCGCACCGACGGCTACCAAGTCGCCACCATTGATCTGAAGCCCGCTGAGACACAGTTCGCCTTCACCGCCGATGTGACGGACCGCTCGCAGATCGACGCCGCGTTGTCGGCGATCCGCAGTGAACTCGGCCCGGTCAAGGTGCTGGTCAACGCTGCCGGTCTGGATGGCTTCAAACGTTTCACCAACATCGAGTTCGCGGACTGGCAGCGCATCATCGAGGTCAACCTCAATGGCGTCTTCCACATGATTCAGGCGGTGCTTCCCGACATGCTCGAGGCGGGCTGGGGACGGATCGTCAACATCTCCTCGTCGAGCACCCACTCGGGTGCCCCGTACATGTCCCACTACGTGGCGGCGAAGTCTGCCGTCAACGGACTCACCAAGTCGCTGGCGCTGGAGTACGGGCCCAACGGCATCACCGTCAACGCCGTCCCCCCGGGTTTCATCGACACCCCGATGCTGCGCAAGGCCGAAGAGCACGGATACCTCGGCGATATCGAGAAGACCATCGCGTCGACTCCGGTGCGCCGGATCGGCAAGCCCGAAGACATCGCTGCGGCATGTGCGTTCCTGGTTTCCGAGGAAGCCGGTTACATCACCGGTCAGATACTTGGCGTCAACGGCGGTCGCAACACCTAGCCGCCGGCGTACTCGCCCAGCCCATCGAGCCCAACTAATCGAGAGGAGAACCCGTGGGACGCGTAGCGGGAAAAGTCGCTTTTGTCACGGGCGCGGCCCGCGGCCAGGGCCGCAGTCACGCCCTGCGCCTGGCTGAGGAAGGCGCCGACATCATCGCCGTCGACTTGTGCCACGACATCGATTCGATCGGATATCCGCTGGCGCGACCCGAGGATCTCGACGAGACGGCGCAACTGATCGAGAAGACCGGCCAAGGCGTGGTGACTGCACAGGCCGACGTGCGCGAAGCCGCCCAGCTGCGCGCGGCGCTGGAGAACGGGCTGGCCGAGTTCGGCCATCTCGACATCGTCGTCGCCCAAGCCGGTGTCGCGGGCATGAAAGGTGAGCCACCGCTGCAGGCGTGGATCGACGTCATCAACACCAACCTGGTCGGCACCATCAACGCCATCCAGGTCGCGCTGCCCCACCTGCGGGAGGGCGGGTCGATCATCGCCACCGGGTCGACCGCCGCGCTGATGGACACCTCGAAGAAGGACATCCCGGGTAACGACCCGGGCGGCATGGCTTACGTGCACTCCAAGCGGGCGTTGGCCAGCTACGTCCACGACCTGGCGACCGAGCTTTCTGCCCTCGGCATCCGGGCTAACGTGGTTCATCCGACCAACTGCAACACCGACATGTTGCAGAGCGAACCGATGTACCGGTCTTTCCGGCCGGACCTGGAACACCCGACGCGCGCCGACGCTGAACCTGTCTTCGGGGTGCAGCAGGCGATGAAGATTCCGTTCATCGAACCGGAGGACGTCAGCAATGCGGTGCTGTGGCTGGCCTCCGACGAGGCGAGGTATGTCACCGGTGTTCAGTTGCGCGTCGACGGCGGCGGTTACCTCAAGTGGTACGACTACCGCAAATAGGGGGAGCTTGTGAAAGTTCGCGTTGACCAGGACCGCTGCCAGGGGCACACACTGTGCGCGATGATTGCGCCGGACTCGTTCCAGCTCGACGACATCGAAGGTCATGCATCAGCGATATCCGAGGACGTCCCACCCGACCAGGAGGACGCCGTTCGTGAGGCGGCGCAGAGTTGCCCCGAGCAGGCCATCCTGCTGGATATCGATGCCGCAAAGCCAAGGGAGGCAACGTCTTGAGCATTGACGACGTCGTCAGCGACAGTGACCGCAAAAAAAACCGCTACCACTTCGACCGGCATAAGCCGGAATACCGGGCGCAGTTCGAGAAGATCACCGAGGAGATTCACCAGAGGTGTCCGGTCGCCTGGACCGACACCTACGACGGCCATTGGGTCGCCGGTGGCAGCCAGGCAGTGTTCGAGCTGGCACGCTGCCCGCACGTCTCAAACGACCACGACATCAACGGCGAACGACGCGGTTACCAAGGCATTTCGATCCCGAAGGCGAAACGCGCGAGCGTGGTGCGCGGCGGCATCCTGGAGATGGACGACCCTGAGCACCGCACCTACCGCACCGTGCTCAACCCGTACCTGTCCCCTGCCGCCGTCAAACGCTGGGTGCCGTTCATCGACGAGGTGACGAGGGCCTGCCTCGACGAAAAGATCGAAGAGGGCCGCATCGACTTCGTCGACGATCTGGCCAACATCGTGCCGGCCGTGCTGACCCTGGCCATGTTGGGCATTTCGCTGAAGAAGTGGTCGATCTACAGCGAGCCCACGCATGCCGCGGTGTACACCCCGGAGCACTCCCCCGACATCGAGCGGGTAACCGCCATGCACCGGGAGATGGGGTTGGACTTGCTGAACAACATGATCGAGATCCGGCAGAACCCCCGCCCCGGGATCGTCAACGCTCTCATCCAGATGGATATCGACGGAGAGCCTGCGCCCGATCTGGAGATCATGGGCAATCTGGGCCTGGTCATCGGCGGAGGTTTCGACACCACCACCGCGCTGACCGCCCACTCGATGGAGTGGCTGTCGGAGCACCCCGCTGAGCGCGAGCGGCTCAGCCGCGAACGGGACACCTTGCTGGATCCCGCGACCGAAGAGTTCCTGCGCTACTTCACCCCCGCGCCCGGCGACGGACGCACCTTTTCCGACAACGTCGAGATCGAGGGAACGCAGTTCAAAGAAGGTGAACGACTGTGGGTCTCGTGGGCGATGGCCAACCGCGACCCGTCGGTGTTCGCCTATCCCAACACCATCATCATGGACCGTAAAGGCAACCGGCACTTCAGCTTCGGCATCGGCATCCATCGCTGCATCGGATCCAATGTGGCCCGTACCGTGTTCAAGTCAATGCTCACTGCGGTGCTCGACCGGATGCCCGACTATCGCTGCGACCCCGAGGGCACCGTGCACTATGAAACCATCGGTGTCATCCAGGGCATGCGACACCTGCCGGCGACGTTCACCCCGGGGCGGCGGCTCGGCGCAGGCCTGGACGAGACCCTCGACAGGCTGCACCGGATCTGCGACGAGCAGGGACTGGCCCGGCCCATCACCGAACGCAAAGAAGCCGCGGTCATCGACTGAACGATGCCTGGCAACTCAGCGTGCAGGCAGCCCCAGCACCCGCTGCGCGATGATGTTGCGCTGAATCTCCGAGGTGCCGCCGGCGATCGTGCCCGAGAATCTGCGGGCGTAGCGCTCGAACCAGCTGGCGAAGTAATGGTCGAGGTTCATCGGCGCGTAGGGGCCGGTCAGGGCGGGTTGCAGCAACCCGTCAGCGCCGGCCGCCGACAGGGCGTGGTCAGAGGCGCTCCGTTCGGCTTCGGAGCCGAGCAGCTTGAGCACCGAGAGTGCGGGCACGTCCTCCTCGCCGCGGGCGGCTCGCGCCAACGCCACCGACCCGAGCAGCCGCAACGCCTGGCGGTCCATCACCAGCGTCGCGTACTGGTCGCGTTCGAGCGCTGTAGCCGGATGGAAGTCGGTGATCAGGTTGTCCATCCGGTCGGCGAAGCCCAACCACATCATGGTCCGCTCGTGACCGAGTGATCCGTTGGCCACCCGCCAACCCTGGTTCAGCGGTCCGACGAGGTTCTCAGCCGGCACCCGGGCATCGGTGAAGAACACCTCGTTGAAATCCAGGTCGTCAGCTGAGCAGATCGACGGGAACGGCCGGCGCACCACACCTTCGGTGTCAGTGGGGATCACCAACGCGCTGATGCCTTTGTGTTTCGGCGCATCAGTGTCGGTGCGCACGAACGTCAGCAACACATCGGCGTCGTGGGCACCCGACGTCCACACCTTCTGACCGTTGACCACGAAATAGTCGCCGTCCCGGACGGCCCGGGTCCGCAACGACGCCAGATCGGAGCCGGCACTGGGCTCGCTCATCCCCAACGACGCGGTGATCTCGGCGCGCAGGATCGGCACCGCCCAGCGGCTCTTCTGGTCGTCACGACCGAACGAAATAAGCGATGCAGCAACGATATTCACGCCCTGCGGATTGAAGCTGTGATAGATCCGCCGCCGGCACAGCTCCTCGAGATAGACGTACTGCTGCAACACCGTGGCGTTGCGGCCGCCGAACTCCGGTGGTTGCGACGGCAGCAGCCAGCCGTTGTCGAACAACAGCCGCTGCCAGCGTCGCGCCCACGCCGGCATGTGCGACACCGATTTAGGCCGTTCGACGGCTTCGGCCGCCGCGGTCGGCAGGTGTTCGTCAAGGAACGCGGCGAAATCTTCGCGGAACGCCTCGACATCGGTGTCAAAGGTGAGCTGCACGGTATTCCTCCGCGATCAACGCCTTGTGCTCTGCCGCGCCGCCGAGCATGTGCTCACCGGCCTTGGCTCGTTTCAGGGCGAACTGCAGATCGTTCTCCCAGGTGAATCCCATCGCGCCGAACAGCTGCAAGCCGTGGCGGAACACCAGAGACTGGCACTCCCCCGCGGAGGCCTTCGCCATCGCGGCCGCGAGCCGACGGCGCGGATCGTCAGCGGCGATGGTCAACGCGGCGAAATAAGCCAGCGCCCGCGCCCGCTGCACCGCCACGTGCATGTCGGCCGCCTTATGCTGGACAGCTTGGAACGATCCGATCGGTACCCCGAACTGCTGGCGGTTACGGACGTGATCGAGGACGAGGTCCAGGATGCGTTGGCAGGCACCGACCATCGTGATCGCCATTCCCGTCAGCGCAACGTGGTGCGCGCGGTCGGCGTCCACGGCGATCAGGGCGGAGTGTGGTACCCGCACCCCGGCGAACAACACGTCGGCGATGTGCAGCACCGGGTCGAACACCGAGGTTCGTCGTGCGTTCACCTCGCCCGCACCGACCACGAACACACCGGCGTCGGTCACCACCGCCAGCCGGTCGACCCGGTCCCCGTCGAGGACGTGGCGGGCAGTGCCGTCCAGCACCCAGCCGTCGGCGACACGGTGCGCATGCACGCCGTTGTAAACAGCGGTGCCCGCCTCGTGCGGATCGAACCTGTCCGACGCCAGCGGCGCGAACTGTGTCATCGTCGCCAAAAACGGGGTCGGGTCGGTGGCACGGCCGAGCTCTTCCAGCAGAATCGCCAGTTCGACAGCGCTCTCCGAGTCGTTCAGCTCCGTCCAGCCCAGGTCGACATATGACTTCCACAGCGGGCTGGCATCGACACCATCTTCGGCGACGCTTCGCACCAGGGCGGTCGGACACTGCTTGGCGACCACATCACGCACGGTCTCCTGCCACAGTCGCTGGTCCGCATCGAACTCCAACAGCATCTCGGCCGGCTCCTTAGCTCAATTAACCTGCTGCGAGAATAGTATTCTCTGAAACGCACAGTGACAATCTCAACGATTGCTTCGCCGGTACTTGCGACCGGCACCGCAATCCGGCGGCGTGCTATGCGAGGAGCCGACCTGACGGCCGCAGATGGCGAGAATGATATTGTCTGAAATGAAGAACTGCACTAACACGATTATCGGATGATAATGGCTATGAGCAGGCACAACGATTAACCGAAATGCTTACCGGAAGCCTGTTGATAGGTGGTGAACGGGGATGTTGGGTTGCCCAGTAGGTTCGACGGGGTCGCCTGAGCCGCGGAGGGTGATCTAAGGTGATCGAGCATCCGGACGGCACCCGCACGCCGCTCATCGACGCCAGTGTGCACGTCTTCTTCTCTTCCACCTCCGACCTGCGCGGCTTTCTGCGCGAGCCCTTCAAAAGCCGCGGCTTCCCGGACTACGAGTCGGACTGGTACGGCACGCCCGGCGGCGAGTACGCCAAAGGAACCGGCGGTGGTGAGCTCGGATATCCGGGCTCCAACCCCGAAGCCGTCGCCGATCACCTGTTCTCAGAGCGCGGCGTGGATGTCGCTGTGCTGCACCCGATGACGCGCGGCATCATGCCCGACCGGCACCTCGGTAGTGCGCTGCACGCCGCACACAATGAGATGATGGTGTCGCGCTGGCTGGAGTCCAGCCAGTTCGGTGACCGGTTCCGCGGCACTATCCGGGTGAATCCCGACGACGTCGCCGGGGCGTTACGCGAAATCGACAGATGGCGTGACCATCCCCGCGTGGTGCAGATCGGCATCCCACTGCAATCCCGTGAGTTGTACGGCAAGCCGCAGTTCTGGCCGCTGTGGGAGGCGGCGGCCGCGGCGAATCTCCCGGTGGCCGTGCACATCGAGACCGGCGAGGGCATCGCGTTCCCGCCGACACCGTCAGGGCACACGCAAACCTACGAGCAATACCTCGGGTTCATGGCGCTGAATTACCTGTATCACTTGATGAACATGATCGCCGAGGGCGTCTTCGAGCGATTTCCCGCACTGAAATTCGTGTGGGCCGACGGCGCCGCTGATTTCATCACCCCGTTCATCTGGCGGATGGACACTTTCGGCCGGCCGCATTTGGAGCAGACGCCGTGGGCGCCGCGGATACCGAGTGACTACCTGCCCGGGCACGTGTACTTCATTCAGGGCAGCCTCGACGGACCGGGGGATGCCGGGTTCGCCGGTGAGTGGTTCGGCTTCACCGCCAAGGACGACAAAGTGATGTTCGGCTCCAGCTATCCGCATTGGCAGAACGCTGATGCGACGCGACTACCCAGCGCACTGAGCGCCGAGCAGCGCGACAAGTTGTGCTGGCGCAACGCGGCCGCACTCTATGGCATAGACATTCCGGCCAGCCTCGCTGCACAGTAGAGAGTAAGCAAGGAGACCACGATGACGCTGACTCACTTCCAAGAGCGGGTGCCGGCTGCCGAACGTATCGCCGTCCGGTGCGTCGACTCCGACGTCCACCCGGTGCCGAAGCGCGGTGAGCTCGCCCAGTACATTCCGGAGCCGTGGCGTAGTAAGTACTTCCTCGACCACCGCGTAGGTGAGTTGATTTATTACGACGCACCCGACTATGCGCACGCTTATGCGATGCGCGTGGACACTTTCCCGCCGGACGGGGAATTCCCGGGCAGCGACCCGGATATGGCGTTCCGGCAGCTGATTATGGAAGCCGGGTCGGACATCGCGATACTCGAACCGGCCGGCCGCACTCCCCGTTTGCCGGGAGCCCATCAGGCGATGACGATCGCGCTCAACGAGTGGCAAGCCCACCACTGGCTCGACAGCCACAACAACTGGCACGAGCGCTGGCGGGGTTCGATCTGCGCGGCTATCGAGGACCCGACGGGAGCCGCCGCAGAGATCGAACGGTGGGCCGGCCACCCGTACATGGCGCAGATTCTGATCAAGGCCGAGCCGCGCCCGTCGTGGGGTCACCCGATGTACGACCCGATCTGGGCGGCCGCCACCGAGCACGACATCACGGTGAGCTGTCACCTCTCGCGCAGCAGCTACGAGATGCTGCCGATGCCGCCGGTCGGGTTGCCCAGCTACAACCACGATTTCATGGTCACCTACTCGCTGCTGGCTGCTAACCAGGTGATGAGCCTGATCTTCGACGGCGTCTTCGACCGCTTTCCCGCGTTGCGGATCGTGTTTGTCGAGCACGCGTTCAGCTGGGTGCTGCCGCTGATGTGGCGGATGGACGCCATCTACCAAGCCCGTAAGTCGCGGATGAGCATCAAACGCAAGCCGTCGGAGTACCTCAAGGACCACATCAAATTCACCACCCAGCCGCTGGATTACCCGGAGGACAAGACCGAGCTGACGCGTGCGCTCGAGTGGATGGAGTGCGACAAGATCCTGCTGTACTCATCGGACTACCCGCACTGGACGTTCGACGACCCGCGCTGGCTGATCAAGCACCTGCCCAAAGCCGCGCGTGAGGCGGTCATGTACAAGAACGGCATCGCGACCTACCACCTGCCGGAAACCGTTCCGGTGCTCGAGGGCCAGGTACGGGTGTCCTGAATGCCCGGAGAGACCAAACGGCCCCGGCTCGCCCAGGGACGCGAGCACACTGTCGCGACGGTGGACGAAATTCCGCCCGGCACACACAAACTGGTGCCGATCGGCCGCCACGGCGTGGGTGTCTACAACGTCAACGGCGCCTTCCACGCCATCGCCAACTATTGCCCCCACCAGGGCGGCCCGTTGTGTTCAGGCCGCGTTCGGGGCCACACCGTCGTCGACGAGAGTGCCGCGGGTGACTCGGTCATGGTGCGCGACTTGGAATACATCTACTGCCCTTGGCACCAGTGGGGATTCGAACTCGCCACCGGCACTACCGCGGTCAAACCGGAGTGGAGCATTCGCACCTACCCGGTTCGGGTCGTCGGCAACGATGTTCTGGTGATGGCGTGAGCACAGGAGCATCCGGTGGCGTCCATTGAAGTCAACGGCGGCAACGTCGTATACGAGATCTTGGGCGATGCAAGTGAGCTCATCGTCCTGACGCCCGGCGGACGATTCGGCAAGGAGATCAATGGCCTGCGCCCGCTGGCAGAGGCGCTGGTCGACGGCGGCTACCGGGTGCTGTTGTGGGACCGGCCCAACTGCGGGGCTTCCGACGTGCAGTTCTACGGTCAGAGCGAGTCGCATATGCGAGCAGAGACGCTGCACCGCTTGCTGACCGAACTCGGCGAGGGCCCGTGCATCCTCGCAGGCGGCTCCGGCGGAGCACGGGATTCGATCGTGACCACGATGCTCTACCCGGAACTCGTCACGAAGCTGGTGGTGTGGAACATCGTCGGCGGCATCTACGGAACCTTCGTTCTCGGTTCGTATTACATCGTCCCCAGCATTCTCGCGGCCCGCGGAGCGGGCGTCGAGGGGCTGCTGAAAGTGCCGGAGTGGCGCGAGCGCGTCGAGGAGAATCCGAACAACAAGCAACGGTTCCTCGACCTCGACCGGGACGAGTTCCTCAAGGTGATGCTGCGCTGGCTGAATGCCTTCGTGTCCAAGCCCGGGCAGACCATCCCCGGTGTCGAAGACGAGATGTTCGATCGGGTCCAGGTCCCCACCTTGATCATCCGCGGCGGCGAAAACGACTGGGACCATCCCAAGCGGACGTCTCTGGAAGTGAGCTGTTTGATCAGAGGGTCCAAGCTCATCGACCCGCCGTGGCCTGAGGATGCGTGGGAACGCGCCTCCGAGGAGCGCGCCGCGGGCAAGGTGAAACACTTCAACATGTTCGACACCTGGGTGCAGGCCGCGCCACCGATTCTGGATTTTCTAGGATCGTGATGCCGGCGTTGCGTTCAGCAGGTGACGATGCGGACCTCGCAGTTGAGCGACGCCTCCAGCGCGGTGTGGATTCTGCTTTCCGGTACGCGTTCCAGGTCGGATTCGCGCAGCGTCACGTGCACCACGTCGAAGCCGTCGGCGTCCGGCACTCGTCGGATCTGGCCAGTGAGCCCGAATCCGGCGAGCACGCCGTGGGCGTCGTCATCGGTTCCCCTACTTATGTAGGTGATCACCCCGGCCACCTGCGCCGTGCCGAAAACTCTGAATGCTCTGCGGCACAGCTCTACAGCGATCTTCTGCACGGCGTCGCCGTCGCTGCCCGCGATCAGCAGTTGCACTTCGCGTCGAGTGGACGCCGTCGCTTCGAGGTCGTTGTCCAGCAGGTCGGCGCCGGCGTCGCCGGCGAGTTTTCGGAGCGCCGTGATGCCTTGGCCTAACTGCGCGGAAGTGAGCATTCCGGAAGGATCGACGTTGACGCGCACCACCGCAGTCCGCATGAGGCTGAGCCTAGCTTGGCTCGAGGTGGGGAACGTCTGATGGAAACCGCCGCGCCGTCGAGCGTCACCGTCGCCGCCTGGCCCGGCGGCATTCCCCGGCTGCTGCGCAACCCGGCACGCACGGATGCCGAACGCTACTCGGAATACCGGGAGTCGGGCGGCTACCGGCCGCTCACCGACCTCGATGCGCTGCTTAGCGAAGTGGAGAGCAGCGGGTTGGTGGGCCGTGGCGGTGCGGGCTTTCCGCTCGGACGAAAGTTGCGCACGGTGCGCGACAACGGACGCCTGGGTCGCACCCGCACCGTCGCGATCGCGAATGGCGAAGAGGGTGAACCGGCTTCGATCAAAGACCGCTGGCTGCTGCGTCACCGTCCGCACCTGGTTCTGGATGGGTTACGCTTGGCCGCTGCGGTCGTGGCCGCCGACCGCGCTGTCGTCTACGTGTCCGACCCGCAGGCGGCGCAGGCGGTGAAAACGGCACTGGACGAACTCGATTCGACTACCTTCGGCGGCGCGATGGTCACGGTGCGACTGGTCGACCCCGGCTATGTTGCCGGTGAGGAGACCGCTGCAGTCCGGGCGCTCAACGGCGGCCCCGTCAAGCCGACGGACAAACCGCCGCGACCGTTCCAAGCCGGCGTCGATGGGCTACCGACTTTGGTCAGCAATGTCGAGACGCTGGCCAATCTGCCTTTCCTGCATGAGCATGGCGCGGTAGCTTTCCGCAGCCAGGGCACATCACAGTCGCCCGGCACGTTCCTGGTGACGATCACCGGTGGCGGTCGGCCGCCGGGTCTGTACGAAGTTCCGCACGGGTTGCCGTTCCCTGAACTCATTGCCTTTCATGGTGTTTCGCCCGACCAGGTTCGCGGAGTGCTGATGGGCGGGTATTTCGCCGGGCTGCTCAATCGCACGGTGCTCGACGCCACCCTGGACCACGAGACGTTGCGGGGTCTGGGCAGCGGACTGGGCGCCGGGGCGATTTGCGTCCTCACCGACGACTGTCCGGTCGCGGTCGCCGCCTCGGTGTTGGGCTATTTCGACCGGGAAAACGCCGGCCAGTGCGGCTCGTGTTTCAACGGCACCGCAGCCATGGCCGCAGCCGCAGCTGCATTGCGTGACGGAGTGGCCACCGCGGAAGACGTTTCCCGGCTGCGGCGCTGGTCGGTGGTGCTGCGCGGTCGAGGTGCCTGCGCGACGCTGGACGCCGCGACGAACACCGCCGGCAGCCTGCTCGATCAGTTTCCGGACGAGGTGGCTCGCCATCTCGACAATCGCTGCGAGTCGTGCGGGGTAGGGCCCTACAGTGCTGATCGGCCCTACGAGGTGGAGGCGGTGACGCCTGCGTGAGCGATCGGATGACGGTGAAACTCGACCGCACCCGCTGTGACGGCTTCGGTATCTGCGCCAAGCATGCGCCGCAATACTTTTCACTCGACGACTGGGGCTACGCTTCGCTGATCGGCGACGGCACCGTCGCCGATGCGGACCATGACGCGGTGATGCGCGCGCTTTTGGACTGCCCCGTGCACGCGATCATGGAGATCGGTGAGCGCCGACCCAGCAACGGTGTGGTGCCGTCGAGCGCTGCGAGCGATGCCGTACTGAGCCTCAAAACCGAAGAGAACGAGGCGGAGTGGGGGTTCGAGCGTTGACCGGCGCCACACCGGGCCGTCCGCTGCCGCTGCTCACCCTCGACAACGAATTCTTCTGGAAGTCAGGCGCCGACGGGCAGCTGCGGTTCCAGCAGTGCACCGATTGCCGCGCGCTGATCCATCCGCCGGCGCCGGTCTGCCGGTATTGCCGCTCCTATCACTTGGACGTGCAACCCGTTTCCGGTCGCGCGACGTTGGCCGGCTTCACCGTCAATCACCGATTCAGCCTGCCCGGAATGCCCGCCCCGTACGTGGTGGCGCAGGTCGCGATCGCCGAAGATCCGCGGGTCCGGTTGACCACCAACATCATCAACTGTGATCCGGACCGGCTGGAGCTTGGCCGGTCAGTGGAAGTGGTCTTCGAGCAGATCGAAGACGTGTGGCTGCCGTTGTTCCGTCTCACCACTGACGACGAGCTCGGTCCGCTGCCCGAAGAGGAGATCGCGCCGGATCGGTTCCACGAACACATCCGCCCGATGCGCACCCGGGAGAAATTCGAGGACAAGGTTGCGCTGACCGGGATCGGCATGTCACAGATCGGCCGCCGCCTAATGGTGCCGCCACTGCAGTTGACTATGCAAGCGTGTGCGGCCGCGATCGCCGACGCCGGACTGACACTCGACGACATCGACGGGTTGTCCACCTACCCCGGAGGAGGAAACCTCGGCGGCTTCGGGGAGGGCGGGGTGACGGCGCTGGAAGCCGCGCTGGGAATCCGGCCGGTATGGCACAACGGCGGCATCGAAACCTTCGGCCCGGTCGGATCGGTGATCGCCGCGATGCTCGCCGTGGCCGGTGGCCTGGCCCGCCACGTGCTGTGTTATCGGACGTTGTGGGAGGCCACCTTCAACGAGCTGATGAAGCAGGGCAATATCGTCCCGGCGGGTGGTCGCACCACCAGCTGGCAATGGCCGTTCGGCGCTACGTCGGCCGCCCATACGCTGGCTCAGAACGCGCAGCGCCACTTTCATCGCTACGGCACCACCAAGGAGACGCTGGGCTGGATTGCGCTCAATCAGCGCGCCAACGCCGAACTCAATCCCACCGCGGTCTACCGGTCCCCGATGACGATGGACGACTACCTGAACGCGCGACCGATCACGACACCGTTCGGCCTCTACGACTGTGATGTGCCCTGCGACGGGTCGGTCGCGGTCATCGTGTCCGCGGTCGACGCGGCCGGTGACTTGCCGAAACCGCCGGTGCTGGTGGAAGCGGTGGGCACCCAGATCGTCGAGCGGATCGATTGGGACCAGAGCACTTTGACGCATGAGCCACAGGTGCTGGGTCAATCGGCACACCTGTGGTCGAGAACGTCGCTCAAGCCGCAAGATGTCGATGTCGCCGAACTGTACGACGGGTTCACCATCAACTGCCTCTCTTGGCTGGAAGCGCTGGGCTTCTGCGGAATCGGAGAGGCCAGGGAGTTTCTGGACGGCGGCAAGAACATCGCCCGAGATGGTCTGTTGCCGTTGAACACTCATGGCGGTCAGCTGTCGCACGGCCGTACCCACGGCATGGGCCTGCTGCACGAAGCGGTCAGTCAGCTGCGCGGTGAAGCCGGTGAGCGCCAGGTCGCCGACGCCCGAGTCGGTGTGGTCAGCAGCGGAGGCCTCACTCCCGGCGGCGTATTGCTTCTGCGGGCCGAGACATGACCCAGCCGCGCCCCCGCGTAGTGATCGTCGACGGTGTGCCGATGTCTGCTTTGGTTGCCGAAGCACCGCGGCCCCGTGCGGTGGTGCTGGCCTTGCACGGCGGGGGCACGACCGCCGCGTACTTCGATTGCCCCGGCCACCCGGCCCTATCGCTGCTGCGGCTGGGCGCTGCGCTGGGTTTCACGGTGGTCGCACTCGATCGGCCCGGCTACGGCAGTTCAGCGCCCTATCCCGAGGCGATTGCGCTGCCCGAGCAGCGGGTCAGTCTTGCTTACGCGGCCGTAGACCGGATCGTCGGCCAATGGCCCGGCGGCGCAGGCTTGTTCGTGGTAGCCCACTCCAACGGCTGTGAACTTGCGCTGCGCATGGCCGCCGATGAACGCGGCGCCGGACTGCTCGGCATGGAGATGGCCGGTACCGGAAGGCATTACCACCCTGCTGCCCGCGACGTATTGAAGTCCGCGAGCCCGACCTATCGTCCTCCTGGACTGGGCGAGCTGCTCTGGCATCCCTCCCAGCTGTACCCGCCCGATGTGCTTGGCGGCATCACGAATTCGGCCACCGGGGCGCCCTACGAGGCAGCGATGGTCACCGCCTGGCCCCGTATCGACTTCCCGGCATTGGCCGCCCAAGTGCGGGTGCCGGTGCAGTTCAGCGTCGCCGATCACGAAAGAGTGTGGCAGTCCGACGCCGCGGCGCTGGCGGAGATCGGCGCGATGTTTGCCGCGGCGCCCCGATTTGTCACCAACGAGCAATCCGGCGCTGGTCACAATCTTAGTCTCGGCCACACCGCCGCGGCGTATCACCTGAAGGTGTTGTCCTTCGCCGAAGAATGTGTCGTCGCGCGGGAGTGTCCCGCTGTCGCGAAGCTGACGACCCAGAAAAGACAAGCCGATTTGGAGGCCGGTTGATGCATGTCGGATTCATCGGGTTGGGCAGCCAGGGCGGACCCATGGCGAGGCGGATCGTCGACGCCGGCTACCCGACGACGTTATGGGCACGCCGGCCGGCAACATTGGAGCCGTACGCCGACACTGCCGCCCAGACCGCCGCGTCGCCCGCCGAGCTGGCCGTCGACAGTGATCTGGTCTGCCTGTGCGTCGTCGGGGACGCCGACATCGAGCAGGTGACCAGCGGCGAGAACGGCGTGCTCTCGACGTTGAAGCCGGGCAGCGTGATCGCCGTGCACAGTACGGTGCACCCCAATACCGTCCGCGCACTCGCTGAAATTGCTGCGAAACAGCATGTTTCGGTAATCGACGCGCCGGTCAGCGGAGGCGGGCCGGCCGCGGCGGAGGGCCGGCTGCTGGTGATGGTGGGCGGGGACACGGCCGCTGTCGAGCGCTGCCGCCCCGTCTTCGAAACCTATGCGGATCCGATCGTGCACCTCGGCGAGCTCGGCTCCGGTCAGACCACCAAGCTGCTGAACAATCTGCTGTTCACCGCCAACGCCGGAACGGCCGCCTCGGCGCTTGCCCTGGGAAAGGTGCTCGGCGTCTCACCGCAACGCCTCACCGAAGTCATCTCCCGCAGCAGTGGAAGCAGTTTCGCGTGGAACGTGATCGGCGGGTCCGGTGGCATCGACGGCCTTGCCGGTCACGCAGGTCCGCTGCTGCAGAAAGATGTTCGCCTCGTCGTCGACATCGCCGAGCACGCATCGGCCGACGGGGGTGCCGTGCTGGCGGCAGCTGACGCCGCTCTCAGGCTGATGAAACACCCGCGGTGACAATCGGGTTCATCGGCGCCGGGCGGATGGGGCGCCCCATGGTTGCTCGTCTCGTCGAGGCCGGCCACGACGTGCGAGTGCTCGGCCGGTCCGCCGAGAAGCGGTCGACTGCCGCGGATTTGGGCGCCACCGGAGTCGCCGACGTAGCGCACCTGAGCGCTGAGGCCGATGTCGTCGTGGTCTGCGTGTTCACCGACGAACAGGTCCTCGACGTCTGCCTTGGCACTGAACTGCTCGAGACGATGATTCCGGGTTCCACCCTGGTCGTGCACACCACGAGCAGCCCGAGGACGGTCGAGACCATCGCCGCGCGCGCCGCAGCGGTGGCCGTCGTGGACGCTCCGGTCAGCGGCGGCCCGCACAACGCGGCGGCCGGTGCGCTGACTTTGTTCGTGGGCGGAGCCGATGACGCAGTCGCAAACGTGCGCCCGGTAGTGAGCTGCTACGGCGACCCGGTTCTGCACGTCGGCCCGCTGGGCGCCGGGCAGAAGGTCAAGCTGATCAACAATGCGATGTTCGCCGCCCACCTCGGGCTGCTCTCGGAAGCCATCGGGTTGGGCACCCGGCTCGACGTGCCGGAGTCGGCGTTGCTGGCCGCACTTCCGCACGGCAGCGCGTCCAGTCGGGTGCTGGACCTGGTCGCGGCCGGCGGTTCGGTGGAGGCGTTCGCACGGATGGCCGGCGAGTTCGTCGGCAAGGACGTCGCGGTGGCCCGCAACATCGTCGGCCAACTCGGCAGTCACCTCGGCGCGCTCGACGACCTCATCGAAAAGGCGCTGCAGGTTTGACTCAGGTGTTTTGCGCTCGCGATGAATGATCTACCGTTAGCGTTACAGTCACGCATTCCGTCGTAACGGTTTTAGCCGCCGGCCCGCGCTGAGGAGATGCCATGACGAAACCGAAGGTCGTTTTTGATCCGTTCTCCGAGGAGTTCTTCGACAACCCGTTCGAGATCTACCGGCGAATGCGCGAGGAAGCACCGCTGTATTACAGCGAGGAAGAAGACTTCTACGCCCTGACCCGCCACGTGGATGTGGCCGCCGCGTTCAAAGACCATGAGACCTACTCGTCGGCCCGCGGCTGCGACCTGGCGATGGTTCGGACCGGCGACGTGCCGCAGAAATCGATCATCTTCATGGACCCCCCGGAGCACCGGCACATGCGCAGCCTGCTCAACAAGGCATTCACGCCGCGGGCTATTCAGTCGCAGAAGGAAACGGTGCTCGAAACGGTCGATAAATATTTGAGCGCGGCCAATCCCGATCAGTTCGACGTCGTGCAGGACTTCTCCGGGCCTTTCCCGGTCGAGGTCATCACCAGGATGGCCGGTGTGCCGGAGGAGTACCGCCAACAGGTGCGCCACTGGATCGACACCAGCCTGCACCGGGAGCCAGGGCAAGTGGCGGCCGGCGAAGCGGGCATGCAGGCCAACATCGACAGCGCGATGTATTACTTCACGCTGGTTCAGCACCGACGCGAAGAGCCGCAGGACGACATGATCAGCCGGTTGATCGCCGCTGAGATCCCAGGGGACGACGGCCAGTTGCGTAAGCTCGACGACATCGAGATCACCGGTTTCGCCGTCCTTTTGGGTGGTGCCGGCGCCGAGACAGTCACCAAGCTGGTCGGCAACGCGGCGGTGATCTTCGCGCGTAATCCCGACCAATGGCAGATACTGCAAGAGGACCGCAGCAAGATCCCGGCCGCCGTCGAAGAATTACTGCGTTACGAAGGGCCGGTGCAATACAACGTCCGCTACACGCTCAAAGAGGCACACGTCAGCGGCGGCACCATTCCCGCCGGCAAGCCGGTGTTTCTGATCGGGGCATCGGCCAACCGCGATCCGGAGGCCTTCACCGATGCGGAGGTGTTCGACATCGATCGCGACCGTTCCCAGGCGCAGAACCTTGGCCTGGGATACGGAATACACAGTTGCCTGGGTGCCGCGCTGGCCCGAATGGAAAGCGCGATCGCGCTGGAAAAGCTGCTCGACTTCATGCCCCGTTACGAGGTGGATTGGGATGGGCTGCAACGTGTCCATATGCAAAACGTCGCCGGCTACCACAACGTGCCGGTGAAGGTCCTGCGTTGAGGGGGCTGGCAAAGTGAAGGTTCATGTAGATTTCGGCCTCTGTGAAAGCAACGGGGTGTGCATGGGCGTCGCCCCCGACGTGTTCCTACTCAACGACGACGACACGCTTTCAATATTGCAGCCGGACGTCGAGCCGGAGCATCAAGACGCGGTGCAAGACGCCGTGCGTCAGTGTCCCCGCCAGGCCATCTCGGTCGAGGAATAGCGCAGGAGGCATTGCAGCCGGCGGCCAGCCAGTCGATCCTTAAAAGCCGCTGAGGATGACGGCATTGGTGTCGGCAGCCTGCTGCCGCAGTTTCGCCGCTTTCTGGTAGGCCTCGGATTCATACCACTCGCGAGCCGCTTCCACCGAGTCGAATTCCAGCACGACAGTTTGATTACCGTGCCAGTTGCCTTCGAGGACCTGAGGTTTGGTGTCGACAGCGAGAACCCCTACACCGGCCATCGCCGCGCCCGCGGCCTGCCCGTAGGCCTTCATGCCCTCCAGATCGTTGATGGCCTCGGTCAAGATGACATAGCCTTTTGCCATATACGGATTCTCCTCGATGACAGGCGGATTCAGCTTTCAGCGATGGCTTGCTCAGGACAGCAATCGATCGCCTCCTGCGCGGCCTTCTCCAAGTCGGCGGGAACGTCGGCCAGGTACGCCTCGGCGTATCCGTCGTCGGTCAGGCGGAACGCTTCCGGGCACAACGTCACGCACACACCGTGCCCGCGACACCGCTCTTCGTCGACCGCAACCCTCACCGTGAGTCTCCGGCCGGCGTGAATTCCAGGTGCAGCTCGGTCAGGCCGCGCAGGATGTAGGTCGGGACGTATTGGTAGCGGCGGTTGCCTGCCGGACCGTGCTTGGTTGCCGAGACGGTGATGTCGGCGGTCCGATCCAGCAGACGCTCGATCGCCACCCGGGTTTCGGCTCGCGCCAGCGGTGCGCCGGGGCAGCTGTGAATTCCCCGCCCGAACGCGATGTGCTGTCGCGCGTTCTTGCGGGCCGGGTCGAAGGTGCCCGGTTCGTCGAATCGGCGCGGGTCGTGGTTGGCGGCCGCATTGACCACCATCAGTGTGGTGCCGGCAGGGATGTCGACGCCACCCACTGTCGCGGTTCTACGGGAAAGCCGGAAGTCGCCTTTGACCGGGCTTTCGATGCGCAACGCCTCTTCGATGAAATTGGGCACCAAGCTGCGGTCGATGCGCAGCTGCTGCTGGATGTCGGAGCGTTCGCCAATGACCTGCAGCGCGGCGCCGAGCAGTCGCACCGTGGTTTCCTGGCCTGCCGAGAACACATTGGTGGCGACCCGGGCGACGTCGGTGACGTCCGGTGTGGAGCCGTCCGGGAACGTCGCGGCGGCCAGGCCGGTCAGCACATCGTCACGAGGTGCGCGGCGGCGGTCTTCGATGTAGTCACCGAATGTCCCGTACAGAAACTCGAGCGGGCTGTGCGCCAAGGTCTTGTCGGCGGTGGCGCCGACACCGCCGCCGACATTGCGGTGCAGCCCGCGGACGAAATCGTCGCGATCCTCCTCGGGCACGCCGAGCAGGTCGGCGATCACCAGCAGAGTAAACGGACTGGCGAAGCCCTTGATGAACTCCCCTTCACCGGGCGCCAGGAAGTCGTCGAGGACCTGGTCGGCAAGCGCCCACATGGCGTCCTCGTTCTCCTTGAGGCGCTTGGGCGTGATCAGCCGCATCAGCAGCGCGCGATGATCGGTATGCGTCGGCGGGTCCAGGGTGGGCAGCTGGTCGCTGAACGGCAATTTGTCGCGGTGCTGCGCAATCAGCTCCGTCACGTCGTCGCCCTCGAGCGGCACCGGGAAGCCGGGAAATGGACCGGTCACCGAGATGCAGGAGGAGAACGTGTCGGCGTTGGTCGCAACTTCACACGCCTCGTCCCATCCGGTCACCATCACCACCCCGTGGTGCGGTTCGCGGGTGACCGGGCACCGCTGCCGTAGGGCGTCGAAATACGGGTAGGGATCGCCGATGAGCTGCTCGTCGCGGAAGAAGTCCATCGCGGTGACGTCGTTCACCATGTATGCGCTCCCTCCGACGAATCTCGCATTTGAGAATGTTCCTCTCAAGAGTGAACATTAGATTTCCATAGCGGCCGGTTCGCGTCAACGTGCGCCCCGGGCCCGCTACTGCACGAGCTCCACCAGCGTGGCGTTGGCAGTGCCACCGCCTTCACACATGGTCTGCAGTCCGTAACGTATACCGTTGTCGCGCATGTGATACGCCATCCGTGTCATCAAGACCGCGCCGGACGCACCGAGCGGATGGCCCAGCGCGATCGCACCGCCCAGCGGGTTGAGCCGGTCGGCGTCGGCGCCGGTTTCGGCGAGCCAGGCCAGCGGCACCGGCGCGAACGCTTCGTTGACCTCGAACACCCCGACCTCGTCCAGCGCGACACCGGCTTTGGCCAGCACCTTCTCGGTGGCCGGAATCGGACCGGTCAGCATCAGCACCGGATCTGCGCCGGTGACCGCGCCGGCGCGATATCGCACGATCGGCGTCAATCCCAGCTCGAGCGCCATGGCGTCTGTCGTCACCAGCAGGGCCGCTGCCCCGTCGGAAATCTGCGAGGAGTTGCCGGCATGGATAACACCGTCGTCGGCGAACGCGGGTTTCAGGCCGGCCAGCTTCTCGACTGTGGTGCCGCGCCGCACACCTTCGTCGGCCGCGACCCGCTGATTGTCGACCCACACCGGCACAATCTGGGCATCGAACGCGCCGCCGTCCTGCGCGGCGGCGGCACGCTCGTGGGACAACGCGGAGTACTCGTCGAGCCGACCGCGGGAGAACCCCCACTTCTCGGCGATCTTCTCCGCGGAGACCCCCTGATTGAACCCGAAATCGTTATAGCGTTCCAGCACTTTGGGCCCGTAAGGCATACCGCTGGCGCGTGCAGCGCCCAACGGCACCCGACTCATCACTTCCACACCGCCCGCGACGACGACATCTTGCTGTCCGGACATCACCGCCTGCACGGCGAAGTCCAGGGCTTGCTGGCTGGAGCCGCACGCGCGGTTGACGGTCGTCCCGGGAATGCTCTCCGGCCAGCCGGCGGCCAGCACCGAGTAGCGACCGATATTGCTGGACTGGTCACCGACCTGCGACACGCAACCCCAGATGACGTCGTCGACGACTTCCGGGTCGATGCCGGTTCGTTCGATCAGTTCGTTGAGCACCACCGCAGACAAGTCGGCCGGGTGCAGGCCGGATAGTCCTCCGTTGCGTTTGCCGACCGGGGTGCGAACCGCTTCGGCGATCACCGTCTCACGCATCTTTCCGCTCCGATCTGGGCACCGCCCACCTCCCAGTGAACGACGGCTCCCGCTTCTGGGCAAACGCCGCATAGGCTTCAGCGGCGTCCACGGTGGCGAAGTTACCCACCTGCGCCCGCGCCTCGTTGGCCACCGCGTCGATCTCCACCGCCCACACCAGCCACGTCACCAGACTAAGGGCCAGGGCTTCGTCGGCGGTGATGGTCTCGGCCAGCAGCGCCAGCCGTTTGGCCTGTTGCAAGCCAACGATTTTTGGTAGCAGCCAGGATCCGCCGAGGTCAATCGACAATCCCCGCTTGGCGAAGATCTGGCAGAACGTCGACTCGGGGGTCGCAGCCACCAAGTCGCACCCCAGCGCCAGGTTCCAGCCGGCACCGACGGCCACACCGGTGACCTTGGCGATGGTCGGCACCGGTAGCTCGTGCAGGGCCAGCGCCACGTCGGTCAGCAGTTGCAGCTTGTGCACCGGGTGACTGTCGTCGGGGATCGAGATGTCCGCCTGGAACAGAACGCGCCGCCGGCGCCGGTGATCACCACGACCCGCACACCGCGGTCGCGACCCGCCGCAACCAGCGCCTCCGCCAACTCGATCCACAATTGGCGGTTGATCGCGTTCTTGCGCTGCGGCCGGTTCAAGGTCAGCGTCCGCACGCCGTTTCGGTTGCTGCACAGCAGCACGGGCTCGTCGGATATCACGGACAGGTCGGTCCGATAGCGCCTTGCTCGCGCAACGCGGCGATCTGCTCTGCGGCGACGCCGAGTTCGGTCAGCACCGAGTCGGTGTGCTGACCCAGCCCGGGCACCGGTCCCATGGCCGGCTGGTAGCCGGAGATGACCGGCGGAGGCAGCAACGCGGAGATCGGCCCCACGGGTGTGTCGACCTGCCGCCAGCGGTTCCGAGCCGTCAGCTGCGGGTGCGCGAGAACCTCGCTGGGCACGTTGAAGCGCGCGTTGCCGATCCCGGCGGCATCGGCGGTCTTCTGGACGTGTTCCAGGTCGTGGCGCGCGCACCATTCACCGATCGCCTCGTCGAGCACGTGGCGGTGGGCGACTCGACCGGCGTTGGAGGCGAACCGGCCGTCGTCAGCCAGGTCGTCGCGCTGCAGTACTTCGCGTGAAAGTCGTTGCCATTCATCGTTATTGGTGGTGCCGAGTACTACAGTCTGGCCGTCGGCGGTACGGTAAGCGCCATAGGGCGCCACCGCCGGCGAGCTCATGCCCAACGGCTGCTGATCGACACCGGAATGCTGGGTGTAGGTGAGCGGGTATCCCATCAGATCGGTCATGGTGTCGAACAAGCTGACCGCGACGGCGTTGCCGTGTTGCCCCGCATCCGGCCGGCAGTCCCGGGAGTACAGCAAAGTCAAAATCGCCAGCGCCGAGTAAAGGCCGGTGCTGATATCGGCCATCGGGGGACCGGGTTTGGCCGGTGTGCCGGGATAACCAGTCACGGCGCACGCACCCGATTCCGCCTGCGCCAGCAGGTCGTAAGCCCGCTTGTGCGACAGCGGACCGCCGGGCCCGTACCCGTCGATCTCCAGCGCAATCACGTCCGGGTGGCGCTTAGCCAGGTCGGCCGGCGCCAGACCGAGCCGGGCTGTCGACCCCGGCGCCAGGTTGGACACCAGCGCATCGGCACGGTCGAGCAGCCGATGCAAGATGTCGAGACCTGCTGCGCTTTTCAGGTTGAGGGTCACCGACTCTTTGCCCCGGTTGGCCCAGACGAAGTGGGCGGCAAGCCCGTTGACGACATCGTCGTAGTGCCGGGCGAAATCACCGCCCTGCGGGTTCTCCACTTTGATGACCCGTGCCCCGAAATCGGCGAGCACCCGCGTGCACATCGGAGCGGAGACTGCCTGCTCCAAGGCCACCACGGTGATTCCGGCCAGCGGCGCCCCGGATTCCGGCATCACATCACCATGCCGCCGTCCACCGGCAGCACCTGACCGGTGATATACGAGGCCGCGTCGGACGCCAGGAAGACGAACACGGGAGCGATTTCGTCTGGCCCGGCCCAGCGCCGCAGCGGTATCCGATTCATCATGTTGGCCGCGAACTTCTCGTTGGTGCGGATGGTCTCGGTCATCGGGGTGGCCGCCAGCGGCGCAAGCGCATTGACCAAGATGTTCTTGCGTGCCAGTTCACGCGCCAATGACTTGGTCAAGCCGATGATTCCGGCTTTGGCCGCCGAATAATTCACCTGGCCCAGCGTGCCGGTAAGCCCCGCCGCTGACGTGACGTTGATGATGCGCCCGGTACCGTCGGTGGGCAGATATCCCAACGCGGCCTGGCTGCAGTGGAAAGCACCCATGACGTGGACGTCAAGTAGTCGGCGGAAGGTCTCGTCGGTCAGGTCGGCGAACATCGCCGGTGCCGTCACCCCGGCGTTGTTGACCAAGATGTGCAGTGCTCCGTCAGCCAGACCGGCGGCCCGCGCCGCCGCATCGTCTGCGGCCGCACGGTCACGCACATCGAGCTCGATACCCTCGGCCTTGCCGCCATCAGCCGAGATACGCTCCGCTACCGCCGAAGCCGCTTGTTCGTTGACGTCGCTTAGCAGCACCGCGGCGCCCGCGGCGGCCAGCGCCGTGGCCACGCCTGCGCCGATCCCGCTGCCGGCCCCGGTGACCAGCGCGGATCGTCCGGTCAGGTCAAACGGTGACTTCCGATGCGAATTACCTTGTGCCATCAGTAACTCCTCGGCAGCCCGAGCACATGCGATCCGAGGAAGTTCAAGATCATTTCCTGGCTGACCGGTGCGATCTTCATCAGACGGGCTTCCCTGAAGTAGCGCGACACGTGATATTCCTCGGAATAACCCATTCCACCGTGCGTTTGCAGCGCCCGATCGGCAGCGGTGAAGCCGGCGTCCGCACACAGATATTTGGCGGTGTTGGCTTCCCGCCCGCACGGTCTCCCGTTGTCGTAAAGCCAGGTGGCCTTGCGCAGGATAAGCTCGGCGGCGTCGAGGCGGGCAAGCGAGTCGGCCAGCGGGAACTGGATGCCCTGGTTCATGCCGATCGGGCGGTCGAAGACGTGCCGTTCGTTGCCGTACTTGACCGCTTTGTCCAGCGCGACGCGACCGATCCCCAGCGCCTCGGCGGCGATCAGCATCCGCTCCGGGTTCAGCCCATCGAGGATGTACTTGAACCCCCTGCCTTCCTCGCCGATTCGGTCTTCTACCGGAATGCGCAGGTCGTCGATGAACAGCTCGTTGGAGCTCACTGCGTTGCGGCCCATCTTGCGGATCGGCCGAACGTCGATCCGGTCGCGGTCGAGGTCGGTGAAGAACAGCGTCATACCGTCGGTCTTCTTGCTGACCTCGGAGTACGGTTGCGTCCGGGTGAGCAGCAGGATCTTCTGTGACTCGAGTGCCTTGGTAATCCACACTTTTCGGCCGTTGACGACGTAGTGGTCGCCGTCCCGCTTGGCGAACGTGGTGATCCGCGAGGTATCCAGACCGGCGCCGGGTTCGGTGACTCCGAAGCACACGTGCAGTTCGCCCGTGGCCACCCGGGGCAGCGTGCGCGCCTTGAGCTCGTCGGATCCGTGCACCACCACCGGGTGCATGCCGAAGATCGACAGATGAATGGAGCTGGCGGCGTTCATTCCGCCGCCGGCCTTGGCCACCTCCTCAGCCAGCAGCGTGGCTTCGGTGATCCCGAATCCGTGGCCCCCGTACTGTTCGGGGATCGTCATACCGAGCCAGCCCCCGTCGGCGATCGCCTGATAGAACTCGGCCGGAAACTCGTGGGCCTGGTCTTTTTCCATCCAGTAGTGGTCGTCGAACTTCGACGCCAGTTCGGCGACCGACTTACGGATCAGTTCCTGGTCGTCGGTCAGCTCGAAGTTCATTCCACCGCCGGGCACTGCTCAATCTCCTTCGCTCGAGAGCACGCACCGGCTTACCTAAGGCGCCGCTCCTCCTCATCGCTTCGCTCTGCATCGTCGCCGGCGCACTCGCGTTCCGGCGGCGTGCGTGCTCAGTCTTTGTTGCCGGTGAGTTCTTTCGCGCTAGCCGCGAAGTCCGCGAACGACGAGCCCGACCTGGCGTCCTTGTGGTGGCTGAGCGCCTGGACTGAGACGTCGTGTCCCTCAGCGGCCTTGCGGAGCGCGCCGACTGCCGCCTGCTCGCGGGTGATGTGCGTGAACGGCTCCCAGGAGTACCAGCGCATCGCGTTCTCGTGCGTCATCTTGTTGATCTCGTCGTCCGGCACGTCGTTCAGGCTGAGCACATCCCACAGCTCCTCGGGCGCACCCGGCCACATCGAGTCACTGTGCGGGTAGTCGGCTTCCCAAGCGATGTTGTCGATGCCAATCATGTTGCGCAGCTTGACACCCACCTTGTCGCTGATGAAACACGTCAGGAAGTGCTCCCGGAAGACCTCGCTGGGCACTTTGCCGCCGAAGTCCTGGTGCGTCCACGTCGAGTGCATCTCGTATGTCCGGTCCGCTCGCTCCAGGAAGTACGGAATCCAGCCTGTGCCGCCCTCCGACAGCGCGATCTTCAAATCCGGGTAGTCCTTGATCGGCTTGGACCACAAGAGGTCGGCGGCCGCCTGAACGATGTTCATCGGCTGGAGCGTGATCATCACGTCCATCGGTGCGTCCGGCGCCGTGATGGCCAGCCTGCCCGAGGACCCGATGTGCACGTTCATCACGGTGTTGGTGTCACACAACGCTTTCCACAGCGGCTTCCAGTGGTCGTTGTGGAAGCTGGGGTAGCCCATCGCGGCCGGGTTCTCGGTGAAGGTCAGCGCGTGCACACCCTTTTTAGACACCCGCCGCACTTCCGCGGCGCACGCCTCGGCGTCCCAGATCACCGGCAGCGCCATCGGAATGAACCGGGCCGGATAGGCGCCGCACCACTCTTCGATGTGCCAGTCGTTGTAGGCCTGCACCAGGGCCACCGAGAAGTCGTGGTCTTCGGTGGCGAACAGGCGTCCGGCGAAGCCGGGGAACGACGGGAAGCAGATCGAGCCCAAAATGCCGCCGGCGTTCATGTCCTTGATGCGCTCGTCGACGTTGTAACAGCCCGGGCGGATCTCATCCAGGCCCTGCGGCTCCAGCCCGTACTCCTCCTTGGGACGGCCTGCGACCGCATTGAGCGCGACGTTGGGGATCACCGTGTCGCGGAACTGCCAGGTGTCCGAGCCGTCGGCGTTGTGCACCAGGCGCGGCGCGTCGTCGACGTATTTCGCGGGCAGGTGGTTCTTGAACATGTCGGGTGGTTCGACGGTGTGGTCGTCGACGCTGATCAAAATCATGTCTTCTTTGTTCACCGGGTGGTCCTTTCCGTTGGGTGCCACCGCGAGGCCGGCAGGGTCCCTCTAATGAAAATTAGCTTCTCGGAACACGAGAATCAACATTCTGCAAGAGTGGCCGCAACTGCCAACGACGTTACGCGGAAGGCCTCGGACCCGTTACCCCGGAGGGCGTCGTCCCAGGGTGATTCCGCTGCTGTTGACCAATCTAACCGAACATGAAAACCTGTTGGTCAAATATGAGAATACAATTCTCCAAAGCGAGGAGCCTGCTATGCGCCTTGCGCCGTTGACGGCGGATCAGTGGGATGACGCTGCCACCCGCGCAGTCGCCGACTTCCTACCCGAAGAGCGGAGAAACGCGCGGGATGCCGGCAACATCCTGGCCACCCTGGCGCGCCACCCCGAGCTGTGCCGTGCGTTCCTGCGGTTCAGCGGCTATCTGCTGACCCGTTCGACGCTGTCGCCCCGGTTGCGCGAGCTGGTCATCCTGCGAGTCGCCCACCGACGGAACTGCGCATACGAATGGAACCACCACGTCAACATCGGCAAGCGCGTCGGACTGTCCGACGCCGACATCGCTGCGGCGCAGACCGGTGACGCCGCCGACGAGTTCTACCGCGTGGTGCTGGGCGCCGTCGACGAACTCGACGGAAAAACCAACCTGTCGGACCAGACCTGGACTGCGCTCGGCGAGCGGCTCGACGAGAAGCAGCTCATGGACTTGATCTTCACCGTCGGGGGCTACACGGCCCTTGCGATGGGCCTGAACACCTTCGGCGTCGAAGTCGAGGTAGACGGAAACGGTGAAAGAAAAGGAAGGTAGGACGGTGCCACATTTTGCCAAGCCGGATGCCGGGAGCTGGACCGAGCAGTATCCAGAACTCGGGACGGCGCCGGTCGACTACACCGACTCGGTCGATCCGGCGTTCTTCGAAGCCGAACGCGACGCGATCTTCAAGCGGACCTGGCTCAACGTCGGCCGAGTGGAGCGGTTGCCGCGCACCGGCAGCTACTTCACCAAAGAACTGCCGTCGGCGGGCCCGGGTATGTCGGTGATCATCGTCAAGACCAAGGACGGGTCGGTCAAGGCGTACCACAATCTGTGCCGCCACCGCGGCAACAAACTGGTGTGGAACGACTATCCGCATGAGGAGACCTCCGGCACCTGCCGGCAGTTCACCTGCAAGTACCACGCCTGGCGCTACAGCCTCGACGGTGACCTGACGTTTATTCAACAAGAGGATGAGTTCTTCAGCGTCGACAAGGGCGATTACGGCTTGGTGGGCGTCCGGTGCGAGGTGTGGGAAGGTTTCATCTTCATAAACTTCGACCAGCAGGCAAAACCACTCGTTGAATACCTCGGGTCACTGGCCAAAGGCATCCAGGGCTACCCCTTCCACGAAATGACCGAGGTCTACTCCTACAAAGCCGAGGTCAACAGCAACTGGAAGCTGTTCATCGACGCGTTCGCCGAGTTCTACCATGCGCCGGTACTGCACCAGGGCCAGTACACCAAGGACGAAGCCGCCAAGATCATGAAGCACGGCTTCGAGGCGCTGTACTACGAGCTGGACAGCCCGCACGGCATGATCTCCACCTGGGGCGGTCAGGCACCGCCCGCGGACCTGCGCATGGTCAAGCCGATGGACCAGGTGCTGCGCAGCGGCCTGTTCGGGCCATGGGACAAGCCGGAGGTCATTGAGAAGCTCGGTGAGCTGCCGCCCGGGGTCAACCCGAAACGGATTCCGCAATGGGGTATCGACTCCTGGCACTTCTTCCCCAACCTCATGCTGCTGATCTGGGAGCCGGGCTGGTTCCTGACCTATCACTATTGGCCGACGGCCGTGGACAAGCACATCTTCGAGACGAGTCTGTACTTCGTGCCGCCGCGCAACGCTCGGGAGCGGCTGGCGCACGAATTGGCTGCGGTGACGTTCAAGGAGTACGCGCTGCAAGACGCCAACACCCTGGAAGCGACCCAGACCATGATCGGCACGAAGGTCGTCAAAGACTTCCCCTTGTGCGACCAGGAAATCCTTCTCCGCCATCTGCACAAGGTGGCTGGCGATTACGTCAAGGAGTACAGCCACAATGGCCACAGCAAGTAATCTGCCTGCCGAGTTCGCCAAATTGGAGCTGTTCTCGGACTGGGACCTGGCCACCGAACCTGAGCGCTACGCCAAGCGACTGGCCTCGTCGATGGCCGAGATGCAGGCTTTCTACGACGTCGCGTTCCCGCGCCTGAACGATGTGATCGCCTACTGCGACCAGTATCCGCTCGACGATCTGCCCGAGGAGGCGCGCAGCCTCATGCACCTGATGCAGTCACTGATCATGGTGTCGTTTCCGATCGAGGCATGGAAGCAGCCCCGGGTGCCCGACAGTGGTGCGGCCTGGGTGCAGTTGGTTCGGGAGCCGGTGATCTGACTCGTGTTGACCGTCAGGGCCGCCGGGCTGCTCGACGTCGACGCGGGCGAAATCGTGTCGCCCGGGATCCTGCGGATCGACGGTGACCGGATCGTGGGCGTCGGAGGCGCGGAGGAAGGCGAGGTAGTCGACCTGGGCGATCAGGTGCTGCTGCCCGGATTGATGGACATGGAAGTCAACCTGCTGATGGGCGGCCGGGGGGAACGACCCGGGCTATCCCAGGTGCAGGACGACCCGCCGACGCGGATGCTGCGTGCGGTCGGCAACGCCCGTCGCACCTTGCGCGCTGGGTTCACCACCGTGCGCAACCTGGGACTGTTCGTCAAGACCGGCGGCTATCTCCTCGACGTCGCGTTGGGCAAGGCCATCGACGCGGGGTGGATCGACGGGCCCCGGGTGGTGCCGGCCGGACACGCCATTACGCCGACCGGCGGGCACCTTGACCCGACGATGTTCGCCGCTTTCGCCCCGCACGTGCTGGAGTTGACGGTCGAGGAAGGCATCGCCAACGGGATCGACGAGATCCGCAAAGCGGTGCGCTACCAGATCAAGCACGGCGCTGCGCTGATCAAGGTCTGCTGCTCGGGCGGGGTGATGTCGCTGACGGGCCCGCCCGGCGCGCAACACTATTCGGACGAGGAGCTGCGCGCAATCGTCGACGAGGCACACCGGCGCGGGCTGCGGGTCGCCGCACACACCCACGGCGCCGACGCGGTCAAGCATGCGGTGCAAGCCGGGATCGACTGCATCGAGCACGGTTTCCTCGTCGACGACGAGGCGATCGCGACGATGGTCGAGCACGGCACGTTCCTGGTGTCCACCCGCCGGCTGGCCGAAGGCATGGACGTCTCGCACGCCCCGCCCGAGCTGCAGGCCAAAGCCGCCGAGATGTTCCCGAAGGCGCGCACATCGATCCTGGCCGCCTACGAAGCCGGCGTGAAGATCGCGGTCGGCACCGACGCTCCCGCAATACCGCACGGCCGCAACGCCGACGAGCTTGTCACCCTAGTGGATTGGGGCTTGTCACCGCTGGCGGTGCTGCGGGCGGCCACGGTGACTGCCGCCGACTTGATCAATGTCACCGATCGCGGCCGGCTCGCCGAAGGCCTCCTTGCCGACGTGATCGCGGTTCCCGGCGACCCGTTGTCTGACATCGGTGTTACGCAGAAGGTCAGCTTCGTCATGAAAGGCGGCAAGGTGTATGCCAACAAGAACTGACGACCTGGTGGAGATTCAGCAGCTGCTGGCCCGCTACGCGGTCACCATCACCCAGGAAGACATCGGCGGGCTCATCGCAGTCTTCACTTCCGATGGAACCTACAGTGCCTTCGGCGACACCTACCGGCTGAACAGATTCCCCGAGCTGGTCGCTGCGGCGCCGAAGGGCTTGTTCCTCACCGGGACCGCGGTGGTCGACGTTGACGGTGATTCCGCGAGCGGCACGCAACCGTTGTGCTTCATCGAACATGCCACCCATGACATGCGGATCGGCTACTACAAAGACACCTACCTGCGCACCGCCGAAGGCTGGCGGCTGAAAACCCGCGCCATGACGTTCATCCGCCGCAGCGGCGTGCATGACTCGGGCCGCCCGCACGCGG
>NZ_JBARMY010000573.1:0-1886 GCF_049802695.1 Mycobacterium sp.
GACCTGACCCATCCGCGGTTGCCGGGCAACAAGTGGCGCAAGCTGAAGTACCAGTTCGACGACGCACGGACAGCGGGCGCGGCAACACTGTTGACATTCGGCGGCGCCTACTCCAACCACATCAGAGCGGTCGCCGCGGCAGGCCAGTTGTTCGGTTTCGGCACAATCGGGGTGATCCGGGGCGAGGAGCGCCCGTTCAACGACGGGCTCGCAGCCGCGGTCGGGGACGGCATGCGGCTGCACTACCTGGATCGCGCGACCTACCGCCGCAAGAACGACCCCGAACTGCACGACGCGCTGATCCAACGCTTCCGCGACCAGCACGGGATAGCCCTCGAATGGATCTACGTCGCCAAAGCGATGCTGGGACTGTGCCGCACCATTGCCGCGGGTGAGATCACCCCCGGCAGCACCGTTGTCTTCGTGGTCACCGGCCCGACCACAACCCCGCAGCCTCAGACTCGGTCGCGGGACGCTCCCAGGTGAATGACCACTCACCGGACTTGACGGCGACCCGCTTGCCCACACCGGTCACGCGGCGAATCTGTGGCGGCTCGCCGTACTCACAGTATCGACATGGCCTGCTGCATCAGTTCTCGCGCGGCCTGCCCGTAGACCGCTGATTTTTGCAACAAGGCGAACGCTCTGCCAAAGACCGCCACCTCACGCGGCTGGGTAACGTCGAGCCCGGCCGAGACGTTTTCCACCTCAACGCGCTCTTCGTCAAAAATCCAGAAGCTTCCCTGAGTGAGGCAGAGCCGCTCCCCGGCCGCCGGAATGATACCGATACTCACCCGCGACAAGGACATCACCGCCAACAGCCGATCAAGCTGTCCGGCCATCACATCGGTATCACCCACTCTGGTTCGCAGCGTCTGCTCTTCCAATACGAACGAGAACCTCCGGCGACCGGTATACAAGATATGCTGTCGCGCCATACGAGTCGCCACGGCATCGTCGACATCATCAGGGAGCTCGAGAAAATCGTGCCAAAATCGCAGGATCGCAGTGCCGTACTCCGCAGTGTGCAACAAACCAGGGATAACTGCGTTCTCGTAGACCCGGAAATGCTTCGTCCGCTCGTACAGAGGTACGGACTGAGCTTGCGAACCTTTTAGGCCGGCTCGCATGTGACGCTGCCACTCGACATACATCGACTCGACGGCACGCACAGTCGCAATAAGGTCGGCGACCTGGTCCTGTGCGTCACATACCCGACACCACGACCTGATGTCCAGCTCACTCGGCGTCGTGACGCCGTGCTCGATCTTACTGATCTTCGTGTAATGCCAATTACAAGCCTGGGACAGGGCGCGCCCGGTGAGCTGCGCGTCCTTTCGGATCTCGCGAAGCCTGGCGCCGAGCGCCTTACGAGCCTGTCCAACTGGTCCGGTCAACTCACGAAGGAGTGTACTCGGCGTGCGGGACCGCCACCTCCCAGGCCTCGTCAAACGCGGCCGCGCACATTCGCACGATTCTTTGGTCGGATGTAGCCTCATGCCCCAGCACGTGGCCGTCACCCGAGAAATGGGTAAATGCTACTGTCCGACGGTCCAGCATCCAGTAATCATTTCCCGGCAGCAAGAGCGGCGACGCTCTCCGTCGCGGCAGCCAACGGACATCTTCACCGGCTCGAACAAGCTCAGCGGCGTCGTGCCACTCGAAGCGAATGTAGTCCGTGACCGGCTCAGAAACAATACGGAGCCGTTTGAGCGTCTTACCTTTTTCTCCGTTATCCCTCATGAAGTCGGACCACGGCCGCCACCACTCAGCCTCTTCATCGGGATCGAGCCGCTCCCCCCGAAGCCATGAATTAAACCGATCCTTCTCCACATCAGTCGCGTAGACGTCACGCATCTCAACGTGCACCGCTTCGTGCTGGAACG
>NZ_JBARMY010000574.1:0-7377 GCF_049802695.1 Mycobacterium sp.
GCGCCAGATAGGCGGGACGATCGCCGAGCACCTCGTCGAGGTCGGCCGTGCTCGGCGGGGCCGTTTCGGGCCAAGAGGAGTCGTCCCAGCCGTGACCCCAGACCGGCTCATTCGGATGCGCCGTCGCGTACTCGGTGATCAGTTGCAGGCAATGGCGACCCGAGCGGGCGGCGCGCAGATCCAACCCGCTGAGCGACAGCCCGGTGGCGGTGAGGTGGATATGGCTGTCCACGAAGCCCGGTGCAACGAAGCCGCCGTCGAGATCGACGACGTCAGCTTGCGGGAACTGGTCACGGCCCACGCCGTCGCTGCCCAGCCACGCCACGACGCCGTCGCGGACCGCCATGGCGGTCGCGTCGGGGTGGGACGGGCTGTGCACCCGACCGTTGAGCAGCAGTGTCGTCACGCCAGAAAACTAGGTCGACTATTCCGGCCGCCGCAGCACGGCGCGCGGCACGACATCCGGGTCGTCTGGGACGTCTGTGACATCCAAGACCTCGCCGTCGATGTAAACGCCGCGGCCTTCCGGGCGACCACCGTGGTAACGGCTCGACGCATACCGGCCCGCGCTGGTGGCGGCCACCGCGATCAGCGGCAGGCCGGTGCTGCGCGCTACCAGTCCGACCAGCAGCGGGCGCACAGCGGCGCGGGTCGGCGGGAACAACAGCAGCAGCCCCAGCGCGCTGGTGACCAGCCCGGGAACCACGATCAGCACCGTCGACAGGGCCACCGAAGCGCCGTCGGTCAGCGCCCCGCGGGCGGTGACCGTCCCGGACCGTAACCGGACCAGTTGACGCTTGACCTGCGATCCGGCCAAGACGACACCGACAACGAAGGTTGCGACCAGCACCAGCAGAGTGCGACCGAGCCCGATCGTCGACGCCAGCACCACCAGCACCGTCAGTTCGGCCACGACGTAGCCGAGGAAAAGTCGCCACACCATGAGAGGCCAACGTCCACGACGGCCACCGGAGTTCCGTCGGCGTGCGTGTCGCGGTTAGATGTCTGACGTGACGACCATAGAGATCGACGCCCCCGCCGGCCGGTTCGACGCGCTGCTGAGTGTTCCCGACGGGCAGGGACCGTGGCCGGGCGTCGTGGTGATTCACGACCTGTTCGGCTACGGACCGGACGTACAAGCCATCAACGACAGCATCGCCGCCGCCGGATACCTCGCGTTGACTCCCAACCTGTACGCGCGCGGCGGCCGGGCGCGCTGCATCCCCCGGGTGTTCCGCGAGTTGCTGACGAAGCGGGGCCGTGCACTCGACGACATTCTGGCTGCCCGCGATCACCTGCTCAACGACACGGCCTGCTCCGGCCGTGTCGGCATCGCGGGCTTTTGCATGGGCGGCCAGTTCGCGCTGGTCATGTCCCCTCAGGGCTTCGCCGCCGCCGCGCCGTTCTACGGCACTCCGCTGCCGCGCGACCTCAGCGAAACCCTGGACGGGGCGTGCCCGATCGTCGCCAGTTTCGGTGGCCGCGATCCGGCGGGCATCGGAGCACCCAAGAAATTGCAACGGGTGCTCGAGCAGAAGAACATCGTCAACGACGTCAAGGTCTATCCGGGCGCCGGCCACGCCTTCGCGAACAAACTGCCCGCGCAGCCGCTGCTGCGGATCACTGGCTTCGGCTACAACGCGGCCGCCACCGAGGACGCGTGGGCGCGGGTCTTCGCGTTTTTCAGAGCACACCTGGGAGCGGTCTGAGTTCCAGACCGACGTTGTTCTGCATGCCGCCGCGCAGCTTGCTGAAGAAGTTGAACACCCGGGCGATCAGGCCGTAACGCTTGACGAGGGCGTCGTAGACGGCGCCGTTGTGGGATTTGTCCAGGACGGTCGCCATCCCCTCGACGTCCGCACTCTTGGTGTTGCCGCGCATGTCGCAGACCGCCAACTTGACCTTCGGGGTGTTGCGGATGCGCTTGACCTTCCAGGACTTCTCTTGAGTGATGACGAGCAGCCGGTCACCATCGGCGGCCGCCCACACCGGCGTCGGCTTGGCCCGGCCGTCCTTGGTGAAGGTGGTCAGCAGGACGTACTCGGATTTCGCGAGATCGGCGAAGGTGGGGCTCGTTGTGCTCATGACTCAAACTTAACGTCAGCCTTCGAGGTCGCCCTCGGTTTCCAGCAGCACCTGCCGTAAGCCGTCGAGGGTGGCCGGTTGTGGCTGGTCCCACATTCCGCGGCCGGCGGCCTCCAGCAGTCGCTCGGCCATGCTGTGCAGTGCCCACGGGTTGGACTCCGACATGAATTTTCGGTTCTCCGGGTCCAGCACGTAGCGGTCGGTGAGCTCTTCATACATCCAGTCGGCCATCACCTTGGCGGTGGCGTCGTAGCCGAACAGGTAGTCCACCGTCGCGGCCATCTCGAACGCGCCTTTGTAGCCGTGCCGGCGCATCGCGTTCATCCAGCGCGGATTGACCACCCGCGCGCGGAACACCCGGGTGGTTTCCTCGGACAATGTGCGGGTGCGGATCGCGTCGGGGCGGGTGTTGTCGCCGATATAGGCGGCCGGCGCCTGGCCGGTCAACGCCCGCACGGTGGCCACCATGCCGCCGTGGTACTGGAAGTAGTCGTCGGAGTCGGCGATGTCGTGCTCGCGGGTATCGGTGTTCTTGGCGGCCACCGCGATGCGCCGGTACTGACGGTTCATGTCGTCGGTTGCCGGCCGGCCGTCCAGGCCGCGGCCGTAGGCGAACCCGCCCCACGCGGTGTACACCTGCGCCAGGTCCGCGTCGTCGCGCCAGTTGCGGCTGTCGATCAGCTGCAGCAGACCCGCGCCGTAAGTGCCCGGCTTGGAACCGAAAATCCGTGTGGTGGAACGCCGCTGGTCGCCGTGCTGCGCCCAGTCGGCCTGCGCGTGCGCGCGCACGTAGTTCTCCTCGCCGGATTCGTCGAGGTCGGCGACCAAGCGCACCGCGTCGTCGAGCATGGTGACCACATGCGGGAAGGCGTCGCGGAAGAACCCGGAGATCCGCACCGTCACATCGATCCTGGGGCGACCGAGCTCCGAAGGCGAGATCGGTGTCATCCCGACCACCCGCCGGGACGCGTCGTCCCACACCGGCCGGACCCCCAGCAAGGCAAGCACTTCGGCGATGTCGTCGCCCGCGGTACGCATCGCCGAGGTGCCCCATACGGACAGGCCCACCGAACGCGGCCAGGCCCCGTAGTCCTCGCGGTAGCGCGCTAGCAGCGAATCGGCCAGTGCCACACCGGTTTCCCACGCCAGCTTGGACGGCACCGCTTTAGGATCGACGGAGTAGAAGTTGCGTCCCGTGGGTAGCACGTTGACCAGCCCGCGCAGCGGAGAGCCGGACGGTCCAGCCGGGATGAAGCGGCCGTCCAAAGCCCGCAACACCTGCTCGATTTCGTCGGCGGTACCGGAAAGCCGCGGTACCACCTCGGTGGCGGCGAACCTGAGCACAGCGGCGACGTCCGGGTCGTCGGTGAGCCGATCGACGGCGCCCGGATCCCAGCCGCTGTGCTGCAGCGCTTCGACCAGCGCCCGGGCCCGGCCTTCGGCGTCGTCGACCGATGACCGCTCGTCGGTGCCGTCTTCGGCGAGGCCCAGCGCCTGCCGCAGACCGGGCACCGAGTGTTCACCGCCGAACAGCTGTCGGGCCCGCAGAATTGCCAGCACCAGATTGAGTTCGGCTTCCCCAGTGGGTGTTTGGCCCAAGATGTGCAGGCCGTCGCGGATCTGGACGTCTTTGATCTCACACAGCCAGCCGTCGACGTGCAGCAGCATGTCGTCGAACGACTCGTCGGCGGGCCGCTCGGTCAGGCCCAGGTCGTGATCCATCTTGGCCGCCCGGATCAGCGTCCAGATCTGCTGGCGGATGGCGGGCAGCTTACCCGGGTCGAGCGCGGCGACGGCGGCGTGTTCGTCGAGCAGCTGCTCCAGACGCGCGATGTCACCATAGGTTTCGGCGCGGGCCATCGGCGGAATGAGGTGATCGACGAGCACGGCGTGAGCTCGCCGTTTGGCCTGAGTGCCCTCACCGGGGTCGTTGACCAGGAACGGGTAAATCAACGGCAGGTCGCCCAGCGCGGCGTCGGTCCCGCAGGCCGCGGACATCCCAAGGGTCTTGCCGGGCAGCCATTCCAGGTTGCCGTGCTTGCCCAGATGGACGATGGCGTGGGCGTCAAAGCTGTTCGCAAATCTCCGTCCCAGCCATTGATAGGCGGCCAGGTAATGATGGCTGGGCGGCAGGTCCGGGTCGTGATAGATCGCCACCGGGTTCTCCCCGAAACCACGCGGTGGCTGCACCACCAGCACGACGTTGCCGGCTCGCATGGCCGCGATGACGATGTCGCCGTCGGGGTTGTGGGTTCGGTCGACGAACAAATTTCCCGGCGGCGGGCCCCAGTGCTGCTGCACGGCGTCGGCGAGGTCCGCCGGCAGGGTCGCGAACCAGGCTTGGTAGTCACCTGCCGACACTCGGATCGGGTTGCCTGCCAGGTGCCCATCGTTGAGCCAGTCGGGATCCTGGCCGCCGCGTTCGATCAGTGCGTGTATCAGCGCATCCCCGTCGTCGGCCTCGACGCCGGGCACGTCGCCGATCTGATAGCCGTGCTCGCGCATCGCCTTCAGCAACGCCACCGCGCTGGCCGGGGTGTCCAGCCCGACGGCGTTGCCGATGCGGGCGTGTTTGGTCGGATATGCGGAGAACACGACGGCGACGCGCTTGTCGGCGGCGGTGATACGGCGCAGCTCTGCATGTCGCATCGCCAGGCCGGCCACCCGCGTGCAGCGTTCCGGGTCGGCGACATAGGCGATCAGCCCCTCGTCGTCTATTTCTTTAAAGGAGAACGGGACTGTGATGATGCGTCCGTCGAATTCGGGAACAGCCACCTGGGTGGCGACGTCGAGCGGGCTGAGCCCGTCGTCGTTGTCGTGCCATTGCCGGCGTGAACTGGTCAGGCACAGGCCCTGCAGAATCGGGATGTCGAGGGCGGCCAGGTGTTCGACGTCCCAGCTTTCGTCGTCACCGCCGGCCGTCGCCGTCGCGGGTTTGACTCCCCCGGCGGCCAGCACGGTGACCACCATCGCGTCCGCCTGGGTCAGGGTTTCCAGCAGGTCGGATTCGGCGGTGCGCAGCGACGCGCAGTACACCGGCAGCGCGCGGCCCCCGGCGGCTTCGATCGCCGCGCACAGCGCCTCGACGTAGCCGATGTTGCCGGCGAGGTGTTGTGCGCGGTAGTACAACACCGCGATGGTGGGGCCGGTGTTGCCGACATCGGGCCGAGGCAACGTCCCCCAGGTCGGAGTGCTCTGCGGCGGGGTGAACCCGAAGCCTGTCATCTGCACGGTGTCGGACAGGAAAGCGTGCAGTTGCCGCAGGTTTGGCAGCCCGCCGTGTGCCAGGTAGATGTGGGCTTGCAGTGCGATGCCGGCCGGCACGGTGGACCGTTCGATCAGGTCGGCGTCGGGTGACTGTTCGCCGCTCACCACAACGGCGGGCACGCCGCTGGCCAGGACGGCGTCGATGCCGTCCTCCCAGGCCCGGTAGCCGCCGAGGATCCGGACCACGACGACGTCGGCGCCGGCGAGCAGGTCCGGCAGCTCATCGGTCAACAGCCTCGCGGGGTTGGCCCACCGGTAGTTCGCGCCGCTGGCGCGCGCCGTGATCAGGTCGGTGTCGGACGTCGACAACAGCAGCACGGTCGGATCGGACACTTGTCATTCTTACCGCACGAAGCTCATACCGCGGCCGCGCCGCGGCTGGGACGCGGTCGGCAGCAGCCGGTCGCGTGACATGATTCGCCCTGTGTCTGGTAAGGGCAAGGTCGGGAAAGTGGTGGCCATCACCGGCGCGGCCCGCGGCATCGGGTTGGCCACCGCCGCCGTTCTGCGTGATTCGGGCGCCAGGGTCGCGATCGGAGACGTCGACGAATCGGCGGTGCATGCGGCGGGAAGCCGGTTGGGTCTCGACGTGCACCGCAGGCTGGACGTGACGGACCGGCAGTCCTTCACCGATTTTCTCGATAGCGTCGAAAACGCGCTGGGGCCACTTGACGTGCTGGTGAACAACGCCGGCGTCATCGCGGTGGGCAGCGCACTCGGCGAGGCCGACGCCGCCACTCAGCGCCTGCTCGATGTCAACGTCTACGGCGTGATTCTGGGCACCAAGCTGGCGGCGCAACGGATGCTTACCCGTCGCCACGGTCACATCATCAATATCGCTTCGCTGGGCGCTGTGGTGCCCGCGCCCGGGATCGCCACCTATTGCGCCACCAAGCACGCCGTGCTCGGGTTCACCGACACCGTCCGCCTGGAGAACCGCGGCAGCGGTCTGCGCTTCTCTGCGGTGCTTCCCACTCTGGTCAACACTGACATGATCGCCGGTTTGAGTGGCCTGCGGGGAATGAAGAACGCCGAACCGGAAGACGTCGCCAGGGCCGTTGCCGCGCTGATCACCAAACCGAAAGCCCGCGTGATGGTTCCGCGCTCGCTCAACGCGGTGAGGCTGGCTCAAAAGCTGCTGCCGCAAGCAGCTTTCGAGGCGCTGAGCCGCGGGCTGGGCGCCGAGAGCGTTTTCGGCGGCCAGGTCGACGCTGAGAAGCGCAAGCGCTACACGGAGCGCCCGGGAACGTTGTGAGCGACGCTTGACACTTAGTCGTCGGCACGGCGCTGACCGTCCCAGCGCTCCAGCCACGACTGCAGGTTGTAGACACCGACCGCGAGAAACACCAGCCACATCGCGGTGAAGACGTCCAGCAAAGTGGTCATCGGCTCGTTTCTCTCCGTGTTCGAGCGGGTGTGATGAATGCAATCTAGGGTCGGCCGTCGCCGGTCGGCACGCGTAGCGCACTACCTGTCTTTCCTGCCGATGGCCGAATTTTGACATCGCCTCCATCAAACCCCTTACGTCACTGCGGTTTCAGGGGTTTCTTGTCGGTGGTCGCCGATAGTCTTCGGGTATGGCAGTCAGCAGTCGCGAGGAGATCGTCGCCGCGTTCGACGCGTTGCGCGACGCCGTTTCCGGTCTGGCTGATTTGTCGTTGGATGCGTTGACCACACCGGAACGGTTGGCGTTGTTGGAGCGCCTGGAATCCGAGTGCCGGCGGCTGCCGGTGGCGCGGCATGCGTTGCTCAACGGCGTGCGCGAGCAAGCCAGCGCGGCTGAGATCGGCGGCAAGCTGTCCCAGGTGTTGGCCGACCGGTTGGGTATTGCGCGCAGCGACGCCCACCGGCGCATCGAGGAAGCCGGTGATCTCGGTGAGCGCCGCGCGCTGACCGGTGAACCCCTGCCGCCGCGGTTGGCCGCGACCGCGGCCGCTCAACGCGCCGGGACCTTGGGTGAGGCTCATGTGCGGGTGATCCGCGGATTCCTGAACGACCTGCCGTGCTGGATCGACGCGCCCACCC